>CADBZI010000034.1 GCA_902799015.1 uncultured Lachnospiraceae bacterium | reverse complement strand
AGTCCGTAGATAAACCCGGAGCATCCCAGATTAATCTCCATACAGCTGCACGCAATCGGGAGCTTCAGACGCTTCTGCACAACACTGGCACTCGATGGCCGTCTGTAATCCGGCGACTGCGTGACCAGTACCATCAGGCCGATCTCATTCCTGTCTATCTCTTTTTTTTCGATTAGTTTTTCTGCCGCTGCAGTTGCCAGATCGCTGGCGGTCTGCTCGGGCAGCGCCTTATACATCGCTTTGATGCCAGTACCTGCTGAGAATTTTGCAGGGATCTCTTCTCCGAATACTTTGGAAAAGCTCTCCACTGTCACTCTGTTCGCCGGCACCACGCTGGTAATACCACTTATTTTGATTCCTCTGTTCTTAAAAAATGACATATCCGGCGTCCTCCGCTATGTCTTTTTACCATTTCATTTGATAAAGCTGTCAAAATGTCCCGGCCAGATTCGTGTACCGGCCGGAATCGCTTCAATCCACGGCTTTCCGATCATATTCCATCGTTTCTCGCTGCCGCCGGGGAACCGGCACTCTGTTCCATAATTCTCCAGATAACTGTCCCCGGTAAAGCAATGATCTTCGTCTAGATAGATGATGCAGCTCCCGGCAGAGTGTCCCGGCGTTTCCTGCAGTGTTACGATATGTCCCTGCCACTCAAACGTGAATTCATCTTCAAAGGTAAGATCTGCCTCGCAGACGTATTCCGCCTGTTCGATCTTCATTCCATCTGTCGGCACCCAGGTCTGCATCTCACAGAATATATTAAAGTACCTGGACATATTCTTTTTGGAGTTACGGATGTTTTCGGCACAGACCCTGCTGCAAAGAAGCGGCGCACCCGTTTTCTTCTTCCATTCATTCACCCCGGAGATATGGTCATAGTGTTCATGCGTGATCAGAAGGTAATCGACGATAGAATCTCCCGCAGCTGACAGATCCCGGCAGGGGTCGATCACAATCGCGTGCCCCTTCTCTTCCAGAAGATACATACAGGAGTGCAGCAATCCGGAATCTGTCTTTTTAATCTGCATCGGACAATACCGCCAACGTTTTCTGGAGTGTCTTTCTCTTCTGGGTCCGAAGGGTCGTCACATCCTTCAACGTTTTCTTTGTCAGGCCCGATAATGTCTTGCCGGCACCGCACTCAACAAAGGTATCGATACCACTTGCCTGCATATTGGTAAGCGTCTGTACCCAGCGTACAGGACTCATTGCCTGTCTCACGAGAAGATCCGCAATACGATTCCCCTCTGTAACCGGATGCCCATCCACATTCATATACACCGGTATGGATGGATTCCGGAACGTCACGGAGGCGAATGCCTCCTTCAGTTTCCTCGCAGCAGGTTCCATAAGAGCACAGTGGAATGGTGCGCTGACCGCAAGCTTTTTGCATTGAAGTCCTTCTTCTTCTGCCATCCGGCAGGCTTCATCGACTCCTGCCGCAGAGCCGGATACAACCGTCTGTACAGGGCTGTTGTAGTTTGCGGCAACAACATACCCACTCGTTACTCTCGAACAGATCTCTTCTACCTGCTCTGCCGTTGATCCGATAAATGCCGCCATCGCTCCCGCTCCCGGCGCGACGGCCTCCTGCATGGCGTCTGCACGCAGTTGAATAATCCGAAACGCATCTTCCATTGAGACAGCTCCGGCATAAACCAACGCAGCATACTCCCCAAGGGAAAACCCTGCTGCTGCCTCTGCCACGATCCCATGAGTCTTCAGCACCATCCCCGCAGCAAGATCTCCCGCGAGCATACATGGCTGCGTATTGTGAGTCAGATCCAGCTCTTCCTGTGTGCCTTCAAAGCAGATCCCGGATATCTTCCTGCCAAGCACTTCATCCGCACAGTCGAACACATCCTTCGCCGCCGGCTCAGTGTCATACAGTTCTTTCATCATGCCCGGGAACTGTGCGCCTTGTCCCGAAAACAGGAAGCCAATCTTCATATCCCTATTCATCCTTCCAACCCCTTCATCCGTTTTGCCGGATTGCCCAGCACAATTGTGCCTGCTTTTACATTTGTAAAAACGATGCTCCCGGCAGCAATCTTCGCACCGTCTCCGACCTTTCGTCCCGGTACAATATAGGCATGCCCTCCGATGTCTACCTCTTTTCCTATGACACAGCCGCCGCTGATCCCGGTTCCCGGCATGATCGAGGTATAGTCTCCGATTGTCACATCATGACCCAGGCTGACACTGTCGTTCAATACAACTCCGGCGCCAAGCTTACAGTTTACAGAGATCGTTACCCTTCCATAAATGACACATCCGGGACCTATCTCAGAATATGGAGCAAGGTAAACTCTATGTCCGATCAGCGTCGCAAACCGGACACCCTGCCCTGCCAGTTTTCTTTGAATCGCCGCCTTCGTTTTCGCGTTGCCGATTGTACAGGTACAGCAGACATCATCCTTGTGGTCAAGAATCCAATCCTGTCCGCCAAGCCAGGGGTAGCCGTCGATCATCATACCCGCATGGTACTGCGCACCGTCATCTATGAATCCGATCAATTCATAGGACGGTTCTCTCTGATTCATAAAAGGAAGGATGGAAGCAGCAACCTCTCTTCCAAACCCGCCTGCACCTAACAAAACAAGCTTTTTCACGCTCTTTCCTCTCCCATAAACTCTTCCATGGTAGCCGAATGATCTGAACTGATTCCTTCTTTTTTCACAACTGTCTGCACCGTTTTCAGGATAATCTTTACATCCCCCAGAAATGTAATCCGATCAACGTATCTCACATCCCAGTCAAACTTCTCCTCCCATGTAAGGTCATTCCGGCCATTCACCTGCGCAAGCCCGGTAAACCCGGGCCGTACTTCATGGCGTCTTGCCTGATGCTTATTATACCGGGGCAGATATCGCACGAGAAGCGGCCGTGGACCGACTACGCTCATATCGCCTTTGATCATATTGAAAAGCTCGGGCATTTCATCCAAAGATGTCGAACGGAGCTTTCTCCCAAACGCAGGGAGTCTGTCTTCATCCGGAAGGAGCTTTCCTTCCGCGTCCTTCTTGTCTGTCATGGTGCGGAACTTATACAGCTTAAAGATCTTCCCGTCCTTTCCGGGGCGGTCCTGCGTAAAGAAAACCGGAGCGCCCAGCTTCAGCCGCACAAGAAGCGCCGTTATAAGCAAAACCGGTGAAAAAACAAGCAGTGCTCCTGTAGACAGAAAGGCATCCAGCGGGCGTTTGATATAACGTTCATAAGGTCCATAAGGCCGATGGGAACCGCAGTTTTCCCCGGCACGCTCACGCAGAAAAGCCAGGATGCCTGATAAAGCACTGACGGCTACTATCACCTCTATCATCCGTTTGATATACTTCACACGAATCCCCTCCTGCCAGGAGCGTGAATTCAAGAACGCCAACGGCGTTCTTCTCATAGAAAACACCTGTGAATGATCTCTAACACTTTCTTCTGCTGCTCTTCGGTCATCTTGTTATCACTCGGCAGGCAAAGACCTCTTCGGAAGATATCCGCACCGACATCTGCCGCACTGCCGGCGATATACGCATTCGTGCTGCCTCTGCCGTTCCCCTTTGCTGTGACAAACGGAAAAGTACGGTAGATCGGCTGCATATGCATGGGCTTCCATATGGGGCGGCTTTCGGCGTTGAAGGCGGTCAGGGCATCCTGGATCTCGCCGGGTGAGCTCTTGCCCTTTTCGGTATGGTACAGGTGTTCCCGCTCTCCCCGGACTGCAGGAGCCATGGCGTCTTCATCAATCAGCAGACAGCTGAGCCAATAGTTTGGAACACTGTTTTCCTCATCAAACGGATTCATCTTTACCGGAAGATCCTGCAATCCCTCCTGATATCGCTCATAGAGAGCTTTTTTCTGGCTGATATGCTCTTCCATGTATGGAATCTGTCCCCGCACGATCCCGGCCACGATATTGCTCATGCGGTAGTTGTAGCCGATCTCTTCGTGTTGATACCAAGGAGCCGCTTCCCGGCTCTGGGTACTCCACTTGCGGACCTTGTCCGCGTCTTCCCTGGAATCTGTCAGGAACAGGCCTCCGCTGGATCCGGTTATGATCTTATTCCCATTAAAGGAGATGCAGTTATACTGCCCCAGAGCACCCGTCTCAACCCACTGACCATTCATCTTATACTTTGCGCCAAGAGACTCTGCCGCGTCTTCTACGATCAATGCCCCGTGCCGGTCACAGATCTCTTTTATTTCCTGCATCTTTGCCGGAGTACCGTAAAGGTGAGCGATCACGACAAGCTGTACTTCCGGATAGAGTTGAAACGCCTTCTCCAGTGCTTCCGGACTCATATTCCAGGTGTCATATTCCGTATCGATGAAGACGGCTTCCCCGTCCTCATACGCGATCGGGTTCACAGAGGCATCAAATGTCATGTCGCTGGCGAACACCTTCTTTCCTGCCAGGGTGCCCCGGTCCGGCCGTGCCTGTCCGTACAGTTTCTCTCCGGCAAGCTTCGTGGCAAGATGCAGGGCAGCCGTACCGGAAGACAGGCCGACGGCATACCGATTGCCGGTGAAAGCCGCCATCTCCTCCTCAACGGCATCGATATTCGCGCCGACCGTAGATACCCAGTTCGTCTGGATTGCGTCATCCACCCAGTGCCGCTCGGCTCCATGCATGGTCGGGGAGGAGAGCCACAGTTTTGATTCAAATGGTTCTATGCCCGTAAAGCGGGGATCTTCCAGAAAGCGATTCATATGTATGTTCTCTCCATTCTGCTGCCTGCAGGCAGCCTTTATGCCGCCTCTTCCGATGCCGGCTTAGCAAGCGGCTCATCAAGCATCTCATCAAGCGGCTCATCCAGCAGATCATCAGACAGCGGATCGGTCTTATCTGTCTCATCTGTGCGGATGCTCCGGATCTGTCCCTGAAACCGTTCCATGCTAAGCGGATCCCAGCTGTCCGGATCTACGCTCTTCCTGTCCTGATCATACATACCCAGGATGACCAGCTTGCCGAATTCGTCATAATATCCGTTCCATCCGGCCACACCGTATTCGTTGTTCACCAGCTTGTTGTAGCGATCCAGACAACGTTCTGAGATCATTCGTCCATCCTCATCGTAACCGTATTCGATGGAGGAGTATCCGGCACTGCAGTTAATGGCAGCACCGAGCTCGTCCAGATATCTCTCTAAGGTCACGTTGCCGTTCTCATCCACTTTGTACTCGTAAACAGCATATCCGTCTGTCGTGAGGATCGGATTCCCGGCCTGATCCGTATAGGTAATGTCATAGACCCTTGTCACCGGATAATACAACGTCTTCCTGCCCCAGGCACCGTTGTTCGCCTGCGTCGGGGCACCTTCCTCATCGCGGTAGTCCTCATAGTACAGCTCCATCTGATCTAAGCTGCTCAGATCATAGTCATAGCAGACCGCTGCGTATCCGAATCCGCTGTCCACGGGACGGTCTCTCTGATCCAGCCAGGTCTTCCGTTCAAGATTGCCATCGCCGCTGTAATCGTTCCGGATCCCGTACACGCCTTCCACCGCAGTCGGTTCTTCTTCCTCGTCAAAGTAATGAATCAGAGACACATCCTTGCGTGAAGTGTATTCCATGGAAACCATGTGGCAACCCTCCGGTCCGTCCACCGGCCTGTCTTCCGCGTCATACCAGCGGATCTCGATGGGATTCTCATACCGGTCACAGGTCTGCAGAGAATAGGCCCATCCTTCTGTCTCATCCACAGTCTCGTTCATGGTCTTCATGACATAAATCTGACGCGCTTCATCCTCCGATACCAGTTCCCTTCGGCTGTATCCGGCTTCGATCACAGCGGGCCTGCCGGATCTGTCCTCATAGTATTCTTCTTCTATGAGGCCGCTCTCGGTATAGCTGATCTTATGGACGGCAAAGCCTTCCCGGCTGTTGACCGGCTGATCTGCTTCATCGAGATACTCCTCGCTGATCAGACGGCCCATCTCATCGAAGTCCTTCAGAACGACTGCATAGCGGGCATCCTCCGGTATGACACTCGTCCCTCTGGTATCCAGATGCCGTTCGGAAGTCATATTGCCCAGGTCGTCATAGGTATACAGCACTGTCGCATAGCCCATGGCAGTATCTGTCAGGTTCTCTTTGGTGTCATAATAAGACACTTCTGTGACATTCCCAAACTCGTTGTACGCAGTCTTCTTGATGGCATATCCCCGCTGGCAGACACACAGGTTCTCTCCGCGGTCATAGTAACGCACTGAAGTCTCCCTGCCGGCCAGGTCATAGGTAAACCGGGCCTCGGCATACTGTCCGTTAAAGAAAGTGGTGACGCCAAGCGTATCAAAGAACCGGATCGAGAGAACTCTTCCGTCCGGATTCACCTCGCGGCGCAGCCAGGAATACTGGCTGACATTGTGGATAGCAGGCTTTCCATCCGTGTTCAGCAGATGCTCTTCGATGCAGTGATTCCGGTCATCATAGGTGTAGAGGATCTCACTGTAGCCAAAATAACACCAGGTTTTCTCTCCCTCTTTATCGTAATAGCTCTCACTGATCAGGTTGTCACTGTTGTCATACGCAAAAGCGATCGCCGCATAACCGGTGCTCAGCACAACCGGACGGCCTTCTTCGTCCAGATATTCTTTCCGGATATTGCGCCCTCTGTCATCCCAGGAATTGCGGACCGTCGCGTATCCGAGCACGCATGCGGCCGGCTGGTCTTTCTGATCCAGACAGGTCTCGGTCAGGATCCTGCCGTTCTTGTCAACCGTACGGACGATCGCTGAGTATCCGTCATTGATAGAAATTCGCTCATACTGATCATCCAGATAGGCCACACGGATGACATACTGGTTTTCATCATACAGATACTGCTCTGCGGCATATCCGTCTTTGGAGATAATCGGCTGTCCGGACGTATCGATATATGTCATGCGCAAGACCTGTCCCCGGTCGCCGCACTCATAGCGGATCCCCGCATAACCTGCTGCGTTGAGTACAGGCATGCCTCGGACGTCCAGATAGTACTCACCGGTCATCCTGTCCTTGTCATCGTACGTGTATGTGACCGAAGCGTAACCAGGCGCAATCTCCACCGGCTGCAAAGCAGCCGACAGGAAGTCTATGCGGACCATATTTCCCCGGGCGTCATAGGAAGTCTGTGTCGTTGCAATACGGTTTGCCGTGGACGCGATACGCCCCTCTTCGTCCAGATACTGCTCCAGGATCACATGGTGCTTGCTGTCATATTCCCTCTGCCAGACGGAGAAACCCTCCGGAACCCGGGTCAGTTTGTCCTTCTCGTCCAGGTAGCGTACCTGCAGGGTATTGCCTGCATTGTCATACACATAGCCGATCGCGGAGTAACCCTTCTCCACCGTGGTCCGGTTCATGTTTTCATCCAGATAACTCTCCTGCGTCATCCGGTTCCGGGAATCGTACTGATATTCCACAGCCGCATAGCCGCCTGTAATCCTGACTTTTTCCTCATTCAGGTAATAGACATTGCAAAGACAGTTATTCGCCGCATCGTAGGTATGAACGATCCTGTTGTAACCATCGGCCAGCTCAGCCGGTTGTCCTTCAAAGATATACCAGGCCTCTTCCGTGCAGTTTCCGTTCTCATCCCGTGCATAGGTAATATAACTCCATTGGTTTTCCTGCAGAATGTACCTGCCGGTCTCACCAAAATACCCCTCGCTGGTCAGATTCCCCTGCTCATCCCAGGTCTGTACTTTCCTGGCATAGCCCTCTGTCGTAACGATCAGGTTGCCGTTCCCATCGGAAAACTCCTCTGTCAGCAAGTGGCCTGTCTCATCGTAGGTGCACACCCGGAGCGCATAACCCTTCGTAGAGATGACCGGTTCTCCCTTCAGACCAAAATAAGCCTCCGTGAGGACATTGCCGTTGTTATCATACGTATAGGCTGCCGACGCATAGTCGCCACGGTACATGTGGGGGGCGCCAGTCTCATCGAAATATTTCTCACTAAGAAGCCGGTTCTCATCGTCATACTCGCGCAGAATCTTAGCGGCGCCGGCACTGACATTCGTGATGTTTCCGTCCTTTCCGCAGTATTCCTCGCAGACCAGATTTCCATTCAGGTCATACTCCCGTATGAAGGACGCATAGCCGTCCGGACATTCTGCCGGATCTCCGTCTGCGTCGAAGTAGCGCTCTTCCAGCTCACGGCCTTCCTCGTCCCAGGTATACTCTGCCCTCTGGTAACCATCCGGGATGGTAACCGGCTTCAGTTCCTCATCAAAGTAGGCAACACTGGTACGGTTGCCCCTGCAGTCATACGTCTCTTCACAGCGCGCGTATCCGTCCGTGGACATGACCGGCTCCCGGTCCTCGTCCAGATACATGACCGCGGTCTGCACGCCGTTCTCATCGTATTCCCTAATCAGGACCGCATACCGGTCTTCATTGACGATCAGGCTGCCGTCCGCATCATAGCAGGCTTCTTCCAGGACATTTCCATAGGAATCACACTTGCGCTCAAGTCGGGCATAGCCCGCCGTTCCGGGTATGACAGGCTTACCGTTTTCATCAAAGTATGCTCTCCGCAGGAGGTTCCCGTTCAGGTCATATTCCTGCTCAAAAGAAGCATACCCATCCGTGCACAAAACCGGATTTCCCTCGGTATCCAGATACTCGACCCGGCTTACAAGCCCGGTTCGTTCATCGTATTCCTGCCGAAAGGCAGCATAACCCTCCTCAATCATGACCGGCTTTCGATCCGTACCGAAGTATGCTTCGTAGATCACATGCTGCTGATCGTCGTATTCGCGTTCGATCTGTGCCTTTCTGTCTACGAGCATCAGATCATCTGCTGCATTGTAATAGGAGATCCTGGTCCGGTTGCCGCTCCTGTCATACCCATAGCGGCACGCGGCATATCCATCCGGCTGGATCAGTGCGTCCCCGCTGGCAGCGAAGTATCTGTCTCCGGTCAGATGATCTGCAAAGTCATAAGAATGAACCTGTGCAGCATACTGTCCTTCTGCCGTCACCATCCGGCCGTCTTTCCCGAGATAGATTTCCCAGAGCAGCTGCCCTTCCTCGTTGTACTCACGGTACACGGATGCATACCCCCGGACAATCTGGCCGGGATTCCCTTCCTGATCGAAGTAGCAGACGGACGACTGCTCCTTATCCTTGCTGTAGTTGTAGAGTATCTTGTGCGCGCCGGTGGACGCGTCAATATCAGGTTCTCCGTTCGCATCAAAGAAAGCTTCTGACTTCAGCAGTTTCCGGCTCGAACCTTCATAGGTCATGCTCCGGGCATAGTAGCCGCCCTTCGCTTCTGCGGGGTTCCCGTCTTCGTCATAGTATGCTTCATACACCGGGTACGCATCCACTGCAGTGCCCTCGTATTCATAATGAATTGAAGCATACTGCAGCTCATCGCTGCGGGTCGGCTCCCAGCTTTCATCCATGAAGGTCGTGCTGATCACCTGGCCGTATTCATTTCGCTCATTGACATAGCCGGCGTAGCCCGCCTTTACATCGATCAGCTCCATGTCCGTCCCGAAATATTTCTCCTGGCGGATCTGATTCAACTCCTTCGATCCTGGCTGGTTCTTCCGGCTGCTGTCCGGCACATCGGCAAACTTACGCTCCAGCCGCGCCATGCCGCTTCCGGTCATGGTGTATTCATCTGCCGTATCATACCAGGTGACGCGGTAGTCATAATCGTCTCCGTTGTATTCATACTCGGCAGCCGAAAAACCTTCTTTGTTCATCGTTCTCCGGTCATCCGCGCCATAATAGGTCTCATAATGCGTCAGGCCCAAGTCCTCGTAGTATTCGAATGTAACTTTCGCGAACCCGCCCTCGACTGTGATCAATTCTCCCTTTGTTCCAAGGTAATCCGTCTCAACAATCCGATTGAGGCTGTCGTAGATGCTCACCTTAGACGCATACCCGTCCCCTGACAGGATCGGTTCCCCTTCTGTATCAAAGTAATCGGTTCGGATCAGGTTGCCGTTGTCATCATACGTATGCTCCTGGCGGTGCCAGTGATCTTCCCCCAGTACCGGTTTTCCGTCTATACCAAAGATCTCCTGCTTTGTCTCTTCCGCTTTTGCCGCATCGCCTTCCGCACTGTATTCCGATACGACTGTCGCACCGCCCTCTGTACCGATCAGCGGGGATCCATCCTCATCCAGATATCGTGTGGTGACAGAATAAACAGAGTCCTTTCCCTCTTCGGTCTCGTACAGAATCTGCGCGTATCCGCCTGCCGGTCGTGTCAGGTTTCCTTCTGCATCATAGTATTCGGTTGCCCTGAGGAAGCCATCCTCCCAGGTATCACGTCGGTAACTGTATCCGCCCGGTATGTCAGCACGGCTCCCATCCGCAGCATACCGGTCTTCCGTCATGATGCGGGTACTCCCCTTATCGTCAGTATAGTAGGTGTATTCTGCCCGCGCGTAACCGGTATCGATCGTATCAACCGGCTCACCGTTCAGCCCATAATATTCTTCGGTCAGGATATCGCCGGTTTCGTTCCTGGTATACTCCGCCCGGTGAAAGCCTCTGGCGTTCATGGCCGGGTTGCCTTCCAAATCGCAGGCTGTCTCCCGGATCACATTTCCGGCCTGATCCCATTCACAGAAGGTCTGTGTCAATTCCGGAAGCTGCAGACCGGAAGCCGGATCGATACCAGCTTCTAGTGCCGCCGTTTCCGCTTCCGCCGCGCTTCCTTCTCCCGCCCAGGCCAAAATGATGCTTCCAAGCGTAAGCCCCAGAAGAAGCACTGTTGTGAAACCGGTTTTCTTATGTCTTGCTGCGAACTTATGCATCACTTTGCTATCTGATTTCTTAATGATTTTTATCTGCTGTAATAGCTCTTATAGCTCTTTTTCCAGTAGTAACCGCCTTCGTCGATCTTCTCTCCATAGAATACGAAGCCCAGCACATTCATGCCAGTCATCTCCGCAGAAATCAGCGCTTTCCGGATATCCCTGTGATCCGAATAATTCTGTCTGACGACAAAGAGACACCCCGCCACCTGCGTGGACAGCGCTAACGGATCCGAGACGATATCGACCGGCGGCATATCCAGGAGCACCAGATCGTACATCCCTTCAAGCTCTTCCAGAAGCTCCTGCATACGATCCGATGCCAGCAGTTCTGCCGGGTTCGGCGGAAACGCTCCGGCCGGAAGGATATCCAGATTCTCTCTCACATTGGGCAGGATACAATCCTGCAGGCTGCTCACTCCGGCCAGAATCTCCGAGAGTCCTTTACTATGCCCGTCATACCGGAAGATATCTCTCTGGCGGGCACGTCTGAGATCCCCCTCAATGAGCAGTGTCTTCTTTCCTCCATGGCCACAGGAAACTGCCAGGTTCGCCGCGACCGTAGACTTGCCCTCTCCGCAGATGGCACTGGTGATCACCACTGAGCGGGACTTTTTGCCAACCAGGCTGTAAAAGAGATTCATGCGCAGTTTTGCATAGTTCTCCAGCGCCTCCATGGAACTAAAGTCTGAGAGAAGGAAATCGCTGGGATTCTTCTCACTCCCCTTCGACCTCCTGATCGAAGCGAGAATCGGAAATGTGTATGTATCCGTCAAGTCCTTGGTATTCGTAACCTTGCGGTTAAAGAGGAAGAGAAAGAGCAGAATCAGGCCGCCCAGCATTATGCCGGCGATGGCTCCGATCATCCCTCTCCACACCGGCCGCCTGGAATCTACATACTTTGGTTCCGTCGCATAGTCGATCACTTCTACACTGCCGGCTCCGACGACGCGGATCAGCTCCTCCGGAGCCACATCCAACACTGCGTTGGTGATATCCATGGAAAGCTTTGGATCCGAAGTCGTGGAACTGACACTGACGACACCGGTTTCCGAGACAGAAGACATATGCAGGCTGGAAGCGATAAATTCCGGAGCAATCCCGGGATAATCTGCCGCCAGCCGGTCTGTCACCACTTCCATAACCTTGTTGCTCTTGACCACGATCATGTAAGTATCAATCAGCTTGACTGCAGAGTCCAGATCGATCGTGCTGGTATACTGATAGTTCACCAGGTTCGGATTACTGTTGTACACATACATTGTCCCGGACGCAGTGTAAGTATCCGGCATGCGGTAAACCGTTTGCCAATAGCGAATGCCGAAGCCGATCGAAGCGCACAGGATCAATACCCAGATCCGTTTCAGTACATACAGGATCAGCTTGACAAGGTCGATTCTGAATACTTTATTTTCCATAACTGTATCGGATTCCTCCCATGAGGGATTGCAGGTTCTATAGCTTATGCATAAGTCTGCAGGATTCTGCAGCAATGTCCAAAAGGGTAGAAAATCGCACTGTGGCAAATATATCACAGCGCAACAGGAATTAAAACAACTTAATCGTTTTCTTTGCGTGAAATTGCTGTGTTTTTACAACCTCCGCGGATGTCGCGCCTTCGTAGTGGAAACTGACTTCAGCGCATTCCTACGCATCCAGCCTCTGTCTCTCGACCAGGTCGGCGAAGTAACCGCCCTGTGCGATGAGTTCGTCATACGTCCCGTCTTCTACAATCTTTCCGCCGTCCATGACGAGGATCCGGTCGCAGTGACGGATGGTGGAGAGACGGTGCGCGATGACGATACGCGTGCAGCGCATCTTGTCCAGTGCGTCGGAGACTTGTTTCTGCGTGATGTTGTCCAGGGCTGAGGTAGCTTCATCCAGAAGGAGGAGCCTTGGCTTCGGCGCGACGGCACGGGCGATCATGATTCTCTGCCTTTGTCCGCCGGAGATACCGCCGGAGCCTTCCTGCAGTACGGTGCTCATGCCCATGGGCATGGCGCGAATGTCGTCTGCAAGTCCTGCAATCTCCGCTGCTTTCCAGGCATCCTGCAGAGTGAGACCGGGTGAGGATATGGTGATGTTCTCGTAGATGCTCCCGGAAAAAAGTTCGCCTTCCTGCAGTACGGTGCCGATGTGCCTGCGCAGCGACCCGAGATCAAGGGTCTGCATGTCCTTCCGGTCATAGAAGATGGCCCCCTGTTCCGGGGTCTCAAAGCCGAGGAGAAGCCTAAGCAGCGTAGACTTTCCGCAGCCGGTCCGCCCTACGATGGCGGTATACTGCCTGGCGGGAATGGTAAGGCTCACATCGTCGAGGATCTTCGGTCCCTCTTCCGTGTACCGGAAGGTGACGTGGGAGAGCTCGATCGCTCCGGTGATGCCGGCCAGGGCTTCCCGGCCTTCCTGCTTCTCGGGCTCTGCCTCCATGAGCGGCTGGATGATCTCCAGACTGGGCTTCACGGTTGCGGCCGAGACGGCAACGGATGCGATCGCGGAGAAGGCCGATGTAATATAGGCGTAGGCCGAATTGAAAGCATAGTAATCCGCTGCAGAGACCTGCGAGCGTACCGCTATGTAGTACATGACGATGGTTCCGATCAGTGTCACCGCGGTTGTGAAGACCGTATTGAGCATCACGAGAGCGGGCGGGTTGAACTTCAGATCCGCCTCCTGCGTGTAGAGGCCGATCCATTTCGCAAAAACTCTGGTCTCAGCGCCGGACAGGCGGATCTTCTCGATTCCGTTGATGAACGCATACGTAAGGCCTCTGTCCCGGGCAGCAAGTTCCATCATCTCCTTATTGCGCGATGCCTGGATGGCATTGGCCGCGAAGGTAATGGCAATCGTCACCGCCGTTACGATGAGGGACGGCACAACCAGCGAACGGGCAAAGGAGAAGATCTGCGTCAGGTATACCAGGGAGAATACCCCGGTTACGGCCGTGGAGAAGATCTCATCTACCAGCGTATCGCAGAGCGAGTTTATGTAGGAAAGGTACTGGCTCAGCTCACCGGAGCTGTAGGACTTGAAGAAGTCCGTCGGCAGAGAGAGCACACGCATCATAGACGCCGCCTGCACCTGGATATTTAACTTCATGCGGATGCGCGAGAGCACCAGCTGCCGGATGAGCCCCAGCATGAAATTGCCCACGGTGGCAAAGAACATGAAGCTCATGACCGCCGCCAGGAGCTGATAGCTCCGGTTCCCGATCACCGGTCCCATCAGGATGTGGTTCAGGCGCGGCATAATCATGCCCACAAGTGTGATGGCAAGCGCTGATACCAGGAACGCCGCGATGTCACGAACCTGCAGGCAATCGCGCATGTAGGCAAAGAGGTCCTTCAGGGTGATCTTTTTCACCGGGAGCGGGCGGTAGAAGCAATAAGCCTCCGTACCGATCTTCTTCTCCGCGGAACGGGAAGTGACATGAATCTTCTTGCCCGTCTCCGGGTCGCGGTACATGTAAGCGCCGGTGGCGTCGCGGAAGATCGTAACGACCTTGCCGCCTGCCGGGGCTTTTTTTGCGCCGGCACCGGAAGTTTTGCCGGAACCCTGCGCATCGTCAGCTGTCAGCGTGACAATCATGGCGCCCATCGCGTCCTTATGCCATCCCTCTTCCAGCTCGACCCTCCGGTACATGATACTCGAAGACGACAGGAGATAATCCAGCTTCTCCTCAAGGCTTTTGAGGTTCATGGGAGTCTCCCGCTCACGGATGCCGAAATACTTCAGAAGCTGCTCCAGGGCATCATCCACATCGGCACCTTCGGCGAAGCTGCTGCCGTCCCTCCGGCCTGTCACGATCAGGCTGAGTTTCTGCCAGGAGTCGGAGAGCATCTTCCGCTCCTGTTTCTTGCGCTCTTCTATTTGCTCGTCAAACCAACCCATATATTATACTCTCAGATCTTATTCGTACGGCATCGTTGCCAAAGCCCATATGGGGGAAATGCCCAAAGCGGGCGAAGCTTCTATTCGTTCGTTACCAGCTGTGTATATGCCCCGCCTTTGGCGAGGAGTTCTTCGTGTGTCCCGCGTTCGACCACATGTCCGTGCTCGAGGACGAGGATCTCGTCGCAGTCGCGGATGGTGGAGAGGCGGTGTGCAATGACAATACAGGTGATGCCGCGTTCGCTGATGGATCGCACGACTTCATACTCGGTCTTGGCGTCGAGCGCGGAGGTTGCCTCGTCCAGGATGCAGATGGTCGGGTCCTGCGCAAGGGCGCGGGCGATCTCGATCCTCTGCCGCTGTCCGCCCGAGAAATCGCGGCCGTTCTCGGAGAGTTTATGCTGGTAGCCTCCGGAGCGGAGTGTGATCTCTTCGTGGATGTCGGCATCGCGTGCTGCCATGATCATCTCGAAGTCTTCGATGGAGTTGTCCCACATCTTGATGTTCGCGGAGAGGGTGTCTTCGAACAGAGTGACGTTCTGATCGATGACTGCAACAGAGCCAACGAATACGTTGCGGTCGATCTCCTTGATCGGTTTTCCGTCAAATGTAATGCTGCCGCTCCATGGCTGATAAAGTCCGCTGAGGAGTTTGGCGAGTGTCGACTTGCCGCAGCCCGAGCGCCCGACGAGGGCGATCTTCTGGCCCGGTTTTACAGTCAGGTTGAAGTCCGTAATGAGCGGCGCTCCCAGCGGCGCATACCCGAAGACGATGTCTTTCATCTCGATGTTGCCGGTGAGCTTCTCGTACTCCCCGGTCTTCTCCTTCTCTTCGAGGTAGGGGTCGGTCGGGTAGCTCATGACGTCATCGACGCGCTCCATCTGCGAGATCATCTCCTGGAGCGACTGCCCGGCTGAAATAAGAGAGTCTGCGGGCTGCATAAAGGAGCTCAGGAAGCCCTGGAAAGCCATGACCATGCCGATGGTAAATGCCCCGTCCAATACCAGGTATACGCCGGCACCGAGTACGATCATGTTGGTGATGGAAGTGACCAGAACCGGGATGGTGCTGATAAATGTATTCAGCCGCACGAACCGGTATTCCTGCGTGTTGACACTCGCCTGGAAACCGGCCCAGCGTCCGAAGACGCCGTTCTCCGCGCCGCTTGCCTTGATGGTCTCGATCATGCGGATGCTGGAAGCGGTGGCCGATGAGAGCTTCGCCGAATCTCTCATCTGCACGCGCGTCAGGTTGACCCGCCTCGAGGAGACGATGGCAGAGACTGCCAGGTTGATCACGATGGCCAGGATGCCGATCGCTGTAAGCGATATGCTGTACTTGATCATGGCGATGAGGTAGAAGACCATCATCACCGTATTGATCGCAAGCGGGGCGAAGGTATTGACCAGCGTACCTGCGATGGAAGCGTTGGTTGCCTGCCGGTCGGCGATGTCCGCCGAGAGTCTCTGACTGAAGAACTGCATGGGAAGGTGCAGCACCTTCCAGAGATAGCTGGAGCTGCCGACCGCCTCCATCTTACCCTGAATGCGCAGGCTGTAGACTGCAGCGATCCAGAGCACCAGGATATTCACGACCGCGAAAGCACTCATCCCCAGGATGAACGGATTGAGCCATTCCGGGTTCCTCCCGCTCAGAAGCCGGTCCAGGAAAACCTTTCCGAAGACCGGGCTGATGATGCCCAGGAACGAGGAGATGCTGGTGGTAAGGACCACGAACGCCACCGCGGAGAACGTACCGGAGAGGCGCTCCTTCGCGTACGCAAAGGCACTCTTCTTCTTTCCCGAGGGAACGAACTCCTCCCCCGGCTCCACGGTGATGATGACGCCGGTATACTCTTTGTCGAATTCCTTATACGGAACCTCGATATGGCCCCGGGCAGGGTCATTTAACACCGCCTTACCCCGGCGGAAGCCGCAGAGCACCACGAAGTGGTTAAAGCCCCAGTGGATGATGCAGGGGAACGGTCCCTCCTTCACAAGATCCTCCGGGTCCACACGCCAGGCGCCCGCCTTGCAGCCATAACTCCGCGCCGCCAGTAAGATGTTCCGCGCACTCGCCCCGTCGCTGGAGACGCCGCAGTCTCCCCGCGCCTTCTCCAGCGGGATCCATTTGCGGTAATAGTGCATGATCATCGTAAGCGAAGCCGCGCCGCATTCGAGCGCTTCGAGCTGCATGACCACAGGCACCTTGACCACGCCGGTCGTCCTGGGCTTGGGGATATGTTTGTTTTTGTTCTGGATGGACATGTGTAAACTGCCGTCCTCTCTCATGGAAAGCGGACACTCGCAATCCGCTTTGCTGCCTGCTCTTCAAGAACGCCAACAGCGTTCCTGCCGCGCCGCGCTCGGTGCGAAGCACCTTCCTCTGAGCGCGGCTGCGATCCGCCGGAGGCTTTATCTCAGTGGGGGGTGACTCCCGCCACTGAGATGAACCGGTACCCGCTTCTTAGCCGTCTACTGTTCGAAAAACAGCTCCGCCGGCGAGATCGTCTCGGTCGTCAGTATGCCGGATACAATACCGTCTTCCGCAAGCGGCTTGGCCAGCCTCACCGGGTACACCAGGTCTCCGACTGAGAGATTCCCGGCGATCACGGTATAGATGTTGGTGCTCTCTGTAATCGTTTCCGGCTCCTGCGTGAACGGGAGGAGCGTCCTCTCTTCGCCGTCGATCGTCAGCTTACGGTACTTCATGACGCTCTCCAGTGCAGAGGCCGGCACCAGGCAGGTGCTCTTTCCGTTTTCCGTCACGACTGCAGCCTGCACGGTGGAATGGATGCGTCCCAGGAAGCCCCAGGCGACTACGCCGGCAAGCAGCACAATGACCGTGGCCAGCACCAGCCAGACCCCGGCAGACGTCACGCGCAGGTAGTCATTGAGCTTCTCCGGATTCTCGATCTGCTTCAGACTCTTCTCGCGGAAGATCTGCCCTTTGCCTGCTTTTGCGTTATTTGCATTGTTTGTATTCTTCTCAGCCATGGCCCAAACCTCATTTTTTTCTCATTTTACCACAACAGGAATCCTGTGAGACGTTTATATGGTTCGTTTACACAATACACTTCTAAACGTATGAACAATAATCCTTACTTGTTCATAATAGCATGGTACCACGGCTTCAGCCACAAAACAACAATGCCACAGCCGCACTTTGCCTTATCCGGCTGTTCTTCTGTTCCTAATATACGCAGTACCGTACCGTAGCGGCCAATACATCTCAGTCCGTCAAATTCTGTCTAATGTGCTATGATTGTCATAGCAGCAGAGGATGCAGAGGTAACGTTCGAGGAGAAACCTGCCATGCCCAGAACGATTTTTCATGTAGATGTGAATTCGGCATTTCTTTCCTGGTCAGCCCTGAAACAGCTGCAGGAGGATCCGGACAGTATAGACCTTCGGACGATTCCGTCCGCCGTCGGGGGAGATGTCAAAACACGGCATGGCATCATCACTGCAAGATCCATTCCCGCGAAGGCATACCATGTGCAGACAGGGGAACCGGTCATGCGCGCTCTTGAAAAGTGCCCGCAGCTTGTCCTTGTGAAATCAGATTTCCGAACCTACCGCAGTTATTCTTCCCGGTTCATGGCAATTCTCAGAGAATACACAGCCAAGGTTCAGCAGGCCTCCATCGATGAGGCTTACATGGACGTGAGTGATTTGGTTCAGACCCGGGAAGAAGCGGTTCTTCTGGCGGGAAACATCAGAAAGTCTGTCAGGTCCCGTCTTGGTTTTACCGTGAATGTCGGTGTTTCAGAGAACAAATTCCTTGCCAAGATGGCGAGCGATTTCGAGAAACCCGACCGTACGCACACCTTGTACCCGGATGAGATTTCCGAAAAGATGTGGCCGCTTGACGTGCGCGATCTGCATGGCTGCGGAGCCGCCACGGCGCAGCACCTGTATGGGATGGGGATTAAGACGATCGGTGCGCTTGCGGTCTGCGATGAGGCTCTGCTGAAGTCATTTCTTGGGGAAAAGCGCGGCGAGTATCTCCATAAGCGGGCGCACGGGATAGATGCTTCACCCGTCGATCCTGTCCGGCAGGAGGCAAAGAGCTATTCGAATGAGACAACCACGGCGGAAGACATCAGACGGGAAAACTATGCTTCTCTCGCCGAGCCCATCCTTCAGCAGCTGAGTGAAAAGGTCTCCTCCCGCCTCAAAAAGGACGGCGTCTTCGGATCGACCTGCTTCGTCCAGGTGAAGACCGGAGCCTTCCAGAGGCATTCCAGCCAGACCCAGCTGAAGCAGTCCGTAAATGACGCAGAAACAATCTATCGAACCGCATCCGGCCTGATGAAAGAAATGACGGACCGGCTATTTGCCAAAGGCCAGGTTCTGCGGCTGATCGGTGTTGGCATGTCCGGGCTTGACCATGGTGAATACCGCCAGATGGGTATGGACGACTGGCTGAAAGCAAATGAGCAGAACGAACAAAAGAAAGAAAAGCAGAAACGCCTGGATGAGATGGTCCTGAAAATCAGAGAACGGTTCGGTGAGGATGCTCTGAAGACAGGCGATTGTTCGATTCTGTCACAGGACAAGACGGACAGGAACTCTTTCATGTGATTTCTTTATTTTCCAAAACTCAAGAACGCCAACGGCGTTCTTGCCGCACCGCGCTCGGTGCGAAGCACCTTCCTCTGAGCGCGGCTGCGATCCTCCGGAGGCTTTATCTCAGCGGGGGATTGACACCCGCCACTGAGATGAGCGCGCAACTATTTCATCGGAATCCCCACCGGCTCAAGATCCTCGCTCTCCACGAACTCTCCGAAATCATCGTATTCTATATGTGTTCGCACCATCCTTATTACCTCCTCCCCTAATGAAGGTCTGTAAGTTGACTTACAGTTCCCCCGTTAACAATCTCAGAAATCAAACTCCTTTGGATTCAGCCCTGCCCTGATCAGGATCTCCCTTCTCTCCTTCCCGGTCAGATAACCCATCGCCTCCGGGTCGATGCCGGCCCTGATCAGAACATCATCTGTTTCAAGTACTCCGCTGTAATCAATTGAATATGGCATCTTCCTTCCCTCCTCAGTCCTTACTCTTCCTCAATCGCATCACGATAATCCGATTCACTGGCAAACAGAACATACTCTCCATGCCACCATCCCATGTAACCGACTTCTACGTTGTATCCTTTCATATCGCACCTCCTGCCTGTTCCAGAATCGATCCAACCTCATTCCTGCGACCTGTATCCATCATAGAGGATAGATTGTCGCAGAAACTCATCAGCGATGAGAATTGCAGTTTGCAAAAGCACATTTGTTTGTTGTGATTCCCCTTTGACTTTCCGGGCGATCGTGCTACGATGACTTCATTCCAAATAATATGGGAACCAGATTTGATAACGAGGTATCATCGGAATGAGAGCCTATTGGATTGTGTGCCCACTTCTTTTTCTCACGGGCTTTGTGGATGCGATCGGCGGCGGAGGTGGTTTGATCTCCCTGCCGGCTTACCTTTTTGCCGGCCTGCCCATCCATTCTGCGATTGCGACGAACAAGCTTTCCTCTGCCTGCGGGACGTCACTGACGACAATCCGCTTCATCCGGAACGGTCTGGTCTCGGTCAGGCTGGCTGTACCGTCAGTCATCGCTGCCATGATCGGTTCTTTCTGCGGGGCAAGACTGTCACTGATGGTGCAGGAAGATGTGATGAGACAGGTCCTCCTGATTGTCCTGCCTGTCGCAGCGTTCTTTGTCCTTAACCCGCATCTGTTTCCGGATCGGGAAACTGCGTCACTTTCCCTGAACAGGAGAACTTATGTGACTGCTGTGATTGCCGCTTTTGTTATCGGGGCTTATGACGGATTCTACGGGCCCGGGACAGGGACTTTTCTGATCATTGCCTTTACCGTATTCGCAAAAATGAGCGTCCGCTCAGCGAACGCTCACGCAAAAGTGATCAATATGACAACCAATGTTACTTCCCTGGTTGTTTTTCTGCACAGCGGGCAGGTGCTTATTGTGCTCGGTCTGGCCGGTGCTGCATGCTGCATGCTCGGCAACTATATCGGATCAGGGCTCGTGCTGACGAAAGGAACGAGGATTGTCCGGCCGGTCATCCTTGTCGTTCTTGTCCTGCTTTTTGCGAAGATCCTGTTTGGGTTTTAGGATGGTGCCACCTGCTGCTCAAACGGATATACCAGCCCCCACTGTCTGCGGATCTCATCGCACATCTTAAGTACATCATGCGTCATTGCATGCGTCACCAGAGGAGATTGTGTAAGCCCCTGTCTGAGACATTCCTGAACATGACGGATCTCATATTGGTATCCCTCATCGACTACCCTGCAGACATGCTGCTTAACAGGAGATTCGAGCCGCACTGTGGTTTCTCCGCAGACGATCTGTGCGGATTCCGGTTTCCAGAATGTCGGTATTCTGATATGCCCTTTTGTGCCGTAGATCCACGCTGTGTCAGGCATCTCGGTCCGGATCGCACTGGTCACTGTGAGCAGCGCACCGTTCTCGTATTGTCCGATGATGACATTCTGCTCATCCACCTCCAGATGCAGCGAATCCGTGTCCATGGAGGCCAGGGAATAAATCTTCTTCGGCAGCTCCCCGTAGATGAACTGTGCGAAGTGAAGTCCGTAGATCCCGACATCCAAAAGAGCGCCTCCTGCACGATCGGGATCTATGAGCCTCCCCTGATAAGAGTCCTCCACCCGGAAGGCAAAGCATGCCTGCACATGGCGCACGTCTCCGATCGCTCCTTGCGTGATCTCGTCCATTACCCGCTGCATCAGCGGAAAACAGCGCGTCCACACCGCTTCCATCAGGAAGACATGATTCTCCCGCGCACACGCAGTCATTTCATCCCAGTCCTCTGCACAAACCGCCGCAGGCTTCTCCACCAATACCGGAAATCCTGCTTCCATCGCCCGGATGGCAAGTTCTTTATGTGCGGTATGGGGCACCGGGATGTACATGATATCGATATCATCCCGTTTCAGTATTTCATCATAAGACAGCGCATCTTCAATCCCGAACCGGTCTGCCATGCGCCGCGCGGTCTCCGGTGTCCGGGAAGCAATCGCTGCAATCTCTGCATCCTCCACCTGCCGGAAGCCCTTCATCCACCGCTCCAGAAGAACTCCCGCGCCAAGAAGTCCCCATCTTATTTTCCTCATACAGATTTTCCTTTCATCCCTGTTCACTGATATTCCTGCTTCGTTCTTTTCGTACGGTACATGACAGTATCCGCTTCACGGACGTAATCATCCAGGTTTTTGCCAAGACACATAGCAGTATGTATTCACAGCAAAAAGTCAACTACCACGTACCTAAAGGTACGTGGCTTGCGACTCCCCTGTAGTTCGTTGCAATAACTCCTACATTTTGTCGGTGTAACTTCCGTGGGGTCGCA
>CADBZI010000033.1:4854-27184 GCA_902799015.1 uncultured Lachnospiraceae bacterium | reverse complement strand
GCTATCCTGATGATGAATACTTCTTCCTGAAGATCATGGACATGAGCCGGAAAAAGTACATCAGGAACGAGCCATCACATAGAATTTATGATTGAACCAATTTTAACACAAAAAGAAGGACTGCAGGCTCTCTATGAACCTACAGTCCTTCTTTTTTCTGGGCTATTCTTTTTTCACAGCCCCTTCTTATCTGTCTTTGTCTGTTCAGACCATCTTTTTACTCATCCGCATCCGGAATATCATACGATGCATCGCGGTCCGCGGCCTCTGCAACACTCTCCGCAAGCACTTCTTCCGGAAGCTGATCATAGAAGTCTTCCTGCGGCGGATTCAGATCCAATGCCTGATTGTCCACCATCGAAGTGTCGATCCGGACATTGCGGTACCGCTTCATGCCTGTACCGGCCGGGATCAGCTTACCGATGATAACGTTCTCCATCGGGCCAACCAGGTGGTCCACCTTCCCCTTGATCGCAGCATCCGTCAGGACCTTTGTCGTCTCCTGGAAGGAGGCAGCGCTCAGGAAGGATTCCGTCGCAAGAGAAGCCTTTGTGATTCCGAGAAGAATCTGCGTGCACTGTGCAGGCTTCAATCCCTCTGCCTCAAGTCTGCGGTTGATCTCGTCGAATTCGAGCGCATCGATCTTGGTTCCCTGCAGAAGCTGGGAATCACCCGGATCATCAATTTCGACCTTCTTCAGCATCTGGCGCACCAGCACCTCGATATGCTTGTCGGAGATCTCAACACCCTGCAGACGGTAAACTCTCTGAACTTCCCGAAGCAGGTAATCCTGTACGGCATCCACGCCCTTGATCTTCAGCAGATCATGCGGATTGATCGAGCCTTCTGTCAGCTGGTCGCCCGCCTGGACCATATCTCCATCCTGAAGATGAGTTCCATCCGGCTTCTTCTTCAGTTCGGTCCCGTACGTATGCAGATACACCTTGGAATCTCCTGTCTCGGGATTCAGGACGACAATCTCTTCCTTCTTCTTATTGTTGCGCAGTTCCACAACACCGTCGATCTCAGAGATGATGCACATACCCTTCGGTCTGCGCGCCTCGAACAGCTCTTCTACACGGGGAAGACCCTGTGTAATGTCGCCGCCCGCGACACCGCCGGTATGGAAGGTTCTCATGGTCAGCTGTGTACCAGGCTCACCGATCGACTGTGCCGCAATAATACCGACAGGCTCACCGACCTGCACCGCTTCACCGGTTGCCATGTTGGAGCCATAGCACTTCGCGCAGATTCCGACTCTGCTGCGGCAGGTAAGGATCGTACGAATCTTCACCTTTTCAACCGGGCAGTTTCCGTCTGCATCCACGCCCTCGGCAATGATGCGCTCCGCTCTGGAACGGGTGATCATGCTGTTCGCCTTCACCAGTACCTCACCCGCACGGTTGAGAATCGTCTCCGCAGCATAGCGTCCCGTAATTCTCTCCTGCAGAGTCTCGATGACTTCTTTCCCGTAAGCAAACTTGCGGATATAACGGCCCGGGATTTCATCTGCATCTGCGCAGCAGTCCATCTCACGAATGACCAGATCCTGGGAAACCACGACCATACGTCTGGTCAGATATCCGGAGTCCGCCGTACGCAGAGCCGTATCTGACAGACCCTTACGGGCGCCGTGCGCACTCATGAAGTATTCCAGAACATCCAGGCCTTCACGGAAATTGGACTTGATCGGAAGCTCGATCGTGTGGCCGGTGGTATCCGCCATCAGTCCGCGCATGCCGGCAAGCTGTTTGATCTGCTTATCGGAACCACGGGCGCCGGAGTCAGCCATCATGAAGATGTTGTTATACTTATCCAGCCCTGCGAGCAGATCGCTCGTCAGCTTTCTGTCCGTTTCCTTCCAGGTATCCACAACCGCGCGGTAACGATCCTCTTCTGTAGAGAATCCTCTGCGGTGCTTCAGGTTGATGATATCCACGTCCTCCTGCGCTTTCTCGATCAGAGCAGCCTTGGAAGCCGGAACCGTCATATCGGAAATCGAAACCGTCATGCCGGCTCTGGTGGAATAGCCATATCCCATGGACTTGATGTGGTCCAGCACCTCGGCGGTTCTCGTCGCGCCATGGATATTGATTACTTTTTCAAGGATCTTCTTCAGATCCTTCTTTTTGACCAGCTGGTCAATCTCAAGCTTCAGCTCATTCTCCGGAACGGAACGATCCACAAAGCCCAGATCCTGCGGAATGATCTCGTTGAACAGGAAACGTCCCAGCGTCGAAGAAACCAGTCCGGAATGAATGCTTCCATCCTGCGCTTTCTTCTCCATCCGTACCTTAATTCTGGACTGCAGCGTCAGCACCTTGTTCTCATAGGCAAGAATCGCTTCGCTGATGCTCTTATAGACGCCGCCTTCTCCCTTTGCTCCGGGTCTTTCCTGCGTCAGGTAATAGATTCCGAGAACCATATCCTGCGAAGGAACCGCAACCGGTCCGCCGTCCGACGGCTTGAGCAGGTTATTCGGCGACAGCATCAGGAAACGGCACTCCGCCTGTGCTTCCACACTGAGCGGAAGATGCACAGCCATCTGGTCTCCGTCAAAGTCTGCGTTGAATGCGGTGCAGACCAGCGGATGCAGTTTGATAGCCTTACCTTCTACAAGAATCGGCTCAAAGGCCTGGATGCCAAGTCTGTGCAGGGTAGGAGCACGGTTCAGCATGACCGGATGCTCACGGATCACATCTTCCAGAACATCCCACACTTCGCTTTCCAGGCGTTCTACCATCTTCTTCGCGTTCTTGATGTTGTGGCTGATTCCTCTCTGAACCAGTTCCTTCATCACAAACGGCTTGAAGAGCTCGATCGCCATCTCCTTCGGCAGACCGCACTGATAGATCTTCAGCTCCGGTCCGACAACGATAACGGAACGGCCGGAGTAATCAACACGCTTTCCAAGCAGATTCTGACGGAAGCGTCCGCTCTTGCCCTTCAGCATATCGGAAAGAGACTTCAGCGCACGGTTTCCGGGGCCGGTCACCGGACGGCCTCTGCGTCCGTTATCGATCAGCGCATCCACCGCTTCCTGAAGCATGCGCTTCTCATTTCTCACGATGATATCCGGCGCACCCAGCTCCAGAAGGCGGGACAGTCTGTTGTTGCGGTTGATGATTCTTCTGTACAGATCGTTCAGATCACTCGTCGCAAAACGGCCGCCATCCAGCTGTACCATCGGACGCAGATCCGGCGGAATCACGGGGATGACATTCAGAACCATCCATTCTGCCTTGTTTCCGGATTCGCGGAACGCCTCGACCACTTCCAGTCTTTTGATGATCTTCGCGCTCTTCTGGCTCGTCGCTGTCTCAAGCTCCTTCCGAAGCTCTTCGCTCAGCGCATCCAGATCGATATCTCTAAGCAGCTGCTGTACGGACTCCGCACCCATTCCTGCCTTAAACGCATTCGGTCCCAGTTCGGAACGCAGTTCCTGATAGCGGACCTCACCCATGATCTCCTTATAATGAAGCCCGGTGACAGCCGTGTCACCCGGATCCAGGACAACATAGCTGGCGAAGTACAGAACCTTCTCCAGATCCTTCGGGGACATATCGAGGATCAGGCCCATTCTGGAAGGAATTCCCTTGAAGTACCAGATGTGAGAGACAGGAGCGGCAAGAACGATGCAGCCCATGCGCTCTCTTCTCACGGAACTCTTGGTGACCTCAACGCCGCAGCGGTCGCAGATCACACCCTTGTAGCGGATCTTCTTATACTTTCCGCAATGGCACTCCCAGTCCTTACTCGGCCCGAAAATGCGCTCGCAGAAGAGTCCGTCCGTCTCCGGCTTCAATGTCCGGTAATTGATGGTTTCAGGCTTCTTAACCTCGCCAAGGATCTTATTCCTTGTGGCCCACTCACGGATCTTCTCCGGAGATGCCAGTCCGATCCTGATTGCATCAAATGTCATAGACTGATACACTTCATTGTTCGTAATATCCGGCATGAACGGTCTCCTTTCACTCGTTATCATCGTCCGCAGAGAACGCTGCTTCCAGCAGATCATCGGTATCGCCGAAATCCTCTGCCAGGCTCATTTCCATCTCCTGTTCGCTGTCAGGCAGATCCGAATCAACCTCTTCGCCATTCACGACTTCCTTCGCGGAGAATCCCGCCTGCTCAAGCTCACGGCGCGAGGCTTCATTTTTCCCGCCAAACCTGCGGTCATCGTCCAGAATGTGGCGCATATCGGTGTCGCCGTAGTCCACACTCTCGATCAGCTTCACCTCAGATCCGTCGTCCTTCAGGACACGGACATCCAGTGCCAGAGACTGAAGTTCCTTCAGAAGAACCTTGAAGGACTCCGGAATACCCGGTTCCGGAATGTTCTCGCCCTTGATGATCGCCTCATAGGTCTTGACACGTCCGATCACGTCGTCAGACTTCACGGTCAGGATCTCCTGCAGCGTATAGGACGCGCCGTACGCCTCCAGCGCCCAGACTTCCATCTCGCCGAATCTCTGTCCGCCGAACTGGGCTTTTCCGCCAAGCGGCTGCTGTGTGACCAGAGAATAAGGTCCGGTGGAACGGGCATGAATCTTATCATCAACCAGATGGTGAAGCTTCAGGTAGTTCATGTGGCCGATCGTCGTAGGTCCGTCAAACGGCTCTCCGGTACGGCCATCTCTCAGCTGGACTTTTCCGTCCGCATGAATCGGGACGCCCTTCCAGACCTCACGATGGTCTCTGTTTTCATACAGGTATTCCAGGACACTCGGGAGAAGCTCTCCTTCATGAGCAGCCTTGAATTCCTCCCACTCCATGTTGACATAATCATTCGCAAGAATGAGGATCTCCTGGATATCCTTCTCGTTTGCTCCGTCAAAGACCGGCGTCGAAATATTAAAGCCAAGCGCCATCGCAGCGAGGCTCAGATGAATCTCCAGAACCTGTCCGATGTTCATACGGCTCGGAACACCCAGCGGATTCAAAACGATATCCAGCGGACGTCCGTTCGGCAGGAACGGCATATCTTCAATCGGGAGTACTCTCGATACAACACCCTTGTTTCCGTGACGGCCTGCCATCTTATCGCCGACAGAGATCTTTCTCTTCTGTGCGATATAGATCCTGACCGACTGGTTCACGCCCGGTGATAGCTCATCGCCGTTCTCTCTGGTAAATACCTTCGCAGCGACGACAATTCCATATTCGCCGTGCGGTACCTTCAGGGAAGTATCCCTGACTTCTCTCGCCTTCTCACCAAAGATCGCCCGGAGGAGTCTCTCCTCCGCCGTCAGCTCTGTCTCCCCCTTCGGCGTAACCTTTCCGACGAGAATATCTCCTGCACGCACTTCCGCGCCGATGCGGATAATTCCACGCTCGTCCAGATCCTTCAGCGCCTCTTCGCCGACGCCGGGGACATCTCTGGTAATCTCTTCCGGTCCGAGCTTCGTATCTCTGGACTCCGCCTCGTACTCCTCAATATGAATGGAGGTGTATACGTCATCCATCACCAGACGCTCGCTCAGAAGAACGGCGTCCTCATAGTTATAGCCTTCCCAGGTCATGAATCCGATCAGCGGATTCTTTCCAAGCGCCAGTTCGCCGTTTGAAGTGGAAGCGCCGTCAGCGATCACTTCGCCTTCCTCCACCCGGTCACCCTTGAACACGATCGGCCTCTGGTTATAGCAGTTGGACTGGTTGCTGCGCACAAACTTGCGCAGATGATATTCTTCCCTGCTTCCGTCATCATTCTGAATGACAATGCGGTTTGCTTCCGAGCGGAGAACCGTTCCGGAATGTTTCGCGATCACACAGACGCCGGAGTCAACAGCGGCCTTCACCTCCATGCCGGTTCCGACAGCAGCCGCTTCCGTTGTCATCAGCGGAACAGCCTGTCTCTGCATGTTGGATCCCATCAGAGCACGGTTCGCGTCATCGTTCTGGAGGAACGGGATCAGCGCCGTCGCCACCGAGAAGACCATCTTCGGGGAGACGTCCATATACTCGAACATCGCCTTCGGATACTGCTGCGTCTGATCGCGGAAACGGCCGGATACATTTCTGTGAACGAAATGTCCCTCGCTGTCCAGTTCCGCGTTCGCCTGCGCGATATGATAATTATCTTCCTCGTCCGCAGTCATGTAGACGACTTCATTTGTAACAACCGGATTCTCCGGATTCGTCCGGTCAACCTTGCGGTACGGCGCCTCAACAAAGCCATACTTATTGATTCTCGCATAGCATGCCAGCGAGTTGATCAGTCCGATGTTCGGTCCTTCCGGTGTCTCAATCGGGCACATGCGGCCGTAATGAGAATAGTGAACATCGCGAACCTCGAATCCGGCACGGTCTCTTGACAGGCCGCCCGGGCCCAGGGCTGACAGACGTCTCTTGTGCGTCAGTTCCGACAGCGGATTGTTCTGATCCATGAACTGCGACAGCTGGGAGGATCCGAAGAATTCCTTGACCGCCGCCGTAACCGGCTTGATATTGATCAGAGACTGCGGTGTGATTCCCTCAATCTCCTGGGTTGTCATGCGTTCCCGCACCACTCTCTCCAGACGGCTCAGACCGATGCGGTACTGATTCTGCAGAAGCTCACCCACAGCACGGATCCGGCGGTTGCCCAGATGGTCAATATCATCGCTGTTGCCGATACCGTACTCGAGATGCATATTGTAGTTGATCGACGCAAGAATATCCTCTTTTGTGATATTCTTCGGGATCAGATCATGAACATGAAGCTTAATATCCGCCTTTGCCGCTTCGACATCCAGCTGTCCGTCCACAGAATTGCGCTCCAGCAATTCCTTCAGGTACGGATAGTACACGAGCTCGGTAATGCCCAGCTCCTCCGGGTCACAGTCGAGGTAGCAGCGAAGGTCCACCATCATATTGGAAAGAACCTTGACATTGCGCTCATCGCAGGCGATGGTCACGCAGCGCACAGCCGCATTCTGGATTCGGTCCGCAATTTCGGCGCTGATCGTCTCGCCCTGCTGCGCAAGGATCTCCCCGGTCTCGGTGTCCACAACGTCCTGGGCAAGAACATGTCCGGTAATGCGGTTTTTCAGCATAAGCTTCTTATTGTACTTATAGCGTCCGACCTTTGCGAGATCATAGCGGCGCACGTCAAAGAACATGCCGCCGATGAGGCTCTCGGCACTCTCGACCGCAAAAGGCTCGCCCGGGCGGATCTTCTTGTACAGTTCACGCAGACCGCTCTCGTAATCGTTGCTCTCGTCCTTTTCCAGGGTAGCAAGGATCTTCGGTTCCTCACCGAACAGATCAATAATCTCCGGGTTGGTACCGACAGCCAGAGCGCGGATCAGTGTTGTGACCGGCACCTTACGGGTACGGTCAACACGCACATAGAATACATCATTGGAATCCGTCTCGTATTCGAGCCATGCGCCTCTGTTGGGGATCACCGTGCAGGAGTACAGCGGCTTGCCGAGCTTATCTCTCGAGATCCCATAATAGATTCCGGGGCTTCTGACAAGCTGGCTGACAATAACGCGCTCGGCACCATTGATCACAAAAGTGCCGTTGTCCGTCATCAGCGGCAGATCCCCCATAAAGATCTCATGTTCGCTGATCTCGTCGCTCTCTTTATTGTGAAGCCTCACCCGCACCTTGAGCGGAGCCGCATAGGTCGCGTCTCTCTCAGCGCACTGCTCGATGTTATACTTAACGTCATCCCTGCAGAGCTGAAATGAGGTAAATTCAAGGCTGAGCTTTCCACCGTAATCCTCGATCGGGGATATGTCATCGAAAGCTTCCGTAAGGCCGTCCGTAAGAAACCAATCATAGGAATTCTTCTGAACTTCAATCAGGTTCGGCATCTGAAGAACTTCAGCGTTTCTCTGGAAGCTCATTCGCATGCTCCTGCCAGCCTTTACCGGGCGAATTCTGTTTTTCTCCATTAACTGTTCACCTCTGTACTTTCTGCTGTCCTCACACTTGTTTCAGGGCGCACTAACCCCGCAACGCATAGTCACAGACGATAATGCAACGTACATCGTACCACCCCGAAGGGTGGCTGTCAAATACTTTCTTTCATTTTTCTGTACACGCTTTTTCTGCCATTTTCTGCTGTTATTGCGCAGTCTGCAGCGAATCATAATACAGGCTGATCCCGTCCCGAAGCCCCCGGGCACGCGCCGCGCATGCTTCCTGAGAGTGGTCACTGGCACCATCCCCAACCTCGATATCAACGCTCGGGATTGTCGAGTAAGAGGTCTGCGTCAGGTCCATTTCCAGCGTGCCGTCTCCAAACAGGGCGAAGCCATTTGCGGCCAGCCCCTGAATCAGGGACTGCCCCAGCGCCATATGCTCCTGCCAGTGAGACGCCACCGGCTCCATCTGCCGGTAGGACGCATCCGAGGGGACCGAGCAGAAGTATACGCCCTTGTCCGACTGGGTGCTGTCAAAATGAATCGCAACATGAATGTCGGCGCAATTGTTCGCCATAACAGTCCGCGCGATATTGTCCAGCTGAACATCATCGCTCTCCCGGATCATCAGCACATCATAGCCATCCTGAAGAAGAAGCTCTTTCAGCGCCAATGCAGTCATCAGGTTGGCCGATGCCTCCGGGGTTCCGTCGAGAAATGTCATCCCCGACGAGATCGCTGTTGAATAGACAGCGCCCTCCGCGTTTGTTCCTCCTGTTACCTTCGGCGTTCCGTCCGGATGGCTGAGCGTCTGTACGCCTTCCCCTCCGGCAGTGCCATGGCCGGCGTTGACGCAAACCGTGAAGTTCTTTCTGCCGGGAGCCTCCAGGCTTCCCCCTGCCCGGTACAAAACAGCGGATCCCGTATGGATCTCAGAGGAGGATGCCCACTGCCAGCTTTCATCAAAATTGACAACTTCCTGCGAGGCAGCCACGTCCTGTGCCTCTTCCATCCCCCCTGCCTCCTGTCCGAACGCCGGCATCGCACTCATGACGCTTGCCAGAAGTCCGGCCAGAATTACCGACGACGCTTTTACTCTTTTCATGCTGTTCTTCTCCTTCTTAGACCGTTCCAATCCGGTCCCTCCTGCCCGTTCGCGGTGAGATCGCAGAGATCACCAGCTGCCGTCTGGAAAGGCAGGGGGACATGCCGCTTCGGCTGCGCACTCCATCTGCAGGGGCGGCAGCCGCACTGCGATATACGAAAAAGACGGGAGGCAGCTGTATGATAACAGTCCTGCCTCCCGCCGCTGAATTCCAGGGCCGGATTATTTCAGGGTAACCTTTGCTCCCTGCTCTTCCAGCTTTGCCTTCAGGTCGTCAGCCTCAGCCTTGGAGACCTGCTCCTTGACGATCTTCGGTGCATTGTCAACGACTTCCTTCGCTTCCTTCAGACCAAGGCCAGTCGCCTCACGGACAACCTTGATGACCTTAACCTTGTTCGGGCCGATCTCAGTCAGCTCAACATCAAACTCGGTCTTCTCTTCTGCTTCCTCAGCAGCAGCTGCCGGACCGGCAACAACAACACCCGCAGCAGCGGATACGCCAAACTCTTCCTCGCAAGCCTTTACCAGCTCGTTCAGCTCCATAACGCTCAGTTCCTTGATCGCCTCGATAAACTCGGCAGTAGTAAGCTTTGCCATGATTATGATTCCTCCTGTATGTTTTTCGATTTCTATCTTTTAATCAATACCAGACCCGCTTTCCGGAGCACCTCCGGAAGGTACCCGGTCTTACTCAGCCGCCGGGGCTTCTTCAGCCGCAGCTGCGGACGGATCCTTCTCGGCAATCTGCTTGATCACTCTTGCGAAGTTCGCAACCGGACTCTGCATCGAGCCAAACAGTCTTCCAAGCAATACATCTCTGCCCGGGATATCCGCCAGTGTCTGAACCTGATTCTCGTCGTAGTACTTGCCCTCAATCACGCCGCCTACCATATGAATGGTGGGGTTTGCCTTGAGGTGTTTCTTGATGATGCGTGCCGGTGCAGTTGCATCGTCCTTGGAGATCGCGATTGCGTTCGCTCCATGCAGGTGCGGGCACAGCGCCTCGAAATCCGTTCCTTTGAAGGCGAAGTTCATCATCGTGTTCTTGTACACCTTGTAGGTAATTCCTGCTTCACGCAACTCCTTGCGCAGAGCAGTATCACCGGCGACTGTGATGCCGAGGTAGTTCACAAGAACAACCGCATCCGCGTCTTTGATGTTCGACGCGATCTCATCTACGATCGGCTGTTTCAGTTCCACTTTTGCCATAACCATTACCTCCTTATAGATTTTGTAATGACCGCAAAAGAAAAAGAAAAGCGTCTTTCCTGTCAAAACATCAGGAAGGCGCGTTCATTCATCTATGAATTCACACTTCCTCGGCAGGCGGACTTCCATTATACCCTTTCGGGAACCTGCTGTCTTCGGCAGTCATCGTGACGTACTTTATCACGCATGATACCCTTTGTCAAGGATAAATAATTCCGCGCCTTCCGGCGTATAAAAAATTCCGCGCCTTCCGGCGCGGAATTCTGATAAGCGGTTTCGTATGGAAAAAACTGCGATGGTTTACATCACTCCTGAAATACTCTCATCGGCCATACGGCCATTCGCCGAATATCAGGCGAACTTTGCCGGGTTCAGCTTCACGCCCGGGCCCATCGTCGGAGCGATGACGACACTCTTGAGGAATGTTCCTTTCAGTGCGGCGGGTCTTGCCTTCACAATCGCCTCCATCAGCGTCTGGAAATTGTCGGAAAGCTGCTCTTCGGAGAAGGAAGCCTTTCCGATCGGCACATGGATGATATTGGACTTGTCCAGTCTGTATTCAATCTTACCGGCTTTGATGTCCTTGATTGCCTTTGCTACATCCATGGTAACCGTACCGGCCTTCGGGTTCGGCATCAGGCCCTTCGGGCCGAGCACACGGCCTAGACGGCCAACAATTCCCATCATATCCGGGGTAGCAACAACAACATCAAAATCAAGCCATCCTTCGTTCTGGATCTTCGGAATGAGCTCATCGCCGCCGACAAAATCAGCGCCGGCTTCCTTTGCCTCGTCCAGCTTCTGGTTCTTTGCGAACACAAGAACGCGGACGGTCTTGCCGGTTCCGTGCGGGAGAACGACAGCGCCGCGGATCTGCTGATCTGCATGGCGTCCGTCACAGCCCGTGCGGATGTGAACTTCGATGGTCTCATCAAACTTAGCGAAAGCACTCTTCTTTACAAGTGCGACTGCTTCCTCTGTCTCATAGAGCCGGGAGCGGTCAACCTGCTTCGCGGCATCCTGATATTTTTTACCTCTCTTCATGATAAACCTCCTGGTGGTGATAGCGGGATGTAAACCCTCCCACTTAACAGTATCGCGACGCACCGCGCGTGCGATTCCACTTCTTCACTTTCAGTCCTCAACAACGATGCCCATGGAACGTGCAGTTCCTGCGATCATGCTCATCGCAGCCTCGATGGAGCCTGCGTTCAGATCCGGCATCTTCATCTCAGCGATCTCACGGACCTTGTCCTTCGAAATCGTTGCAACCTTCTCTTTGTTCGGAACACCCGAAGCCTTTGCCAGACTGCAAGCCTTCTTCAGAAGAACTGCTGCAGGCGGAGTCTTCGTAATAAAGCTGAAGGAGCGGTCCGCATACACCGTGATCACGACAGGGATGATCAGATCTCCCTTATCAGCGGTTCTCGCATTGAACTCCTTTGTGAACTGCACGATATTGACACCGTGCTGGCCAAGTGCCGGTCCTACCGGAGGAGCCGGGGTGGCCTTGCCTGCCGGAATCTGCAACTTGATATAGCCTGTAACTTTCTTTGCCATGATTATGCCTCCTTGTGGTTCTGGCGGGAATTCCCTCCCACACTCAATTCAATTTCGCGACATCTGCGAAGTCCATGCTGACAGGAGCGCCATTCATGAACTCGGGAATGCTGATCTTCACGGTTCTTCTGGACTCATCAATCTCACGGACCTCACCGATCGTGTTCACCCAGACGCCGTTTGTCACTCGGACAGAATCGCCAACCTCAAAGTCAACCTCCGTCACCGGAGCCTTGACGCCGAGATTCAACATCTCTTCCTCGCTCAGCGGAACCGGCTTGGTGGGCTCAGAGCCGACAAACCCCGTAACGCCGCGGGTATTGCGGACAATATACCAGTTGTCTTCATTCATGATCATATGAACGAACACATATCCCGGAAAGAGCTTCTTGTTGACAAGCTTCGCCTGTGCAGCCTTCTTCGGCTTCGGCGGAATGCGCTCTCCTTCTTCGGTATACTGCACTTGATCAGAGCCTTCATCCTCGGCTTTCTTAATCTCGAGCACCTCCTGCGTCGGTACCCGTACCTCGAGGATCTGGTCCTCCAGATGTCTGTTCTTGATCGTCTTGTCCAGATTTGCCTTCACCTTGTTCTCATACCCTGAGTAGGTGTGGCAGACATACCAATTTGCCTGTGCCATGAAAAATCTTTCTCCCTGTGTTTAACTGCTGTGTCTGACTGATTAAAACAGTCCAAGCAGTACATCGATGCCGTTCTGGATAAGGAAATCCAGGATCGCGATGATGACTCCGAGGACGACCGAAACAACGGAAACCGTGACGGTCTTCTTTACCAGATCCTCTCTGGTCGGCCAGATGATCTTATGCCATTCGGCCTTGACACCATTCCACCAGGTCCTGGTCTTGGAAACCTCCTGCTTACCTGCCATGATATCTCCCTCTTGTCATCCGTTATTTTGTTTCTTTATGCATCGTATGCTTTTTGCAGAACGGGCAATACTTTCTGACTTCCATCCTCTCGGGATGATTCTTCTTTTCCTTCGTCAGGTTGTAATTCCTGCGTTTGCATTCCGTGCACGCCAACGTGATTCGTGTACGCAAAACTTCCACCTCGCCTTTCTATCAATGTCGCAGAAGGCAGCCGCTTATCTCTGCCTTACGGTCCTCTCCGGGCACACTCCTAGAGGGACCCGTTTTTCCATACGCCCGCCAATTATAGCACCGGGCTGACAGGTGAGTCAAGACAGATTTCAGCGCAAACCGGAATGTCTTCCGGTCTGTTACAAGTCACACCCCTACCAGCACCAGCGGCATAACAGGGCTCTCGTCAATGATATTCGATCCCCATCAGGGTCAGTCCCTCCGGTCTTGCGGTGTCTCCCGCTCTGGAGCGGTCTTTCGCCTCCAGGATCTCTTTCATTTCTTCTGCCGGGATCAGGCCTCCGCCGATCTGAAACAGGGTTCCGACGATGATCCTCACCATGTTGTAAAGGAATCCGTTCCCTGAGATCATGACCGTGATCATATCTCCCTCCCGGGTGACGTCACAGCGGTAGATGGTGCGCACATGATTTGGCCGGTCGGGCTTCGCAGTACAGAAAGAGCTGAAATCATGTTCCCCGACCAGATACTGTGCCGCCTGGTTCATTTTCTTCTCATCAAGCGCGTAATAATAATAGGTAGAATACCTGGAGACAAGCGGATTCGGAATCCGGCGGTTCCAGATCTGATAGCGGTAGGTTTTTGTCGTGTCGCAGAACCTGGGATGAAAGTCATCGCTCACATGCACAGATTCCTGTACCCGGATATCCGGAGGAAGATACGTATTGACCGCAAGGGCAATCTTCTCAATGGGCATGCGCGCAGTCGTATCAAACACAGCCACATTTCCCATCGCGTGCACGCCTGCATCCGTCCGGCTGGCACCCAGCACATGAATCTCCTCCCGCAGCAGTGCAGAAAGGTTTTTGTTGAGCTGCGCCTCAATCGTGTCCCCCTCCGGCTGAATCTGCCAGCCGTGGTAATTCGTCCCGTCATACGCAACAATCAGCTTGACTCTTCTCTTCATTCGTCTTACCTGTGTCCATCCTTCTGCTGCGTTCTTGAAAAGGCCTGCATATGGAAAAGCCATGCAGCCTGCAAGCTGTCAATCTGCAGTCCTTCTCCTCAGGGAAGAAACGGCAGTTTGATCTTCCCATATTTCCACATCAGGAACATCACAATGGCATAGCCTGCTATGATCAGATAGGCGACGCGATCCCTCTTCTTGTAGATCAGAGGCTTCATCTTCGTGCGTCCATCCCCGCCATGATACCCTCTGGCCTCCATCGCCAGGGCAAGGTCATTTGCCCGGCGGAACGCGGATACAAACAGCGGTATCAGAAGAGGAATCAGTGATTTTGCCTTGCGGATCGGACCTCCGCTCTCAAAATCCGCGCCTCTCGAGATCTGCGCGCTCATGATCCGGTTCGTCTCTTCCATCAGGATCGGGATAAACCGAAGTGCGATGCTCATCATCATTGCAATCTCATGAACCGGTACGTGAATACGGTTCATCCAGTGCAGACCGGTCTCCAGGCCGTCCGTCAGCTGGTTCGGCGTTGTTGTCAGCGTCATGATGCTGGAGCCGATAATCAGATAGCTCAGGCGAAATGCCATATGGATCGCCATCTCCACGCCCTCACGGGTGATCTGAAGCTTCCAGACCTTTACAATCGGATCTCCCGGAGTCAGGAACATGTTAAAGAGTGCTGTGATGAGCATAAGCAGAAAGATCGTTCTCAGTCCGCGCAGCATGAATCCGGGCGGAACCTCCGAGATCACGATCATCACAATCAGCGCAGCCGTCGCAGCCAGATAGGAGGAGACAGAACTGAACGCAAACAGGCTGACGATGAACACCAGCGTTCCCGTCAGCTTTACACGAGGATCCAATCTATGCAGAATGGATGTCCCCGGATAATACTGTCCTAATGTGATCTCTCTCAGCATTTACTCCACCTGCGCTGCAGCATGCCCGGCGGCAGCCTGCCTTTTTCTGACCTGGGCTTCAATCTCATCCGCAGCCTGGTCAATCGTTGTAACCGATGGATCGACGTCCCAGCCGCTCTCATGAAGAGCCGCCATGACATAAGAAACCTGCGGGGCCGCAAGAGAGATCTTTTCGAGCTCTTTGATCCGGCTGAAGATTTTTGAAGGCTTCTCATCCCACAGGATCTTTCCTTCCTCCATGACGATGATCCTGTCTGTATAGTCCGCAACATCCTCCATGCTGTGTGAAACAAGAAGGATCGTAATGCCTCTCTCCTCCTGCAGTTTTTTCAAAAGCTGCAGAATCTCTGTGCGCCCTCCCGGATCCATACCTGCGGTCGGTTCATCCAGAACCAGTATCTCCGGATTCATTGCGAGAATCCCCGCAATAGCGGCACGGCGTTTCTGGCCTCCGGAAAGCTCAAACGGACTCCTTGTCTCATAGCTCTCATCCAGTCCGACAGAACGCATCGCTTCCCGCGCACGCTGGATTGCTTCCTCCGGATTCAATCCCTGGTTCTTCGGCCCAAAGGAAATGTCTTTCAAAACATCTGACTCAAACAGCTGATATTCCGGATACTGAAACACCAGGCCGACCCGGAAGCGCAATTTCCTGAGCGGATAGCCCTCCGCAGAAATGTCCTCCCCGTCCGCATAGATCTTTCCCTCCGAAGGCAGAAGCAATCCGTTCAGATGCTGTACCAGCGTAGACTTTCCCGATCCGGTATGCCCGATCAACCCTATGAATTCACCGTTGCCGATGGTCATGCAGACATCATCAAGCGCTCTTCTTTCATAGGTGGTCCCGGGATTGTAGATATGCCCGACATGTTCCAGCCTAAGTTCCATTCTCTTCCTCACCCTGTCCTCATGAACGCCAGCCGCATTCTATCCGTAAGGTTTCCATTGCAAACTCGATTGCAGCTGATCAGGCGCACTGCCGCGGCAGATTGCATGCACGGTCACAGCTGATTGAGTGCGTCGACCAGCTCCTCAACGGAAAGGATCCCGTCCGGCAGGTTCAGGCCTCTTTGCTTCAGCTTCCAGGCCAGCAAGGTCGCCTGCGGTACATCCATCCGATAGCTTTGGAGTTCCTCCACCTTGGAGAAAATCTGCCGGGGACTTCCGCTCATCACAATCTTTCCGTGATCCATCACAAACACCTGATCAGCAGAAGTTACTTCCTCCATGTAATGTGTGATCAGTATGATTGTGATTTTTTCCTTTTCGTTCAATTCCCGGATTGTCTGCAGCACTTCTTTCCGTCCGCCGGGATCCAGCATCGCGGTCGGCTCATCCAATACGATGCACCTGGGGCGCATGGCAATCACTCCTGCGATCGCCACTCTTTGTTTCTGGCCTCCGCTCAGGCGGGCCGGCGAATCCCCCCGGCGCTTCCACATGCCCACTGCTTTCAGTGCTTTTTCTACCCGCTCCCAGATCATTTTTGTGGGCAGTCCCATGTTTTCCGGGCCAAACCCCACGTCCTCTTCCACAACGGATCCGATGATCTGATTGTCCGGATTCTGAAATACCATGCCTGCACTCTGTCGGATCTTTAGCAGGTACTGCGCATCCCGGGTATCATACCCATTTACATACAGAGTCCCCTCATCCGGGGTCAGCAGTGCATTCAGATGCCTTGCCAGGGTAGACTTACCGGAGCCGTTGTGCCCCAGAATCGCTATGAACTGACCTTTCTCCACATGAAGATCCACGCCGTCCAGCGCGGCCTGCTCTGCTGCTGGCTTCCCCTCATCATCATAGATGGTGTAGTGGTAGGACAGCCCGCTTCCTTCGATGATCTTATCCCTGTCCATATCTCCTCACATGTGTTTCATGAATTCCGAAACGCTCTCCCCCATTACTTCATGGAAGACTTTACTGAAATACTTCCTGTCCGTGAAGCCCGTCTCATAAGCCACGTCCTTTGCGTTTGACTCGCCCTTGCGCAGCAGTTCCGCCCCCTTCCGGATTCTGTATTCGCGGATAAACCGGGCAAAATTGATCCCGATATCCCTGGCGAACAGATAACTGAGATACTCCGGACTCACCTCCAGCTGCTGCGCAATGTACTGCTGGTTCAGGTTTCCCTTGTATCCGCTCTCGATCATCTGCAGCGTTTTGCGCACCAGCTTATGCGCCTGCGGATACTGCTGCTCCAGGCTGCTGCTCTCCTGCTCATTGCGGGAGCCGTATTTCAGAATATGCTCCACATTGTCCAGCGTCTTCTGAAGCTCTGATCGCATCGGAGGCTTCAGGATATAATCGTCGCACCCGAGCTTCATGGCTTCCTTGGCATACTCAAATTCCGCGTAGGCGCTGGTCAGCACAAACCTGGTCTCAAGTCTTTGCTCTCTCGCCGCCCGGATCAGCTCCAGCCCGGACATATATGGCATCTTGATATCCGTGAACACCACGTCCGGTTTCAGGTCCTGAATCATCTCCAGCGCCGTTCTTCCATTTGCCGCGCTTCCTACGATCTGGTACTGCTCCCCCATGGAGGAGATCAGGTCACACAGTCCTTCCCGCGCGCGCTGTTCGTCTTCCGCCACCAGTATTCTCACCAGATTCCACCTCACTCCTCGTCTGTGTCCAGAATCTCAGGGATCGGGAGAAGGATGGTAAAGCAGGTTCCTTCTCCTTCCGCACTTCTGAAGGTGATTGACAGTCCGCTTCCATAATAGATCCGCAGTCTGGCCGCAACATTTTCGATGCCGATCCCGGTGCCTTCCATATGCATGGACGCGTCCTGGGAAAGCGCGGCTTCCACCTTCTCCTGCTGCTCCTTCGTCATACCGCAGCCGTTGTCTTCCACCATGATCTTCATGCGGTCACCTTCCATCTGGCCGGTGACACTGATGAAGCAGCCGCTCTGTTTCTCCGCAAACCCATGACTGATGGAATTCTCCACAAACGGCTGCAGGAACAGCTTGCAGCAGGGCCATTCCAGATACTCCTCCGGGAAATCCACCCGGTAGTTGAAGACGTCCATCAGCCTGAACTTCTGAAGCGCCAGGTACTGGCTGACCCATCTGACCTCATCTCCCAGCGTCACTTCCTCAAATGACCTGGAGTACGCATACCGCATGATGTTGGACAGCATGCGGAGCATCTCGGAAACCTCTTCATTGCCCTGCCCCACGGCACTCATATTGATCGCGTTGAGGGTATTGCACAGGAAATGCGCATTGATCTGGGACTGCAGCGCGTGCATCTGCGCGTCCGCCGTCTGCCTGACGGACAGAAGTTTTTCTTCGTTTTGCCTGCGGTTCAGCTCTCTCCACTCTTCCAGGGCATCTGCCATATCGTTATAATTGCGGGCAAGCGTCCAGATCTCGTCATTTCCCTTTATCTCAACCCGCGTCTTCCACACACCCTGTTTCACCAGCTTCATCGCCTTGCCGATGCTGCGGATCGGACGAAGCTCACGGTTTGTGAGAATCAGCTGCAGGGCGCAGATCAGCAGAATCGCAAGCATGAAGATCAGGATGCCCCTCATGTACTGCACATTGACACTTGCCTTCATGGCGTCCAGGTCCAGCATAAGATGCAGCGTCCAGTCCGATTCTTCGATCTTCCTGCTGAGCAGCTGCGTGCGCGCAGGGTTGATCCGGGACAGATCCTGGTTCAGGAAGCTCTCGTCCTGTGCGTATAGAACCTTCTGGCTGCTGTCAGTGATGCACGCACTTAAGTAATCATGGTTCATCTCGGAGATCCGATTGAAGAAGTCGTCCACGCTGGTCAGGAAAAATGTGAACACGAGGATGCACTCCAGATCCTTCGCTTTTCTCTGATTACCAGGCAGCGCGTACGCGATGTGCAGCAGATTCCTTTTGGTACTGATTCTCGCATTGTTCGACGACAAGGTAAATGAATTCGGTTCCGTCGAGAGGGAAGCCCTGGGCACCGTATTTTTCTCCAGCTGATCCTGAAGCCTCACGCACAGACCGGCCAGCTGTTCCCGGTTGGAGTCATTCCACAGATTATTCTCCGAATACAGATTGTAGATCGCCCGGTTTTTCTGGATCAGGATCTCCACATCCGGCGTCACAAGCGCAATATTGATCAGCTCGTACAGGTTCTGCCTGACAAGTTTCTCGATCGAATCCGTCAGGGTCAGCTTCGCGCTGATATCCCCGGTATCTGCCATATACTGCTGCGCGGAGCTGATCAGGTCAGGGTCCAGGGAAGCCGTCGCGCCGGTCTGCATATCGCTTTGCAGTTCCCTTGCGATCGTATCCTCCTCCACATCCAGCACCATTCTGTCAGACTGGGAACTGGACGCAACCAGAAACTGCAGATACTGGTTCTGCAGGTACTGCTGAAAGGCAACAGCGACCAGGAACATGACAATCACGGTGATGGCTGCCAGCCTCACCGAATAATTGGTCCTCCAGTAATTCCATACTCTGTGCCAGACGGCACCAAAGCCTCTGTGTCTGCGTTCCTTCACTGTTTAACCCAACTTAACACTGCTCAATCTTTATCTGCAGCTGCTCCTGCCCCGGTACGCGGAAGGAAAGTCCCGGCAGGGAACCTTCCACGCTGACAAAGATCCGGTTCCTGTCCTTTCGCGCATGCACCAGCGCTGCCCTCTGACCGTCCTGGTTCACGATCTCCACCTGCGCCCGACCCTCTTCTGCCGGCTGATACCAGCGGATCTCAAGATCCTGTTCGTACGCATAATCCGGGCGTGTCCTGCATGAACCCACCGGAAGAAGCGTGTTCTCCCTGACATAGAGCGGAAGATGCAGATAATCATATCTGCCATTATACCACTTCCCGCCCTGTTTCGTTTCCCCTGTAAAGAAATCCGTCCAGATTCCCTGCGGCAAATAGTAATCCACCGTTCCGTCCTCACTGAAAACAGGCGCAGTCAGAAGGCTTCCGCCAAGCATGTACTGCATGTCCAGCCAGCGGACAGCAGGGTCATCCATGAATTCCAGGATCATCGGCCGCATCAACGGAATCCCTGTGTTGTGCGCGTTCACAGCAAGCTGATAAAGATAGGGCATCAGGGCACACTTGAGGCCGGTGAAATACTTTACCACCTCACAGGATTCTTCATCAAATGCCCATGGGACACGGTAGGATCCGGCCCCGTGGAGACGGCTGTGGGAAGACAGCAGGCCGAATGCTGCCCAGCGCTTGTAAAGGTCTGGTGTCGCCGTGCTCTCAAAACCTGAGATGTCATGGCTCCAGAAAGCAAAACCGCTCATCGCCAGAGACAGGCCTCCGCGCAGCGTTTCTGCCATGGACGGATAGGTCGCCATGCAGTCACCGCCCCAGTGGACCGGGAACTGCTGCGAGCCGACCGTCGCGCTTCGTGCGAACAACACGGCATTGCCCTTTCCCTTCTCCTCCTCCAGCACTTCAAAGACGCACCGATTGTAGATCAGGGTGTAATAGTTGTGCATCGCCACGGGATCCGCCCCATTGTGGTACCTTACATTCACCGGGATCCGCTCGCCGAAATCCGTCTTGAAGCAGTCAATTCCCATCCTGCAAAGCGCACGAAGCTTCTCCTGGAACCAGCGGTACGCATCCGGGTTCGTAAAGTCCACGATCCCCATGCCGTACTCCCAGTTGTCGGTCTGCCAGACCCCCTTCCCATCCGCGCGCATCAGCAGATAGCCGTTCTCCATCGCTTCGTGGAACAAAGCTGTATTCTGGGCAATGTACGGATTCATCCAGACACAGACCTTGACGCCCTTCTCATGGTTGCGCCGTATCATTCCTTCCGGATCCGGGAACAGTCTCTGGTCCCAGTCAAAATCACACAGGCGGAATTCTCTCATCCAGTAACAGTCATAATGGAATACAGACAGCGGAATCTCTCTGTCTTTCATCCCCTGGATAAATGAGCTGGTCGTTTTCTCGTCATAGCTTGTCGTGAAGGAAGTAGACAGCCACAAGCCGAAGCTCCATGCAGGCGGAAGCGCCGGACGTCCTGTCAGTTCGGTATACCGGGACAGCACCTTCTTCAGGGACGGCCCGTAGAAAAACAGATACTCCATGGCCTCATCCTGCACGCTGAAGCCGGTATACCCGACCTTCTCGCTGGCAGCCTCGAATTCAACGTTCCCGCTGTGATTGACCAGAACACCGTACCCGCGGCTCGTCATGTAGAAGGGAATGCACTTATAGGCGATGCTGCTTGCCGTCCCTCCGTCTTCGTTCCAGGTCTGCACACTCTGTCCGTTCTTGACGAAGCTGGTGAACCGCTCGCCGAAGCCATAGATGCACTCTCCTGCCTCCAGAGAAAGCTCGTTGACAATGTAAGGCTTCATCCGCGTCTCGTCCAGGTAATGATCGCCCGGGAGCATCGTCGACGGCTGACGGTCCCATTCCATGTAGCCCAGGTTGCGAAAACCGCACCTGGTGATAACGGTTCCGTCCTTTTCAAAGCTGTAACCGAAGTCCTTCTTGTCTACCCGCACGCACAGGCTGCCGGTCTCCATCACGATAGTATCTTCGGTTTCGGCAATCTCCACCCTCTGCGGATCCTCAAGGATCGAAAATGCCGGCTTGTGGGTATTGTATCCTTCAAAGTGAACGATCTTTACACTGACCGTATCCGGCGCAACCGCGCGGAATGTGACCGTCAGGCAAGGTACATTGACGGTGTCCCCCTTCGTTGGCACCTTCCGAAGCGGCACCAGAAGACGCATTCCGTCCTCAAGATGCTCCGTCTCCCATACCTGCGCCGCATAATGCTCCTGCATACGCTGGCTTCTGAGCCAGTAACCTTCCGTAAACCGCATCCTGTTCCTCCTCCCAAAACTCAGTTTTGCAGGCTGACTTATTGTTTCCGGATGCGAATTCTGTAACCCGTCTGTGCTGCTTCGCATCACATCCGGGAACAGAATTCAACTCCCTCCTTTTCAGCCTAAAGAGTCCGTCGCTGACAGACGGACTCCTGACGCTTGCACCCTGTTTGATCAGATGCTTTTTCTTTCTCTTTCTGATGCATTTCTTTCTAATGCTTTTTCTGCTCCCGCCGGCTGTCTTTTCCTCAGCGGACCGGCAGCCACACCTTCATCTCATTTTCCCCGCGGTTCGCCCACGTGAAGTAGGGGATAAATGTGATCTTTGTCTCCTGCAGTACGGCAGGCCTGTACCTGTGATAGAGGCCGCCCTCTCCGGAAGAAGACTGCCGCCAGCCATGCGCGCTCAGCCGCACGATCCTGTTTCCTTCGATCTGGTCCGGCGCCTCTTCAAAGGCAGTCTGCGCGTCAAGGATCAGGTGATCCAGAAGCGCTCCGTTGTCCGCCTCCTCCACGCAGTATACCAGAGGACCTCTGGCTACGCAGACCTTGCCGATGTCTTCCCTCACGTTCGGGTCCGCCTGGAGCAGAACCGGCTCCATGGGGAAGTTCATCTCCAGCGTCATCTGTCCCCAGTCGCCTGTCATGTACAGATATCCTTTGTCCGTGCGCGTCGTGAACCCATCCGGCAGCACCGGAAGCTGCGGGTTCTCACACCACGACGGAATCCTGATGGCGATGGTATCCCGGATCTTCTCCTGTCCCCGGCAGCTGACGGTGATTTTCACATGGCCGTCCCACGGAAAGTCTGACATGACCCTGATTTCCAGCGTTCCTGCCTTC
>CADBZI010000033.1:0-4791 GCA_902799015.1 uncultured Lachnospiraceae bacterium | reverse complement strand
CCATGTCGAAATACTGGTGCAGGTAGATCGTATCCGGATTCTGCGAGGCAGCGTACCTCCCGATGCCTGTCACGAGTCTTGCCAGGTTCGGCGGACAGCACGCGCAGCGCATCCATTTTCTCCTGAGGGCGAAGACATGCTCCTTGCGCGCGTCCACCCTGTCTGCCTTCGGCCACACATCCAGAGGATTCACGTAGAAGAAGCTCTTCCCGTCCAGCGCGATCCCCGAAAGGATTCCATTGTACAGCTCCTTCTCCAGAATATCCGCGTACTCTGCGTCCGGATCCAGCTCCAGCATACGCCGTGCGAAGAAGGCCATGCCGACAGACGCGCAGGTCTCCGCGTAAGCCGTGTCATTCGGCAGGTCATAGGCAAAGGAAAATGCTTCCCCGACATGTGTCCCTCCGATGCCGCCGGTCACGTACATGTTGCGCTGCGTGATGTCCTTCCAGAGGCGCTCGCAGGCCTCTTTCAGCGAGTCATCCTCATCCAGCCGCGCGTAGTCTGCCATACCGGAATACAGATAGACCGCGCGCACCGCGTGTCCTTCTGCCTCGGTCTGCTCCCGAACCGGCCGGTCTGCCTGCTGGTAGCTGAAGGGGACCCTCTGCCCGGTTTTCTCATCCACCCGGTCAAAACTGCTGCTCTGGGGAAATGCCAGATCCTGCGCCTGTTCCCTGGCAAAGTAGTTTGGCTCCTGGCCTCTGAAGTTGATGAAAAACCGTCCCAGATCCAGATATTTCTCACTGCCGGTCGCTTCATAGAGTCCGGCCAGAGCCATTTCCGCAATCTCATGTCCCGGAACCCCCGGAATCTTGTCCGGGCCTTCGCCGATGTGCTGCGCGATGCAGTCCGCAAAGCGGCAGGCTGCTTTCAGCAGTCTGTCCTTGCCCGTCGCCTGGTAATACGCAACGGCTGCCTCCGTGAGGTGGCCGAAGCAGTACAGCTCATGAAAAGAGCGCAGGTTGGTAAAACGCTTTGACAGATCGGTCAGGGTATAATGGGTGTCCAGATACCCGTCATCCTCCTGCGCGCTGCAGATCAGGTCAATCACACGGTCGGCCGTTTCCTCCAGTTCTTCGTCCGGGTGCTGCGCAAGGCTGTAGGCAGCCGCTTCGATCCATTTATAGGCATCCGTATCCTGGAAGGCCGGCCCGTAGAAGCGCTGCTCAGGATGTGCCGGATCTTCCGGCCAGTCTTCAAAGACATCGGCAGGGTATACCTTCCGCTGCTTTCCTGCTTTCCGGTCCCGGATCACCTGCGCGGCCGCTTCGAAGTTATGGATGCAGCAGCTTGGCTCCGCGCCCGGAATCTCGTCATGGATTGCCTTCCACTGATAGGGAAGCACCTGTGTCCTGACCAGCTCTGTCTTCTGCTCCCAGAATCCGCCGCTGATCCGTACGTCCTTCAGATCGACCGATCTGGATCTGTTCTCAGTGTCCATAGTTTATCACCTCATATCACTTTATCTCATCCTGCTCCGGTTCCTCTTCTTCCTCCTGATCCGGAGGGCCAAACTGCACAATGCGTTTCCGGACAGTCGGAACCGTAATGGCGCTGTAAAGGCCGGGAACAAAAAGAATGGTAAGCGGAAACCGGTAGACGGCATAGTATCCCGCCGCGACCATCGCGAGCAGGAACAAAGAAACCGGAAAAGAACGGAACACGCAGTATAAGGAACCGCGCAGATACCAGCCGAACGGCATGTCATACCTGGCCACCATCGGGAACAGGTAACAGGCATTCATGATCAGAACCGCTGTCAGGACCAGATACAGGGCACAGAAAACCCATTGCATGTGTCCCGTCATCTTTGCCCTGCAGATTCCGAAGTTCAGCAGAAAGACAAAACCAAGCACCAGGGACAGCAGCCAGTGCGCGGTCCCCATCTTCAGGTTTTTCCTGTAGGAGCGCCAGAAGGCTTCCGTCGCCGTATCCCTGTCCTCCAGGACAGAGCGGTCTGTGGCATAATAGAGCGCCGCGGCGCTGGTGCCGATCGTGACAACCGGAAGGCTCCCGATCACCCAGTATACAGTGAGCAGCACAACATCAAATGCTTTGCTGCCCCAGGTATACACCGGGCCCTGAAAATCAAAGGCCCGGCTCAGTTTTGTGTTTTTTCTGTCTGCCATAATCGTAAGAACTCTGCGTAAGAACTCTGATTAAATCTGATTAAAGATGAAACTCATCTTTCATAAACAGCGGGATCTGCTCCAGCGGAGCTTCCACGCTGACCGTCTGTCCGCCTTCCAGCTTATCACCGGTCCAGTAGTTCGTCCAGACAGCTCCCGCGGGAAGGTAGACGCTTCTCGTGGTCTGCCCTGCGTACATGACGGGGGCGACCAGAATGTCAGGGCCGAACATATAGGCATCTTCTGTCTCCCATGCTTTCCCGTCTTCGGGGAAATCATAGAATAGCGGCCGCATGACAGGCGTGCCCTTCTCGTGCGCCTGCTGCATGATCTTTTCGATATAAGGCTTCATCTTCTCCCTGAGGAACAGGTAATCCTTCAGGATTTCATAGACCTCGTCCGTGTAGCTCCACACTTCATTCGGCGCGCCGGACAGACAGGTTGCGCCGCCTGTGGTTCCGACCTGCGGCTGGATCGGCCAGCGATAGCCGTGCAGCCGCATGACCGGGCAGAAGGTTCCGTATTCAAACCATCTGACCAGCAGTTCATGGAATGCCGGATCCCTGACATCCGCACCGAAGAATCCGCCGATGTCGGTGGTCCACCACGGGATACCGGCGATCCCCATATTCAGGCCAGCCGCGAACTGGTCCCGCAGGCTCTCGAAGGATGACATGATATCCCCGGACCAGACCAGCACGCCATACTTCTGGGATCCTGCCCACGCGCACCGGAGCAGGTTGATGATATTCTCCTGCCCTTCCTTCTTCATGCCGTCGAAGAAGGTCTTTGCGTACATGACCGGATAGATGTTTCCTACCTGGACATCCGGTCCCAGGAAGTAACGGTAATTGTCGAAGTCGTAATAAGTATATTCCGGCTCTGCCTCATCCAGCCAGAATACCTTCACACCCTTGCTGTAATAATTCTTCTTTGCCTTCTCCCAGACATACTCCCTCGCCTCAGGATTCGTCGAATCATAGTGGAGCGTGTTGCCCTGGAAGTCCATTGAGATCGGATAGCCTCTGTCCGTGCGGATCAGAAGACCCCGCTCTTTCATTTCCGTAAAGTTCTCACTTCTGTAGTCGACGGTCGGCCAAATGGAAACCATCAGCTCGATGCCCATTTCCTTCAGTTCCGCGATCATGGCGTCGGGATCAGGCCAGTACACAGGGTCAAACTTCCACTCTCCCTGCAGCGGCCAGTGGAAGAAGTCCGCGACGATAACGGAGATCGGAAGTCCTCTTCTCTTGTATTCCCGTGCCACCTCCAGAAGCTCCTCCTGCGTCTGATAACGCAGCTTGCACTGCCAGAATCCCATCGCGTAATCCGGCATCATCGGAACGGTGCCTGCGACAGACGCGTACGCTTCCTCGATCATCGCCGGCGTGTCTCCCGCGGTGATCCAGTAATCCATCTTCTTTGTGGAAGCCGCTTCCCAGGTGGTGATATTCTTTCCGAAGTTCACACGGCCGACCGCCGGGTTATTCCACAAAAAACCATATCCCAGAGAAGAGATCATGAACGGTACGCTGGCCTGTGAGTTCCGGTGCGCCAGCTCCAGGTCCATTCCCTTCAGATCCAGGTATGGCTGCTGGTACTGTCCCATGCCGTAGATCTTCTCGGAAGGATTCGAGACAAAGCGGACCTTCAGCGCATATTCGTCCCCGCCGATGAGCGGCTTGAATTCCCTGGCGTCGATCATCAGGGAACTGGTCGTGCTGCCGTGCATGTCATTCTTGTTCCTGAGATACTCCTCCAGAAGGAGTTCTCCCTTCTCATTGCGGTATTCGATCTTTCCCACGTTGTTGATGACTGCAGTGATCCGTCCGTTGGTAATGGACGCCTGCATCTCCTCAATCCGGATCGTTGCCCGGACCGGCTTTACTTCTTCTGTCAGCGCCCATCTTTCCTCCGGCATGGCAGCGCACTTTGTCGAAGTGACGCGAAAGCTGTTCTCCCCCCACGGGGTGATGAACAGACGCTCGGCTCCCAGACGGTAGCACAGCGCATTGTCTGCCTCACAGAAGCTTCCAAACAGGCGTCTCTTTTCATTCGCCACTTCCGGGGCACTTGTCCCCATCGTATTCACGATCGTCCTTTCTTCCATCTTTCTTTTTCTCCTTTACTCCTTCACCGCACCGGCCGTCATACCGCCGACAATGTATTTCTGCAGGAAGATAAACATAATGATAACCGGCAGCACCAGGATGGCGCCGTATGCCATGATACAGTTCCATTTTGTCCCGTATTTGCTCTGGAACTTGTGAATGTTCGCAGTCAGCGGGCGCATCTCCGGTTTGACGTTGAATGTCATGGTGTACATCAGGTCATTCCAGCCATTCAGGAACGAGATTGTAATAATCGTGATGATACCGGTCTTGACCGCGGGGATCATCACCAGGAAAAATGACTTGAGGGAGCTGCAGCCGTCAATCCGGGCGGCTTCATCCAGTGCGACCGGCACACTCTTGAAATAAGGCCGCAGCGTAACCACCGCAAATGGCACCGAGCCGGCCGCGATCGCGATGGGCGGCGCGAAGAAAGTACCCAGCAGGTGCATTTTATTGAAGGTCAGATACATCGGCGTCAGCATCAAAGAGGCCGGAAGCATCTGCGCGACCAGGAAGATCAGCAGACATGCCTGATAGCCCTTGAG
>CADBZI010000032.1:5291-28850 GCA_902799015.1 uncultured Lachnospiraceae bacterium | reverse complement strand
TTAAATTCTTTGGAATACTTTCTTCTAGACATGATAATGCTCCTCATATGATAGATTTTGGATGTTTCCAATGTCTACCATATGGGGAGCATATCATTTATCAGGAATTCCGGATATGAAACGTGTTGTGCAAAGGCATTTTTCATTTTCGGGACGCAGAGGCCGCTGGTTCAAATCCAGTCGCATCGATCAAAAACAAGGAGTATCGACAGGTGCTCCTTGTTTTTGATTATTCTGATCTGAATCGAATCCAGCAGCGGCCCCATTGTGTCACGAACGCCCGCGTTCGAGGACGCACACTAGAAGCACTTGGCGAGCTTGCGAGCCTTAGTGCTTCTGCGTCCGAAGGTCACGCAGTGACCGTAGGGGAGGCCACTGGTTCAAATCCAGTCGCATCAATACAGAAAACGGATACCTCTCGGTATCCGTTTTTTCTTTGTGTTTTTTCAGTCAGACGCTTCGTCTCAGGCTTTGCTTTCCTTTCCGATCGTCTTAAGCGCGGTGATCGCCAGATCGACGGCCAGAACAACCAGCACAATTGCGATAACCGCCTGTACGATATTCCACGGATCCTCTCCTGCCACTTTGACCTTCGCGATGATCGTCAGGACCAGTGAGCACAGCGTTACGATGAGCATGAAGATCATCGGGATGTAGAACATCTTATTGTTGCGTCCGATGGAACCAAGCCATGCGCAGACACCCAGAAGACCAAGGGCGGCAAGCAGCTGGTTGGCAGCGCCGAACAGCGGCCAGATCTTCGCATAGCCGGTCAGGCCAAGGCCGATGCCCAGTACCACGGTAATCGCTGTGGAAACGATCGGATTGACAAGGATCTTTCTTCCGTCGTTGACATCCTTTACGGTCTCACCCGGCTTCAGCCAGAATTCCTGGAACATATAGCGGGCAAGTCTTGTCGCGGTATCCAGAGAAGTCAGGCAGAACACGGAAACAGCAAGGATCAGCATCTGATAGATCACATTCTGAAGCGCTGTATTCTTTGTGAAATCTCCAAACATCTGGGACAGGCCTGTCGCAAACACGATGGTCGGTGTTCCCAGTTCGGAGGATCTGTTCCACACATAAGCGATCGCGCACAGAGACATGACAGCAACCACACACTCGATCAGCATCGCGCCGTAACCGATCGGAAGCGCATCTCTCTCATTGTCGATCTGCTTCGATGTCGTACCGGAGGAAACCAGTGAATGGAAACCGGAGATCGCGCCGCAGGCAATCGTAACGAACAGAGCCGGGAACAGATAGCCGCCGGAAGTCTGGAAGCCTGTGAAGGCCGGGATATCCACCTTCGCATTGCCAGCAATCGCCGCGCCGATAATTGCGATAATCGCTACTACAATCATGAAATAAAGCAGGAACGAGCTCAGGTAATCACGCGGCTGAAGCAGAATCCAGACCGGTGTGACAGAAGCAACCAGGATATAAGCAGCAAGGACATACATCCACACGTTGTAGCTCATCGATAACGGATGCCAGTTCAGGCCAAGGAATACGATTCCGACGATGCCGGCAACGCCGATTACGGATGCGATCCCGATGGAAACGTTCATGCGGTATACCAGTACACCGAACACAATCGCCAGCAGAATGAACAGCACCGAAATCATGGCGGTAGACAGGTTCGCGTCGAGCGTTGCACCTTCAATCGCAACGCCGGCGGAATTCGTATTTCCAAATGTGCCCGCAACGATCGATGCGAATGCGGCAACAACCAGAAGCAGTGTCAGCCATGCGAAGATCAGAAACAGTCTCTTTGTCTTCTGGCCCATGGTATCCGCGATGACTTCACCCATGGACTGTCCTTTGTTGCGGATCGAAGCAAACAGTGCACCGAAGTCATGCACGCCGCCGAAGAAGATGCCTCCGATCAGGACCCAGAGAAGAACCGGTACCCATCCGAAAACAGCTGCCTGGATCGGACCATTGATCGGGCCCGCGCCGGCGATGGATGAAAAATGATGTCCCATCAGAACCGGTGCCTTCGCCGGAACATAGTCGACACCATCCTCCAGCTCATGAGACGGAGTCTTCCTGGAAGGATCGACTCCCCACTGATTTGCCAGCCATCTGCCGTACAGAAGATAACCCAATACCAGCACGACAATACTGACGAGCAAGACTACTAAGATGTTCATAAAGAAACCTCCCTCTCCTGAACCCCTCTGGCATCCGAGAAGTTCTGTTCATATGTTTTTAACATCCTGCGGGCAGGACGGTTGCAAAAAACCTGCTCCTTCTCCAGATCCGCACAGATGAGATGCCCTTCCGAATGGCCGCGTACCGTAAGCAGATAATTCTTTGAGAAGCGAAAGCGCGCCACTGCTTCGCGTACGGCCTGATCCGGTGATTTGTCCGACAGGACGCAGACCGTCAGGTAAGAAACCATATGATCCTTCTCCGGAAATGGTTTCTTCTTTCGGACAAGCTCCGGCTCCATATACTGTTCCATCAGTTCCCGCACCTTCTTCACTGTCGCTTCGCTCATCTTCTCCTCATGCAGGAAAAGGATATGCTCATAGGTGCGCACGCTCCAAAGATTCGCCTTCGGAGAAACCACATATTTCTCACTTAACGAAAAAAAATATCCGTACGCCGGGTACTCTTTGCCATAGATCGAAAAAGGTCGATGAATATCGAATGAATGCGCATAACGCTCCAGCAGTTTGTCGAGGTAAACCTTCGCGTTCAAAATACACTCTCGCTTTCTTTGCCATTGGAACAATATACAAATCTTTGAATAATCTACCACAGAGCCCCGGACACTTCAATACCATTTTTCCAAAGGTTTTCGCACTCCTTACTCTGTCTTTACGAGGGCTCCTCCGCCGTGCCTGCCTCCTGCTCCATCAGATACTCCGGGTTGATGGTCGTGCTCTTCCTCCGGAACACCTCACGGCACGCGCTCTTCTTATCCGCCAGACATACAATCATTCCCTCCAGGGTATGCGGCGGCACCAAAGACAGCGGCCACATATGATGCCGGATGCAGTCCTCCTCCGTCTTTGTCACAGATGGAAAATGTTCCCGCGTGTTCCGGATTCCTTCATCCGGGTGCTTCGTCCAGCTTTCGATGTTCGAGTGATACTTCTCATCTCGGTCCAGCATCCCGAGATCATGACAAAGGGACGCCCTCACCAGTGCGTCCCTGTCCGGATGCAGCCCGATCTTCTCCAGGGCATCCGCAATTTTCATGGAATCCTCCGCCACGCCGATGCTGTGCGCTCCAACGGTTCCATTATGATGTTTCTGTTTCATGATCCTTCTGAAAACCTGGCTTTTCAGGACTTTTTTCCCACGCTGCCTTACTTCTGCGCGGATCGCGGAATCATTTTTCTTCATTCTCTCATCCTCTGTGAAAGGCGTCAGCCCTCTGTCACGCTTCTTCCTCCGGCACATCGATCCTCACGCCAAACACCACATGGTGCGCATCGCTTCCCCTGGTTCGGATCGTCTGCAGACAACAGCGTCTTGTCTGCGTTCCTTCCTGCTTTCTGAACGGCACAATGACAGGGTCCTTCCTGTCGGATATGCCGCGGAGCGATTCCTTGCTGAGCGCCTTCTCCAGCCTGCTCCGGTCAGCCTCAGCTGCCGGGGCAAGCAGGTCTTTGGTCAGATCACTGAAGAAATCTTCTCCTCCCGGAAGGATCCTGAGTTCCCCTTCCGGTCCCAAGCCGAACACCAGGTAATAATCTGTAATCGTATCGATGTAATAGATCCGTTCATACTCTCCCGCCAGCGCACCGGAGATACCCATGAACGTCTTCCCGCCCCGCGGTGCGGTATGAATCGTTCCATCTGAGCGCTCTGTCAGGAACTGACCGAATTCCTTCTCCGGCACCGGCCTGGAGAAGTAGTATCCCTGCACCAGATCGCATCCCATCGCTTTCAGCACACGGTACTGCTCCTGTGTCTCAACACCCTCCGCCACGACCGGAACATGCAGATACGAAGCAATGTCAATGATCAGCTCGATCATCCGGACATCCTTATTCTCGCCGAAGGCGCTTCTCACAAAGGTCATATCCAGCTTCAACGCGTCGATCGGGAGATTGGAAAGCATGCCAAGGGAAGAATAGCCTGTACCGAAATCATCCATCTCAATGCGGAAACCCATCCCCATGCCGCGCAGATCCCTGGCCGTGGAGATTACCTGCTCGGAATCTCCGGTATAGGCGGATTCCGTAATCTCCAGGATAATGTCCTCTGCCGTCAGATGATACGATGCCAGAATCTCCTGAAATACCTCCTTCAGGTCCGGAGAAAGCATATCAATGCGCGACACATTCACAGAGATCGGGACACAATAGCCGAACTGATCCTTCCATGCGCGGATCTGGGCGGCAGCCTTACGCCATACATAGCGATCCAGCTCCAGGATCAGTCCGTTCTCCTCAAGAAGCGGAATAAACTCTCCCGGGCTTACCATCCCCAGCTCCGGATGCTTCCATCGGACCAGTGCTTCCGCGCTTGCCAGCGCCGGCGTATCCGGCCGGATGTCAAACTTCGGCTGATAGTAAACCTCAAAGCACTCATCCGCGATGGAGGAGCGGAAGTCTTCCACCAGGCGTTCTTTCAGCAGAGCACTTTCATGCATCTTCTCATTATAGATACCGATCGGATTCGTCAGGCTGTTCCTGACCGTATCCGACGCATTCTTGGCCCTGTCAAAGCGGCGCTCGATGTCAATTCTCTTATCCACCTCGGAATAGACGCCCATGCGAAGCCGGACACGATCCCGGGACTCGCTGTCCCCGGACAGTCCGACGGACAATCGTTCCAGCAGCTCTGCGTAGTCCTCCCGGTGCGGGCAGTAGATATAGAACGTATCCGCGCCGCGGCGGCACCCAAGGCCATCGATTTTTCTTGCGACCTGCCGTACTCTTTCACCGATTCTTCTCAGGACGCTGTCGCCATAGCGCTTTCCGTACCGCTCATTGATCATATGGAAGTGATTGACATCCAGTACGATCGCGTCCATATTCTTCTCATAGTAATGCTGGTCATGCAGCCGGACATAGCGCATAAAGTAATCGATATTGAACAGCCTTGTCACGCTGTCGCGCTCGGTCAGGTGAACCAGCGCTCTGTTCTCGGACAATTCGATCACCTTATTGACACGTGCCTTGATAATCTCCTCCATCGGATACGGCTTCGGAATAAAGTCCGCAGCACCCGCCTTCAGACACTCTACCTCCGCGCCCTGGTCGGACGTCAGAATAATGAACGGGATATCCTTCAGCGCCGGATCTGCCTTCACGATCCGAAGAACCTCCATGCCGTTCATCTTCGGCATCTGAAGGTCAAGAAGAACCAGCGCAAGCTCTTCCCTGTATGCCTGAATCGCGGCCATTGCCTGGTCTCCGTCGGAGGCGTACAGAATCTCATAATCCTCCTGCAGGATTGCTCCCAGCAGCTGCTGGTTGATCACCTGATCCTCGACGATCAGGATGTGCTTGCGCAGATTGAGGATGGAAAGGCCTTCCTCCGCCTCATCCTTCTTCTCTTCACTCTCTTCATCCCGCGTAACGGCCCCGAGGCTCTTCAAAAGTTTCTTTTCCTCATACATCAGCACATCCGCGCGCTCAAAGACCTCGTGCACGTCAGTGTCGAGTTCAGCCCTGTACTCGGAAACCGCAGCGGAAATAACCGCACCGCCGGACGTGATATGCTCCACCGAACGGTCGTGCATCAGCGCCACCAGTTCTTCTCTCATATCATAATCCCCGCCGGTCACGATCACAGCGAATTCATCGCCGCCGATACGGTACACAGGGCTGTGGGAGAAGATCTCGCAGACCATCTTGCAGGCGCTGCGGATATATTCATCTCCCGCCTTGTGACCGTAGGTATCATTGATCTTCTTCAGACCGTTCACGTCACACACCACGATGCCGAAGTCCGGGGCCCGGTTCTCCTTCAGCGCCCTTGTCAGCTCCCGCTCTTTTACGAGATAGGCATGCTTGTTCTTCACGCCTGTCATGGGATCGGTATTGGCAACATATTCATTTTCCCGGGCGCGCCGGTTCAGATAGCTGTGATTGTTGAGCATGATTACCAGCGCGAAGCCAAACATGAACATGGTCATGACCATGGATTGCGTGTCGGAACGTTCCATCTCCTTCATCTGCTCTTCGATGAACAGCTTATCCTCCTGGCCCCTCGGATCCGCGCCATGCTGCTCATAGTATTCTTCGATGTTGGTCTCCATCTTCTCATTGCTCAGTATCATGGACTGACGCATCCAGATCAGGGCAATAAACAGAACCAGCGACAGCAGGGCCACCCATACAATCATGGATCCGCCGAACCGGCCTTCCTTGTCTTTCTGCAGGATATAGCGGAAGTATGCGAATCCGAGCACTACCCACACGATAAAGAGGAAATACGTTTCCCTGGCCATGGAGCCCTTAGCAATGATATGCGGAATCAGAAGATAGGCCCCGAAAAAGATCATCGCGACGGTTCCTGCGATTCCGGTCCATTTTTCCCGTCTGGCGCCTGACCTGGCGGCAATCTTTGCGGCAGATGCGGAAACCATTCCATAGATCAGGGTCGCACCGATCGTTGTGACGTCCACGATCCAGCCGATCGCGATTCTCCCGACCAGTGGAATCAGGCAGGAAACCCCGGCCACCAGAAGGATCGCATTGGCGGGAACTGACTGCCTGTTCAGCCGGTAAAAACGATCCGGAATGATCTTATCTCTGGCCATCGCATAGATCAGCCTGCTGATCGCGGTCATATTTCCGAGCAGGCTGGTGATGACCAGCGCCAGAAGAGCGAGCATCAGCAGCCAGACCCCCGCGCTTCCCAGATAATGATTCGCTGCGTAGAACGGCGGCAGCGCCCGGATCCCGTCCAGATGATCAAGATCCCGGATATACTCCAGCCAGCTGCCGTACTCAGGTGGATACGCCGTCACGGACAAAAGCGTCACCATCACATACAGGAGGGTCGTGGAGATCACCGCAGTCATCATAATCCGCCTGATTGCGTCACGCTCAAACCGAAACTCCTCGCTGGCATGCGAGATACTCTCAAATCCGATAAAGGCCCACGGAGATATCACCGCGATTCTGACCGTCTGGGAGAGAGCGCCGGAATCCGGTACAAAAGCCGGCTTCATATTTGCCGCCCCGCCGCCGAGCAAAGCAGCAATAAAGCAGACAGCGATTCCCACCGTGAACAGACAGCCCAGTATGATCATCAGAAGAACAGACAGACGTCTGAACCGGATGCATACAAGGGCGGCCAGGCAGATCGCTGCCACCGAAAGCAGTGCCTCCCCAAAGTAAACTTCATAGCCGAAGATCTGGTACATCCTGCCGAACCGGAAGATGCCTCCCAGGAAGATTCTGGAGAACAGCGGAAGGGAAGTGGCGTTCGCCCAGAGAACCGCCAGGTAAGTCATGGCAAGAAACCATGCGGCCAGAAAACCCTGATCATAGTCGAATGCTTCCCTCGTAAACGCATAAGCGCCGCCCGCTTCGGGATAGCAGAGCATCATGTAAGCATAGTTCCAGCCGATGACCAGCATGATCGCCATTCCTGCAGCCAGTCCGAGAATGGATCCCGCAGGGCCCGCCTGGATCAGATAAGTGTTGCTGGTCACCACCAGGGATCCCCATCCAACCGCGGTGCCAATCGCAAATGCCCATGCTCCCGGCGCTGACATATGTTTCAGCAGTTGTCTCTTCTCTTCCATACCGTTCTCTCCCATATATTATGATGTTGGGGTCAAAAGTAACTTTTGCCCCCAACTATGATGTACGGATCGCTTCGTTGCTCCGCAACTCCCGCGCTCCTCGGCCACTCCGCACTACCATAATTTGCCAAAGCAAATTATTTCGTGCTCCGTGTCCGGTGGGTCAACACCCCTTTCGCCTCCTGCAAGCAAGCTTGCCTCGGCTTCAGGGCTTTTGACCCTTACATCATATTATGCCAATTTCAGAGCTTCGCCTGGCGGATCCTCGTGCCTTAAGTCTTTGAGGAGCACAATGAAACAACTCTGCGGAGTCGTGAGTACAAACTCCGGGCGAAGCCTGAAACCTCCGGCGGATGCCCCGGCCGCGCAGTGGAAGGCCGCTAAAGCGGCAGCGCGGTCGGACGCAATTTTGCCAAGGCGGAATTGATAAGGGTGCTGAATAAATACATTATATCGTAACGAACGACGTTTGTCGAAGAATTATCCCACTGGCGCGCCTCCTTCTTCCGGCACCTTCTCTTCGATGGTGAAGGATTCATCTTCGTGGCTGTTCTTCACGCCTTTTGCTTGATGAAACCAAGGCGCAATGCTATTATTTTTATAGCAGCATGTTACTTTTTATAGCAGCATGTTACTCTTACCGTTTTTATCCGCCACTCTCGGGAGATTCAGCATGGGTATGTTTCAGCTTGAAAGACATAAAAGAAGCAGCGTCCTTTCAGCGCTTCTTTCACTGTCTTTGTTTTTCACGCAGGGAAGCTCTTTGGTCTGGGCAGCGGACAGCGGCACCGGCACATCGGATACTGAAGCCGTTCAGGCTCAGACGGTCAGTCCGGACGGCAGCGATGCAGCACTGGATCCGGAAGATCTTTACCATGAAAACGAATGGAACTTCGTGGAAGATTCCATGGATATCTCCGGCGGAATTCCCGACAACGTGATCGGCCGCCTGGCAAGAATCAGGGAGAAAGGAAAGCTGGTTGTCTGTACGGAGCCATACTTCGTCCCGCAGGAGTTCATTGACCCGGACCTGTCCGGGCAGGAGCGCTATGCAGGCGCCGATATGGAGCTGGCCCGTCTCATTGCCAGCCGGATGGGGGTGGAACTGGAGATTGTTCCTCTGGACTTTACCGAAGTACTCTCTTCCATCGGCTCCGGCAAGTATGATCTTGCGATCTCTGCTCTCTCCTACACCCCGGGCCGTGCCTCCTCCATGGAGCTGTCGAAGGGATATCACTATACTTCGGAAGGCGCGGCGGTCGGTCTGATCATTCGAGAAGATGATGCCGGCTTATTCCGGGAGCTTGCCGATCTGTCCGGGAAAAACATTGCGGCGCAATCCGGATCTTTGCAGGAACTGCTGGCAGCGGAGAACATCACGGATTACTCCCAGTTTGTAAGACTGCCTTCCATTCAGGATGTTTATGATCAGGTCAGCGAAGGCAGCGCGGACGCGGCCGCCGTTGATATTGAAAGCGCCAGACTGTATATTCAGAGCAATCCGGACTGCGGCCTGACTCTGATGGACGGTATTACGTTCAATCTGGAGCCGCAGTTCGAAGGGGACCGGATCGCGGGGCCGAAGGATGATCTGGAGCTGATGTACTTTGTAAACGGTGTTATTGATGAGGTTCTGGCTTCCGGTCAGTATGAAACGTGGTTCGCGGAGGCTTCTGAGCGTGCCGCCGACCTTGGACTGTAAGCCGGCCTTGGACTGTAATCCGTATTGGGAGAGGGTTTTATCTTGAAAACGCGAAAGACTTATCAGGTTATCCTTCTGGTTCTTCTGTGCATCCTGTGCAATGTCGCCGGCCGCGCCCTGACAACCCGCTTCCGGTGGCCGCTGTGGCTGGATTCTTTTGGCACAGTCTGCTGTTCCTATGTTCTGGGATGTGTCTGCGGCGTCATGGTCGGTGTGACAGGGAATCTGATCTTCAGCATTCTCTTTCACGCGCGCTGGATCTATCTGCTCACCAGCGTCACACTGGCCATACTCGTCGGATTGTTTGCGCGCAGAAAAAGCCTTGACACCTTCTCCGGCTCTTTGTATGTCGGCATCCTCAGTTCGGTTGCCGCAAGCGTCGTTTCCGTCCCTCTGAATTATCTTTTCTATAAAGGGATGACCGGAAACCTCTGGGGAGACGGTGTCATCAATCTCCTTCAGAGTCTGAAATGGCCCTTCTGGCTGAGTATGATCATCGGTGAATTCTATCTGGATTTCTTCGACAAGGTGCTTACCCTGATCATCGTGTATCTCGCGGTCCGCTTCTACCGGCACATCCGCAAAAAAAAGGCCGGTCTGTCAAAGCACGGACTACTGTCTGAGGAAGAGCTTCTGAATAATACGGCGCTTGCTGTCGCTTCCGCCGTCCTCGTCCTGTCTGTGCTGATCCCGGTCACAAAGACCCAGGCGGCATCCGCGCGCAGTCTTTCCCTGAATTATGATGATTATGTGCAGACAGTCTACAGCAATAACAATGGTCTGCCCTGCGGTACGGCCAACGATATCGAAGAGACCACCGACGGCATCCTGTGGATTGGCACCTATGCCGGCCTGTACCGCTATAACGGGCGGGAATTCGAATGGATGAACAACTATGATTCCATCCGCAATGTGAACTGCCTGTTCACGGATGATGAGGACCGGCTGTGGGTCGGAACCAACGACAATGGTCTGGTTATCCTCATCAACGAGAAGATCGTCAATATCATCGATCAGAGCAAAGGGCTTCCGTCCGATTCCGTCCGATGCATCACAGAGAGCGCAGACGGTTATTACTACATCGGAACCACCGGAAGCATGCAGATTCTTACGCTCAAGAACGGACTGAAAAAAGTCTCCTCTCTCTGGGAGGTGAATTACTCGGACAGCATCAGTGCGGATGAGGAAGGACATGTTGCAGCTGTCACCTCCGACGGGCGTCTGTTTCTCATGAAAACAGGACAGATTCTGTGCTCGATGCAGATGCCCCGAAACGAAGAGCAGATTAACTGCTGTGAATTCGACCGTCATGGCAAGCTCTATGTCGGGACCTCTCTCGGCAATCTGTATCAGTATGACATCTCAGAGGGCTACTTCCGGGAGATCTCCATGACCCCGTGCGAGGATCTCGCCAGCATCAACAACCTGCAGCTGCTCGATAACGGAGAAGTTTTCATTTCATCCGAAAACGGAATCGCTTATCTGGACCGCAACGGAAACCTGAACCTCATCAATATCAATGATTTCAACAATTCCATTGACAACATGCTGCAGGATTACCAGGGCAATCTGTGGTTCACCTCCTCCCGCCTCGGGCTCCTTCGTCTTGCGCCCTCTCCTTTCAGAGATATCTATACCACCCTTGGGCTGGAGCACAAGGTCGTCAACTCGGTTGCCAAATGGCATGGGGATTATTATATCGGCACGGATAACGGACTGGATGTCATAGACGGTTCCCTGAAGTTCTATGTGGAAAATAAACTCACCACACAGCTGAAGGGGATCCGGATCCGCTGCCTGTTTGCCGACAGCAAGGGGCACCTGTGGATCTGCACCTATGGGCAGGGGCTGTGGGAGATCAACAAGGACCGCAGCATTGTTCTGTACAACAGCGAGAACGGAAGCTTCGGTAATCGCGCCAGACTGGCGACAGAACTGTCGGACGGTACGATCGTTGCGGCAGGCGATACCGGTATGTGCTTCATTCAGGACCATGAAGTCCTGCAGACAATCGGTCATGCGGATGGTCTGATCAATTCCATGATTCTTACAGTCACAGAGATGAGCGACGGAACGGTCCTCGCCGGCACGGACGGCGACGGCATCGCCCTCATCAAAGACCGGAAGGTGGAACGGATGCTCACCCGTGAAGACGGGCTGAGTTCAGGCGTCATTCTCAGGACTGTCCCCGACAGGAATCAGGACGGAGTCTTTCTTGTGACCAGCAACGGACTGTGCTATATGGATGACACCTATTCCATCCGCCGTCTGGACAATTTTCCTTATTATAACAATTATGATATCTGGATGAAGGACAGCGATACCCTGCTGGTGCCAAGCAGCGCCGGTATCTTCCTGGTGAATTATGATGAGCTTCTGTCCGGAAAGACGGAGCTTTCCTACGATCTTCTTGATTCCAGAAAGGGCCTCCGCAGTTCTCTCACGGCCAATTCCTGGAATTATTATGACGCGGACGGAACGGGAAACATGTTTCTGTCCTGCGATACCGGTGTATTCATTGCCAACATCAACGATTATACCAAGGGGGTGCAGACGTACCGCATGAATGTGTACTCTGCCAGTCTGGACGGAAGCCCCTACCATATCGAGAGCAGCACACCCTTCTACGTTGACCGGAGTGTCAAAAAGATCGAGCTGTTTCCGGAAGTGATCAATTACTCGGTGCAGGATCCGAATGTCGGCTACTATCTGGAAGGGTACGATGATCAATGGACAATTGTACCGCAGAGCGAGTTCAGCACCGTCTCCTACATGAATCTTCCTTCAGGAAGTTATACTTTCCATCTGGCGGTTTACGGAAGTGACGAGTCCTCGGTCATTGTGGAGAGAACCTATCAGATCATCAAGCTGGAGGACATCTACGACAAGCCCTGGTTTATCGCCTATGTCATCGCCGGCGCGATGGCCTTCGGCTTCTTCCTGCTGTTTCTGTGGTTCCGGCATTCCATTGAGAGAGCAAACCTGCAGATCCGTATGGGCAATGAAACTATCATGGCCATTGCCAATACCGTTGACGCCAAGGATGTGCGGACCAGTCAGCATTCTGCACGCGTCGCTGAATACTCAGTCATGATCGCACAGCGAATGGGCTTCAACAAAAAAGAACGCGAGAATCTGTTCAAGGCAGCCCGCCTGCATGACATCGGCAAGATCGCGATCCCGGACCGCATCCTGAACAAGCCGGCCCGGCTTACGGATGAGGAGTACGCTGTCATGAAGTCACATACCCTGCGCGGCGAAGAGATCCTGAGCGGCTTCACACTGGTTGAGCATATCAAAGAAGGCGCCCTGTATCATCATGAGCGCTATGACGGCCGCGGATACCCGAAGGGAATCAAGGGAGAAGCGATTCCGCTCTATGGAAGGATCATCGGTGTCGCGGATGCCTTCGATGCCATGACGGCAAACCGGATCTACCGGAATCAGATGGATCTGGATTATGTGCTGAACGAATTAAGGAAAGGCCGCGGCACACAGTTTGATCCTGTCGTGGTGGACGTGTTCCTGAACATTCTGGAAGAAGGAGTTATCGATCTCGAAAGCCTCTATCCGAAGCAGAAGGAGGCTGCGGACGACCAGGAAAAAAAGGCAGACAGTCCCGAGGCGCAGCGCAGCCAGAGAAAAACACCTGACAGCAAAACGCCCGGCAGCAAAACGGAAGGAAAGGAGTGACGACGAATGAAAAGGATCTTTGTTACCACCTTCCTGACCTGTATGGCGGTACTGGGGCTGACCTTTCTGATCAGCCGTCTGTTTCGCTACAACGAAGCCATGAGCTGCGTCACAGTCGGCTTCATCTATGAAAGTGACGAGAGTGCCCCCTACACCTACAACTTCTCCCGTGCGGAGGTCATGCTGCAGGAAGAGCTCCGGGATTCTGTCAATATCTATACAAAGAATAATGTTCCCGAGGATGCTATGGAAGACACTGTCCGTGAGCTGGCAGCGAAGGGCTGTGATATTATATTTACAAACAATCACAGCGCACAGTTCACGGATGTCGCGCCTCTGTTCCCGGATATCCAGATCTGTCAGATCAGCGATCTGGAGAATGCTCCGGACGTATACCCTGACAATTATCATACCTTTAACGGCAGACTTTACGAGCTGCGTTATGTAAGCGGCATCGCCGCCGGTCTCAAACTGAAGGAGATGATCGACAGCGGTCAGATCTCTCCGGAAGAAGCCATCGTCGGTTATGTGGGCGCATTTCCCGTAGCCTCCGTCGTCTCCGGCTATACCGCATTCCTGGTCGGCGTGCGGTCAGTTGTTCCGGATGCCGTCATGAAGGTCAGCTACTCCTACACCTGGGCCGGATACAAGGAAGAAAAAGACTGTGCCCAGAAGCTGCTGCGTGCAGGCTGCGTACTCCTCTCACAGCATTCCGATACCATCGGCCCTGCCATTGCCTGCGAAGAAGACTCCTACGATCGGCCTGTCGTGTTTGTCGGCTGCAATAAGAGCCTGCTCGATGTCGCTCCAAGATCCGCTCTTCTCAGCATTCGAGTCAACTGGTCTCCCTATGTGATCGGCGCGGTCACAGCCGTACGGAATCACAAAAAGATTGAAGATGCCGTGAACGGCATCAGGAACGGCAATGATGTCAGCCTTGGGTATGCGCAGGACGCACTCGAGATCCTGGATCTGAACAATAATCTCCTTCCAAAGAATGCGGAGGCAATCCTGAACGAAGCCATCGATACCATAGAAAAAGACCCCGCGGCAGCATACCGCGGAGCCTACACCGGCACGGATCCGGCCGATCCGGCCGATACCGTAGATCTTAAGAAGGGATATATCGAAAACGCCGCATCCTCCGTCCCTTCCTTCCACTATCTTCTGAAGGATGTCATAGAAGTGCTTTGAGCAATGGAGGTACTGAGCGTCACTATTACTTGACATCTCTGCGGTCGAAGATCCGGATCGCCAGAAGCAGGAAGACAAGAATCGTAACGGCGGCAACCGGCAATGCCAGCGGCAGCTTCGGATTGCTCTGCCACATCAGCTGATCCGGCATATAGTTCTCGATCGAAATGGACTTCTTGAATGCCATCAGAACGGCTGCGTCAATTCCCAGATAGAGCAGGTTCAGCACATCCGCACCAAAAACAACGGCCAGAACCATGCCGAAGGTCTTACTGTGTACGGATGCCACTACCAGCAGAAGAATCGCGGTCAGCGCCATCACCAGCAGGAAGCGTACGCACATTGCCCCCGTCATCTTCATCACATCCTTATCCATGATCAGCTTTACGATCAGAAGATGTCCGATGAGATTCCCGATGATTCCGGCCGCGATAAAGATCAGGTTGTGTACAATCGCCGCAAGATATTTGGACAATACGGTGTATCCCTTCTTCGGCATCTGGCCTGCGATGTTCTTGATGAAGCCATGCTCAAGATCCGCATAGAAAAAGTAACAGGCGGAAAACATCATCAGAATAAAATTGATTCCGGGAAACGGATTCCCGATCAGAGAAGAGAGATTCGCGCTCTTCGGGATCATGCCGGAGATACTTCCCGCCCCGGGGATCAGTGAAAGGAGCATGGATACCGCCTTCAGGAGAGGCATCTGGCTGAAGCTGAGAAGGAATGCCAGGAGCAGGCAGACCTTGAAGCTGCGCGCCTTGAACATTCTGTAAAGATCCATTTTAAACAGATTAATCATGATGTCCTCCCTTCGTCATGTTCAGATAGTAGTCCTCCAGCGAAACGGTTCTCAGGAAGATCTCCTCCAGATCAACCCCCGCATTCACCAGAGCCTTTGCCATCTCGGACGTCTGATCAATATGCCCGGAGACCCGGATGCAGTCTCTCTCTTCCATGCGCTGTGCCGGAATATTCATTCTTCCGAGCACCTCCAGTGCAGCTTCCGGATTCTGCGTACGGATCTTTACATATTTACCGCTGCGAAGGTGAAGCTGCTGTGCACTGAACTCATCCAGCAGCGTCCCTTCGTTGATGACGCCGTAGCAGTCCGCCACCTTGTCCAGTTCCTCCAGAATGTGGCTGGAGATCAGGATTGCGATCCCCTTCTCCTCTCTCATCCGGACAAGGATCTCACGGATCTCCTTGATTCCCTGCGGATCCAGGCCGTTGATCGGCTCATCCAGAACAAGGAGCTTCGGCTCTCCGACCATTGCGAGCGCAATCCCAAGACGCTGCCGCATGCCCAGCGAAAATGACCCGGATGGCTTCTTAGGATCCACTCCGGCCAATCCCACAAGCTCCAGCAGCTTCGGAACCTCTTTGTGCCAGTCGACGCCCAGTGCAATACATTTGATCTTCAGATTCTCCTGCGCGGAGAACTTCGGGTACAGCCCCGGCTCCTCAATCAGGACGCCAACCTGGCGAAGCAGCCTTCCGCGCTCCGCACCGGTCTTTCCGAACAATGCATAGTCTCCCTTCGTCGGAAGGGACAGGCCGCTGATCATACGCATGATGGTCGTCTTCCCCGCGCCGTTTGGTCCGATCAGGCCGTAGATCTGCCGCTCGGGCAGATGCATGCACACATCCTTCACCGCTGCTTTCGAGCCATATATTTTGGTGAGATCCTTCGTCTCAAGAACATAACTCATGAAGCAATACTCCTTTCATGCAGCCTCAGGCTGCTCTGTTTTTATTCTCCTCTCAGCCTTCTCTGCTCCTCATCTCTCTGACGGCAGATCTGGGCCCAGCTGGGAAGCCGGGAAAGTCTGTCCGTCAGATCGGCCAGAGCACCCGGAATATCAATTCCCTGCGGACATACCGCCGCGCATGCGCCGCAGCCGATACAGGCAGAGGGCAGCTTGTCGGACGGCAAAGCGTCAAACTGCATCGAAACAGTCATACTGCCGTCATACCGGATGTCGTTATAGGCGTGAATCAGCATGGGAATATCCAGCTGCATCGGACATCCATCACAGCAATAGCGGCAGCGTGTACAGGGCAGTGAGTCCTTCATCTCCTCGGCGAGCTCCATGAGAAGAGCCGCCTCTTCCGGGGTCTGCGCTTCTCCGCCGGAGAAAGTCGCAACATTGTCCGTCATCTGGTCAAAAGCCGACATGCCGGACAGCACCATCCTGACCGAGGGCAGATTCATAAGCCAGCGGAAGCTCCAGCTCGCAAGGCTCTCATCCGGACGCAGCAATTTCAGCCTGGCAGCTTGTTCTTCGGGCAGATCCGCCAGCTTGCCCCCGCGCAGCGGCTCCATAACCCACACCGGAATGCCGCGCGCTTCCAGAAGCCCGACCTTCGCTTTTGCATCCTGCAGCGTCCAGTCCAGATAGTTCAGCTGGATCTGACAGAACTCGATGCTGTCCCCGGCATAGTCCAGAAAGCGTTCCAGCGTTTCGCAACGCGCATGTGTGGAGATGCCAAGGTGCCGGATCCGACCGAGTTCCTTCTGCTTTTTGAAGTAATCAAGAATCCCCCATCTGGGATCCGTATAGACATCGATGGAATTCTCATATACATTGTGCAGCAGATAAAAGTCAAAATACTCCACGCCGCATTTTTTGAGCTGCTGCTCGAAAATCTCCTCCGGGTCGTAGCGATCTGCAATCTGATGTCCGGGATACTTCGTCGCCAGAAACCACTGATCACGCGGATGCTTTGCCAATGCCCTTCCGATGACGAGCTCACTGTGTCCGCCATGGTAAGGCCAGGCAGTGTCGAAGTAGTTCACGCCGTTTTCGATCGCGTAGTCAACCATCTTCTGAACTTCTTCTTCATTGATGGTTCCATCCTCATGCAGAGGCAGGCGCATGCACCCGAATCCCAGTCGGGACAGTCTCTCAGAGCAGGCTTCATTGTATTGCATTCTCTTTCCCCTTTCTTTACGCATCCGGCCGGCACCGGCTGTTTTCTGCATAACCCTTATCCAGACTTCGCCTCAGTGTTCTGCATCCGTATCTTTTTTATCATACGTCTGCTCCGGCAAAAAAGCCACAAATAACCATCCAGCACAAAAGAGGCATCTGTCACCAGGCGATGCCTGGGTTACGAATTGAGGAAGTGTACAATGGCTTCCTGAAACTGCCGGTAACACGGCTTCTCATACATCATGATATGAGAGCCGCCTTCGATGGCCTGCAGTTTTGATCCCTCCGGGAGCAAGTCCGGTGCCTTTTGCAGAAGATCCCGGTTCATGTACGGATCACGCGTTCCATACAGCAAAAGCGTCGGAGCCGCAATATGCTCCAGATCAATCAATTTCCTGTTCCCGGACACACATGCATCTTTGCTCCAGCCTCGCGGACTATATTCCCCGTCGTAGTGCCAGCAGCTCGAGCAGAACAGCTCGATCAGGATCGGATCCGTATATTCCGTATCAAAGGTTCCGTCTTCCTTTTTCTGAAAATCCTCCGCCGCGCTTTCCCATGTATTGTGGCTGAAGGGCTCTCCTCTTTCCTGCTCTCCCAGCCCTGACAGGATCGGCGCATACAGAATCAGTTTTCTGACAAGCTCCGGGTGCCTGGCAGCAAACAGTCCTGCGGTCATCGTTCCCCAGCTCCACCCAAGAAGATCAATTCTGTCCTGCGCGCTGATCCGGGCAATCTCTTTAGCAGCCGCATGGATATCCTCCGCGGCATATGCCGTATCCGGCAGGAATCCGTCATCGACCTTTCCGGATTGTCCGTATCCCGCGATATCAAGCCTCCAGACCGCATACCCTTCCCGTGCCAGACGGCGGACAAGGCTGTACTCCTGATAGTTGATGTCAAACTCATGGGAGGAATACGTCGATCCATGCATCAGCAGGATATGTTGCTCCGGCTTTTTGTCTTTCAGCGTCACGCAGTCAAGATGCAGCGCTATTCCATCTCTTTTCAGCGGATATGTCCGGCAGGAATAGGATGGCTCGTCGCCGGATGCCCTGAAGCCGGAATACACCGCAAAGAGGGACATGCCCCAAAGCAGAATGGTTATCCGTGTCATTGAAAGAAGCCGTCTCATAGATTCCCCTGGGGCTGCTCTGTGCCGGGCAGCGCATGCTGCATTCATGATCATGTCAAAGACGCATTCCTCTGCCAGCGCCCGCTCAGATAATACAGCCATGTGACCGTACATCCGGTCCCGAATCCAAACAGGCCGTTCCACCAGATGATGGTATATCCGAACAGCGGACTGTAGCGGAACAGATAGGTCACCGCAACTCTGACGCCCAGCGCGCAGGTTGCGACTATGGTTGGCACAGCGGGATGATTGGCCCCCTGAAACACGCCAAACAGGGGAATATAAGCCGAAAGAATAATATTGATAAATGCAACGGCGTTCAGGTGTGCATTGCAGTATACGGCAGCCTCGCGGCTCAGTCCGAACAGGCCGCAGATCTGGTCGGAAAAGATCCAGATGAGTGCGGAGATCATGATGGTCATCAGCAGTGAGATCAGCAATGTCTGCGTCAATCCGGTTTTCACACGATCCTTTTTCCCTGCCCCGATATTCTGTCCGGTGTAGGTGGCCATCGTCGTCTGAAATGCGTTGCAGGGAAGATTGATGTACATCTCGATTCTCTGCCCAACGGTGAAGGAAGCGGTCATGGTCTTTCCGAAGCCATTGACAGCGCGCTGGATGAAGGTGAGTCCAAAGGAAACAATCATCATCTGGAGCGCGATCGGGGACCCGACCTGCAGCGTTTTCCGGGCCAGCGTACTGTTCCAGGTAAAATCCCTGAGACGGAACCGGAAGACCGGGTACTTTCTTCTCATATAGACCCAGGCTGCGACAAATGAAATCCCCTGAGAGATGTCTGTCGCGATCGCAGCGCCTGCTACGCCCCAGTGAAATCCGGCTACAAACAGGATATCCAGAAAAACATTCGTCACGGAGGAAATCAGAAGAAAATACAAAGTTGCAGCACTGTCTCCCACCGCGCGAAGGATCGAGGAGAAGATGTTGTAGCCGAACTGGAAGACCAGGCCGAGCACAAAGATCCGGAAATATACCAGCGTCTGTTCGAGAATTTCTTCCGGAACAGCGACAAACCAGGTAAATGCAGGTCTGGCTGCCAGCAGCGCAATGACGGTTGATACCAGTCCCATGCCAAGCAGAAGCAAAATGCCGGTGGACGCGTTGGACCGGACTTTTTTTTCATCTCCCGCGCCGTAAAGCTGGGCTACAACCACGCCATTCCCGGCGGAGAATCCCAGCGCAATGGCCAGAAACAGAAACGTAAAGCTGCCCGTTGTGCCGACAGCAGAAAGTGCTTCCTCACTGGCGAAATTGCCGACAATAATTGTATCGACTGTATTGTAAAGCTGCTGTAGAAGAGAGCCGGCCAGCACCGGCAGCGCAAAGCGAAGCGTGTGCTTCCAGGGTGCCCCTTCTGTCATGGATCTGCCTTGCATATCTTCCTCAATTCGGTCACGTGTCTGTGTCGCCTGTTGTTACAAAATGTCAGCGGTGTTCCTGCCATACGCCTTGAAAGAGGCAGCTCTCCCGCCGAGATGAATCCTGTATCATCCGGTTTTCATACATGCATGAAAAACGGAACAATACCCGCCTGCATCAGAAGCTTCTGGCCCAATTCACCAGAGAATCATGCCAGATATTATCTGTTACATCCCGCCGCATCCGGTCCGTAACAGGACCGTTCTGTGCCAGCCTGGACAGAATCACAGCCTGCAGCTGCTGCACCGTCATCTGATCATACGGGATATCGGGGATCTCTGTATTCTCCAGAGGCGTCAGATTCTTTTGACCGCTCTCCGGCCTCGTTCCGACTGTCCCGCCGGCAGATGTTTCTTCCGTCTTCACCGGCTCTGTTATACTCTGTGGGGCAGCTGCTGTGATGGAAATCGCGGCAGACTGCTCTGTGTCCCGGGATGTCTCATCCTGATCCCGGCTGCTCCTCTCTTCCTCCTTCACCGGCGCAAAGATGTCGCCGCTGCAGCCCGGAAGAGAGATGTCCAGCCGCCCGGAGGAGCACTCCAGCACTCTTTTGCTCAGCAGTCCGACATAGCCTGCATGACTGCCAGATTCCACGCTGATCCATGCCTCGCTGTCACTGTTGTTCACCGCCACGATGAGGCTGCCGCGGGCAAAGGCATATTGCTGGTTTGTCAGAACGAGCTGCCTGTAATCGCCGTAAACAAGATCCTGCTTCCACTGGCTGTGAATTCTGCCCAGAGACGCAATCAGCGCGGTACAGGGATTGTTCTCCTCATCTTTGCAGTATTCCTTCGGATCCAGGAAGGGACGCAGAGAATCATCCGAATACCGCTCTTTGCGTCCTTCAATCCCGAACTCACTGCCATAGTAGACAGACGGAATACCGGGCAGGGTGTAGAGCAGAATATGGACCGGCATGTAATGGGCTTTGTTGATCAGCTTGGTGCTGATCCGCTCTACATCGTGGTTATCCACGAAATTATACAGCCTGATATTGCCGGGAATCATGCCAATGGTTCGCTGCACCGTATGGGCAATTTCAAAATAATTATGGTCATTGTGCCCGCTGTAAAGCGCCTTGTGAAGCGCATAATTCGTGACGGAATGAAGGGTATTGTCATTTGCCCAGCGCGAATAATCTCCGTGGATGACTTCTCCCATCAGCCAGAAATCGCTCTTCACCTCATCAGCCGTTCGCCGAAGCGCTTTCATGAACTCAAAGTCAAGAACGTCCGCGGCATCCAGCCGTATGCCATCCACATCAAATTCGCTGACCCAGAAACGGATGACATCGCAGATATAGTCCCGTACAGCCGGATTCCTCTGGTTCAGCTTGGCCAGAAGGTTATACCCACCCCAGTTGTCATAGGAAAAGCCGTCATTGTACTCGTTATTCCCCCAGAAATTCACGTTGCAGTACCAGTCCCGGTAAGGAGAATTCTCCCGGTTCGCCCTGATATCCTGAAACGCAAAGAAGTCCCTTCCCGTGTGATTGAACACACCGTCAAAGATCACTTTGATCCCCGCCTCGTGACAGGCTGTCACAAAGTCCTTCAGATCGTCATTCGTACCCAGACGACTGTCCAGCAGCCTGTAGTCAGTGGTCTCATATCCATGACCGACAGACTGGAAGAGAGGTCCGATATACAATGCCGTAAACCCAAGCTTTTTCATATGTCCGATCCATGGTTTCAGTGTATTCAGCCGGTGAACCGGCTCGCCATAGTCGTTCTGCTTTGGAGCGCCGGACAATCCCAACGGATAGATGTGATAAAAAACTGCTTCGTCATACCATGCCATAACAGGTCCTCCTGATCCTCAGATGCTTCGCGCCGGAATCGTATCCGCTGCGCATACATCTTCGTGTATTGCCCCTCTGCAGGCGGCAGGCAGCAATCTTATCTCCGTGGCGGGAGTCAATCCCTCACCGAGAGCAGCCTCCGGCGGATGCCTCGATAATACCCTCTCTGAGCAGTTCATAATTGTAGCATAACCGCTCAATTCTTTCCACAGAAGAAGGCCGCCGCAATGTTGGCATTTTCCTTCCTCTCATCATGCCACCTGTTATCATATCACCTGTCATTTACCAGAAGGGATGCAACACCCGTTCTCTATGACAGTCTGCATCTGAAAGATTGCGGCATAAAAAGATTCATCCGCTTTTTCCTGTTTTCTTTTCATGCTACAATGAAAAGGATATTAGTGAACATGGCAAAAAAACCTTGGAAAACGCCTTGTTTATGAAACTGATCATTGTAAAGTAACAGGTCAGTACGGAAGCAGATGAGAGAGAGGAGAATGATGAAATCGAGACTGATGGAGATGTTGCTGTCTTTGCTGATGATTGTTTCCGTGCTCACAGGAGGCGGGATTGTACAGGCGGAAGATGCGCCGGAAATCACGGAGACAAAGGAGAGGAGTGAGGCATCCAAGGCGCTCAAAGGGTATCTGGATGCCGATCCGGAGCTTCTGGCGCTTATGGAAAAATCGATTCAGACTGCAGCCGGGATCAATCCGGACCTGGATACCAATCCTGTTCGCAGCGTTGAGGAGCTCTATGACCTGATAGACTGGAACGTCAAGGCCATGCCCTGGAATGTTCTGACGAAAGTGAAGTATCCGTCCGTCTTTGACAGTATCGATCAGAGCGTTGATTATCTCTGGTTTCTGCTGGACCAGCCGCTGGATGAGCTCGTTGGCAGGGGGTACTACTATCCCGCGCTGCAGTATCATGAGCCTGTTTCCTCCTGGCTCAGGCTTTATTCCGATGAATGGGGAGCTTTTCTTTCCACGGAAGAAAGCTGGAACGACGAGTATTATGAAACGGTCCGGAAGGATCCGCAGATGAACATGAAGGAGGAGTGGTATGGCGGTCAGAATATCTGGAAGACGTTTAACGAATGGTTTTCCAGAAAGCTGATCAGTCCGGATGTAAGGCCTGTCGGAGACAGCGCTGTGGTCTCTCCGGCTGACTCGACACCCCAGGGCGTCTGGGAGATTGATGAAGACGGTGACTTCATTCAGAAAGAAGGCGTGCAGATCAAATCCGCGAATTTTACATCCGTCGCCCAACTGATCGGGCCGGATTCTGCCTACAGGGATGCGTTTAAGGGCGGAACCCTGACCCATACCTTCCTGAATGTGAATGATTATCACCGCTACCATTTCCCTGTTGACGGAACCATCCTCGAAGTGCAGAAAATCAAGGCGACAAACGGAGCCGGAGGCATTACCGTCTGGGATCCGCAAAGCAAACGATATATTCTGGAGGACACAATCCCCGGATGGCAGATGATTGAAACAAGGGACTGCGTTATCATCGATACCCATGATTTCGGATTGGCTGCTGTCCTTCCAATCGGCATGTCCCAGATCTGTTCATGCAACTGGGAAGATACGGTCCGGGTCGGAGCTGAAGTGAAAAAAGGAGATCCCATGGGTTATTTCCTTTTTGGAGGAAGCGATATCGTGATGATTTTCCAGAATGGTATATCAGTTGACATGCTTTGCAGCGAAGATACCGGAGGCGGATATGAGCACATCCTTATGGGAGAACCGTACATCGAGCTTGTAAACGAAGCGGAAGAGACGCTTTCTTATGCGGCATAATCATGTAAACGAAGCGGAAGAGATGCTTTCTGATGCGGCATCATCATCGTGTTGCTTACAACCGCTTTGCCTGGCAGGCGACGCGGTTGTCAAAGCACACGGGAATAAGAGATTAGTGGTCAGAGCC
>CADBZI010000032.1:0-5280 GCA_902799015.1 uncultured Lachnospiraceae bacterium | reverse complement strand
GAGCCTTGCGTTTTATTCAGCAGGATTAATGTTGGAAAGCACAGCTGTACCGCCGGAACCCTGTCTACTCCCAGAAAAGCGCTTACCAGCAGCGTATCCACAAAAGTAGTCAGATTGTTCGCCGTTGTCATAAGCAATGTCGGCAGGAGGAAGTCCCGGTATTTCTTCAGGATAAGGCGATACCGAAGTATGTTCATTCCAGGGGAAACTCCTTTGTTACGAATGCTTTGATGCGGCGAACACCTTCCAGAATAATTTCATCAGAATTTGCAAAGCAGAGCCTCAGGTAGCCTTCCCCCATAGATTGTTTTTCTCTGCAGTCCGCCGAGTACGATTTTCTCATTCATCGCATTACCTTCTTTCCACCGCGCCGACAGGGCAAGATATTCGCGCTTTTCAGGCGGTCATAGAAGCCTTTTCCTTTGGTATTAAATCAAACCCCCATGATCATCAGAAAGCTCAATACTGCTACTGGCACTGTTACCGTATCCCATTCTGATGGCGACAGCATTTCTACAAATGTTCCAATCAGCGCGGCTATCAGCACAGGCAGAATGACAAAGCAAAGTGGGAGCCTATGATATAACCAAAGAAAACCCGTTCCCACGAGGAAGGAAGCGACCATCATTGCAAATGATCCTTCCCATGATTTTCTTCCGTTGATTGGTTTGAATCGGATCTTATGCTTTACAAAGGGTATCCCAACAAGAACCGCCATTGCATCGCCCGTTCCCCACATCAGAATTGCGGCAGCCGCAACGTGCGGTTTTCCAAAGGCACCACATGTAACGGCAATCACCGCTGCAAACATAAAGAAGAGCATCAGAAGGCTTCGTTTCACTTCTCCTTTGGATTTCTGTACAAACAGTTTTCCGTATGGGCATACTCGGCTGTGTTCTTGAAGTTCTGCTTTCGTGAATGATTCTCTGAACTCCAGCACCTGCTCCTCTTTTGCGTCCATTATTATGCCTCCTGATGCGGTTTGCCTATCATTTCTTTATCTTAAGACTTTTCAAGTATTCTTTATGTTCCGGTGTAACTCGGTAACTTTCAACAGATTTCTGAATTGCTTTATTATGCGTCCATATATCAAGCCTTTTATTCTCCATATATGGCAGTACAGCATCGTATTGCTTGGCCAATGCCGTAGCGAAATACCATGCGATCATCATGTTGACATAATATTCTTTCGACCTGAGTTTCGAGACCATTTCCGGATAGGCAGGATCAAAATTCTCATCAAGAAAATGCTGCATCAGCATTTCTATTCCGAATCTGACCGTATATGCTTGATCTGACAGGATCCATGCTTTAATCTGCTCCAGCAGTTCCGGACGATGCTTCTTAAAAATCTTTGGTGACATCTGATCGCAGGTTGCCCAGTTATCCACGAATGGCAGAAATCTGTTCAGTTCTTCCACACATATCTCATATTCCTTTATCTCGGAGATGATGAATGCATGAAGCTGGTTCTCTTCAAAATACCGGTGCGGAAGATCATTTAAGAAATCCTGTGCTTCTTCTCTTCTCGCAAACTCCTTTGCCAGTTTTCGAAGCTCCGGCGTCCTTACGCCGATGATAGAAGAGGCATCCACTGTCGGAATGATAGTGGTCTGCATTTTCTGATATTTAAGATCTTGCAGCTCAAATAGTTTAGAACAGATATTACAGTCCAGCCCGCACGGGGCTACCATTCCTGCTTTAAGCATTTTTACTTTCCTCCGCTCAGATGAACTCCCATCTGAAAAGCTTTCTCCAGATCCTGCGGGAACTGTTTTGCCCGCATCTCCTTCTTGTGCTCCTCATTGAAGCTGGCCATGTTGTACTTGCTGTAATCCGTCACCTGTAAGGTATCGCAGCAGGCGTAAACCTCTACTGATCCGTTCAGCGACTTAAAGCTCTGGGCCACTTCTTTTGCCTTCTTCCTGTAAGCAAGGTTATAGAACGTCTTCGGCGCATTCATGGTCAGAATGATGCCCACATTAACCTTGCCGGTAAAGTAGTTCGAGTAATTATCGTAGGAAAGAGTGCAAAAGTGCAGCCTTTCAATCAATCCATGTACTTGGCTGGTAATGTCTCCCAGATAGATCGGAGAGCCAATGATCAGCGTATCAGCCGCGAAGATACGGTCTATCACCGGTGACAAATCATCCTTCCAGAAGCACTTACACCGCTCGGCATCTTTTCTCTTGCAGGCAAGGCACGACCGACATCCCGTATAGGCCAGATCAAACAGATCGATGTACTCCGTTTCCGCACCGACAGATTCCGCGCCTTTCTGCGCTTCCTTCAACATCAAAGCAGTGTTCCAGTTCTTTCTGGGACTACCGTTCAAAATTATTGTTTTCATTTAAAACTCCTCAAAATGATATGTCAGCTTATCATATACTCTGTCCTCAACCACGAGGCTGTTCTTCTCAGTGCAAACGAGCTTCATCCCCGCTTTTTCGAGAACCCGCTTCGATCCGATATTCTCAGCCGCGCACCAAGCGGTCACACAGGGAATGCTTTCATTTTCCGTCAGATACTCCAGAACCTTCTTCAACGCCTCGGTTGCAAAGCCGCGTCCCTGCCAACCCGGCACAACACTGAATCCCACCTCGATATGATCGTCCTTATAATCATAGGCTCCGATCGCGCCAACGATAACATCATCTATGTCCATTATCCACGAATAGGTGTGCTCGTCGTCATAACTGTCGATAAATCTTTGCACGGTCTCCTTTGACATCTCGAGAGTCGCATATGGATTCCATCCGGAATACCGATACATCGCCGGATCTGTACCAAGATAACAATACAGGTCCTCCGCGTCCTCGGGGCGATATCTGCGCAGGATCAATCGTTCAGTCCATAATTCAACCGTTCCGTGAACTTCGATCTCCTCTATGGAGACGATCTGAGAATTGTAAATCAAGCAGTCTTCAATGAAAATACCATCTTCTTCACCGCCGTATTCACATTCCAGAAAATTATAGTTTCCATACTCCGCCATGCCCGTGAAGGTTTCTCCCCACCTATCCGTCACACGTACGTGCTTTCCATCGTATTTTGACAGATCCATAACTCACTCCATTAAACAAGCTGCCAAAAGCCGTGTTTTCAGTCGAAACTTCATACCACAATCTTAGAAATCTATTATTGTCCCCAGTAATCGTGCCTTGCAAAGCCTTTTTTCCCTCAATTGCACTTCTCACTTGCGGAAGAACTTCTTTGTTCATATAAGACCAGAATTGATCATTCGGCTCCTGAACCTCCGCATGGAAACGCAATAGTCCCAGTCTGATCTCCGATTTGTCTTCGCGTATGTCCAGACTCGGATCAGGTGGTCAATGTGGAATTGATTCGTATTCCCAGCATTTCGTGACCGTGACATCATAACTATGGCGTTCTGCCCAGGCGAGATATTCTCCGGGCAGCACCCATGAGTCCTGTTGAATAAAATGTATTTTCATAAAGCCCTCCAACGTCCAAGCTGTCGACCTGACAGTGAACCACAGCCACAACCTGCCGTTATCCAATCCACTAACTCAACCCTGTCTCAAAAATATCTAACCCGACCACTCCACATGACACGTCGGTAGACTGTGACTCCAATTTACCAGAGTCATCGGGAGCAAGTGACGGCAATTTTTTCGACGCCGCATTTCTGCGCCCAGGTTCGAAATCGCCGCCCTTTTTCTTATCCTCAAAGCCAGTCTTATAGACAAATGTGATCATGGACAGATCCGCATTTCCCGCTTCATCATACCTGCCGACAATCACTTTTTCAACGATGCTTTCAAAAACATGCCGATCAAATTTTATAAGCACCGGAGCCTCGGTCAGCATCTTCCGCATTGCGTCTATTCTCTTGTGTAAATCCTTCTCAACGCTTGCCTCTCCCTGCAATTGTTTCAGCTCTGTTGTTTTCAGCTGCTGTTCTTTCGTAAGCTCTGACTTCTTATCCTGGTAAGTTCCAAAATCGATCCTGGAATCCAGATAATGTGTTTTCAGATATGGTTTGAATGGATGTATCGCCTCCAGCGGAAGCATGATGACATGTTCGCCACTTCACCGCTGTTAAGAAGGCTTCGCTGACCGGATACAAATGACCACCTCCTTCCGGACATGAAAAGAGAGCCGCTGTTACACGACTCTCCAAAACAATTCACATCAATATTTTGTTATTTCTTCATCAGACCTGCTCCGGCATTCCACGCTTTTCCCACTTGTTCACCGGAAACATAATACCCATGCTGGAACTGATCAAATATCAATGCCTGAAGCTTTGACGGATCAACCTTACCATTATCTGAAAGCACTTTTTCTTCCGCGGCTGTATTAACGATCTTTCCTACAATGCAATAGAAGCTTTCCGTCTCTGACACCTCGGCAAGCTCGCATTCCATCACCACAGGGAACTCATCAATGATCGGAGCGTTGACAAACTCGCTCTTTACAGCAGTATATCCTGTCCTTTCAAACTTATCCGGCATCTTATTTCCTGTCGCAATACCAAAGAAATCAGCCACATCCATGTGATCCTTATCAGCAATGCTAACCGTAAATGCCTTTGTCTTAAGGAGATTCTGAGTGGTCTTATGATCCTCGTCAATGAACAGTGCGATCCTGTCCTCATTGCAGATCATTCCCCATGCCGCATTCATTACATTCACTTTTCCGTTCTCATCATAGGCTGCGACCATCAGCACCGGCATCGGATAAACAGCCTGAACAACTCCAAGATTTTTCTTCATGGTTCTATGTTTCCTTTCACAGCTCCTTCGTACTGGCAATAATAACATACAAAGGGGTTTTTTTCAATTTAAAGGGGTATTTTTTTAATACTTTTCATATTGCACGCCATTAAACAGCTATTTCAGCATATTGTCAAAGTTGTCCCTGATGTCCTGTTCGGTCGTTGCAAAAAAACAGCACCTCATTACCCAAATTGGTTGTGGAGCGCTTTGCTCTGTTCCCTGTCACGAAACCTGTGGTTTCTTTGGATTCTTCCTTTTCCTCTCCGGCAGTTCTTCCCACATATGGGAGTTTGTGGGAGGTGAGCTTTGAGCTGAAGGAATTTTAGATTTCGCAACCAGCTTTAACATTTCTGACATATAAATGTTCGGTTTGGTTGGTGGAAATGAGTATGCCCTGCACTTATGATAATGTTAAAAATAATTGCAAAGGTGAGAAATGTATGAGAAAATACTACTTAGACAATATCAGATGGGTAACTGTAGTTTTGGTTGTCATTTATCATGTGATTTACATGTATAATGGCGAAGGCATTCTCGG
>CADBZI010000031.1:23692-45491 GCA_902799015.1 uncultured Lachnospiraceae bacterium | reverse complement strand
GGATGGATCGAAAGATTCGGAATTGTTCGCTCAAGATGCTGTGTTCCTTTCCTGTTTGCTCCCGTACCCGGTCAGATCCACTGGATCGTTATGACCCGGAAGTCATCGTCCACCGAATAGCGGTTGTTCCATGTACTGGCCCCGTAGGCCTGCATCAGATACTGGTCCGCGTCATAGTACATCCGGTTCGTGAACAGCTCGTATTTTGCCGTCTCGTAGGCCTCCTGCGTGGCGAACTTCATGACCGTGCAGGGCGCGCCGCTGCGGACCGAATCCATCAGCACATTGTAGATCCGGTCATAATCCCAGGTCTCATAGTACATGTTGTTGATGCGGTAATAGTTATAGCTGCTGTCCGTGCAGTCCGGCAGTTCCACATCCACATCCGGGACATGCGTGACCAGGATCTCATCGTCCGTGCAGCACAGGTAATTGTAATTCATCACCGTGATGCCCGTGCCGTCCTCCCAGGCGTCCGCGAAGACCGGGTCTCCCCAGGTCACGTCCACGTGGTAGTAGTTCCCGTCGATCCGCACGATGTTCCAGGCATGGTCGTCTCCGCCACGGATCGATCCGGTGACGTAGGTGCAGAAGTACCCCATCCTGTGGCAGATATACTGAAATGCTTTCGCATACCCCGCGCAGACGGACTGGTGGTTCAGCAGAGCACTCTGGATGCACTGATTATCCGGCGCCTGGGCGTTGTACTCCACCGTGTTGATCAGATACTCATAGATGGACTTGATCCGCCCGTAATCAGACCAGGTCTCATCCGTCTGGCGAATGCATTCATCCGCGGCAGCCTCCAGCATGCCGCGGGTGGCCGCACGCTCATTTGCCGGAACCGTAGACTCGATCGCGTAGCTGGCAACCAGCCCTGTAACTGCATTTGACTGTACCTGAGCGCTCGATCCCACCCAGAACAGCTCGGGGTGATCCGCAAGCACGGAATAATAGGCGATCCAGAAGTCATCCACGCTCACCTCGGCGTAGATCTCGGCCTCATCCTCCCCGGCTGACAGCCGCGAATACAGCTCCCGGTAGATCTCATTGTATTGAGACGGAAGATTGTTGAAGTAATACTCCTCCACCCCTCCGTTGTCCCACTCGGTATCGCCCTCATGGTAATAGGTATTCTCGATCAATCCTGACCGCACCGCCATCTGCTTCACCGTCGTGCGCGGCACGAAGGCGAACAGAATGCCTGCAGCCAGGGCGATAGAGAACAGAATTGCAAGGGTTCTTTTTAACATGTGCTTCGCCTTTCAAGTACGCCGCCGGCATACCTTGCGCCCGACCGAGCGCAGAGGCGGTGGACACCCCACTTAGCAAGGATTCTTGCCCGCCGTCTATAGAAGCGCCCCCCCTCTGAGCAAAGGTTCATACTCCCCGACTATAGAAGCGGGGCACCCCTCTGAGATCTTCGGTTTCTCAACGATCCCATTTATCACACAGCCGGTGAATCTCTTCCGCAAGTCGGTTCAGATCCTTGTTGGCTCCGCCCTCATTGTGCCGGATGACTGTCATCAGGCGATTGCCCGCGGCAACCAGTCTGGTATAGATCGCTGCAGATTTCTTGTTTCTGGAAGAGGCGGGGCCTGCCGCACCACGGTCCGATCCCTTCTTCCGGACAACGGCTCCGCCATCCTGCTTCGCCTGAACGATGCCCTCTCTCACTTCCTTCTCGATCAGAACCGGCTCTGCTTCCACCTCAAATGTGCCGGCCACCAGATCAAATACCGTTCCGGAGAATGGTGCGCAGGCCTTCAGCCCGAGTTCATGGATCAGACGGTCACGGAAAAGCTCCGTCACCTTATCCTCACCGTGCGTGACGAAGACCATGTCGGGCTTCTGCGCTTCACTCGTGATGCGAATCCATTCCATCAGGCCGACATTGTCGGCATGTCCGGATATACCCGGAAGCTGGCAGATCTCCGCGCGGACCTCGATCTCCTCGCCGAAGAGCTTCACGCTCTCCGCTCCGTCCAGGATAGCGCGGCCGGGAGTTCCGACGGCCTGGTATCCGACAAACAGAATCGTACTCTCTTCCTTCCAGAGATTGTGCTTGAGATGGTGCTTCACCCGTCCGGCATCGCACATGCCGCTGGCGGAAATGATCACCTTCGGATACGGATCATCATTGATCGCCCGGGAGTCCTCTGAGGTGACTGCCGTCTTCAGACCTGAGAATCCGATCGGATTGATGCCTTGCTGCAGAAGCTCCTTCGCCTCCTCATTAAAGTCGCTGTACATCCTTTCCCGGAAAATATTCGTCGCCTCAATCGCCAGAGGGGAATCAACATACACCTCAAAATTATCATGTCCGCTGATCATGTCATTTTGCTTGATCTCCCGGATAAAATACAGGATCTCCTGCGTACGGCCGACCGCAAAGGAAGGAATCACGACATTTCCGCCTCTGTCGAAGGTATGCTGGATGACCTCGGCAAGCGCCATGACATGATCATCATCCGCCGGTCTCTCATGCGTCCGATCCCCGTACGTGGATTCCATGATGACATAGTCCGCGCCGCCCGGATAAGTCGGATCCGAAATCAGAGGCTGATTCTTATTTCCGATGTCACCTGAGAAAATGACCTTCTTTGTGACATCCCCCTCTGTGATTGTCACTTCGATGGAACTCGATCCGAGAAGATGTCCGGCATCGATAAAGTTCACCCGCATCCCCTCAGCAATGTACTTCTCCGTATTATAATCAACGGAAACAAAGCAGCCAATCGCGCCCTCTGCGTCAGCCTGACTGTACAGCGGCTCCACCAGCTCCTTTCCTGCACGCTCACCCTTACGGTTTTTCCACTCTGCTTCAAATTCCTGGATGTGTGCGGAATCCAGAAGCATAATCCGGCACAGTGCCGCGGTTCCGCCGGTCGCAAAGATCTGGCCCCGGAAGCCATGCTTGTACAGCAGCGGCAGAAGACCCGAGTGATCAATGTGCGCATGCGTCAGAAGCACCATATCGATGTCCGCAGCGGGAACCGGAATCGGCTTATTCTCATAGAGATCCGGCCCCTGCTCCATGCCGCAGTCAATCAGAAGCTTCTTTCCGCAAGCCTCCAGATAATAGCAACTGCCGGTCACTTCATGTGTCGCACCCAAAAATGTAAGTTTCATGCTCCACGTCCTTTCCGTACAAAGCCGCACTAAATCAACTTATTCTATCAAATTTTTGTGGGGATGTATATTGTATCCTTATGGAATTGCGGTGTACAAAACGCTATACTAATTACAAGTCACATCCCTGCTGGCATCTGCGGCAAACACAGGGTGTGACTTGTAACCTATATTATTTCTATTGTCATATCCGGATCAGCAGACAGTCAGTGAAAAGATGTGCGGTTCCGATCGCACGATCGAAACTTTCAGTCTTTGTGACGCCAGAAGGAGGATGGCTATGTATCGACCCTATACAGCAGGAAGCAGCCCGATTCTGAGTGAAGGACTTTCGGTCTGGCTGATCGTGCTGATCCTGTGCGGTATCGTTTTTTTCTATATTGCATCCGGCGGTTCCGATAAAACCGCGCGCGCGGTGAGATGCGGATGCTATGACCGCGAACGGATCCGGCAGGGGCAGTGGTGGCGCATGCTCACCGTAGGCTTCACACACATTCAGCCCTGGCATATCGCGATGAATCTCCTCGCGCTGTATAACCTCCGCGCTCTGGAGAATTTCTTCGGGCACGCATGGTTCGCGGGAATCCTGCTTGGTTCTGTGGTCGGCGGCAGTCTTCTGGAATACGCAATCTCCCGCGTCCGCTATTCCGTCGGTCTGTCAGGCGGCCTGTACGGATTGATGTTCGGATATTTCCTGATCCTGATCTCCTATCACTCCGTCTCAGGTCTGCGCTCCATCGCGATGACACTTGTGCTGAACCTGTTCATCAATTTCATGCCCGGCATCGCATGGCAGGCACACGTAGGCGGCGCTGTCACGGGAATGATCCTGACGGAGGTCTTCCTGCTCCTGCACTGAATTGCAGCTTGTTCGTGCTTGTTCGCGCCTTTCCCGAGAAGCCGCAGCTTATCTTCTATGCTCAGTCAAACCTCAGTCCCCAGATCTTACAGGCTCTGGTTCCGATGACTGCGTAATTATCCCACACAGCCGGCGAGGCTTCTATCGCTCCGTTGCTCAGCTCGCTCTTTGCCAGTTCCTTGCCTGTCTTCGGATCCAGCATATACATGTATCCGCCGCAGCTGCAGTAGATCAGGCGGGCAGAGCCATCCTTGTTGTACACCAGAACCGGTGAGGACCACGCATAATATGCCTTGTGCTGCCACACGATCTCTCCCGTCCTGCAGTCCATGCAGACGCACAGGCCCATCAAGGGTTCCCCTGTCATGGCAACCGTCGCGTAGATGTACCCGTCCAGGCGCTTCTTTCCAAGCGCCATCGTTGACTGCACGCCGCCGGACACACCGTCCATCGTATAGCACTCGAATTCTGTTTCCCAGATCTTTTCTCCCGTCTCCGCATCGATCTTCCAGATCGGCACGGTTGCGGTGGTATTGCTTCTCCAGCCAAGCCGGAAAGAAGTGCTTGTGTACAGATAGAGGTGCCCATTCTCGTTCGAGAGAATCGGCGTGGAGTTGGAATCATCGAGCGTATCCTGCACCCATACCAGCTGCAGTGTATTCAGATCCAGGCACATCAGGTGCCCTCCGTTGTCCGTCGCAAACAGATAGCCCTTGTACGCGGCGAAGCTGTCCTCGATGCCGAGCCAGTACTTCTCATATCCATTTGTCGCGGAGCGGATGCCCTTGTAATGCCATTTCACCATATTGCCCGGGTTAAGCGACAGCGTCCCAGACGCGCTGTCCCAGGACGAATTCAGATGCACCATATAGATGACACCATTTTCGCCCGGCCAGATCAATGTGTCGGTCTCGGCATCCACCAGCGGCGAAGAGTCAAAGAAGCCAACCGTTCCTCTCAGGGAAAATGCGTCTTCTCCGCCGAATTCGTACATGACGGTGCAGTCTGCCAGGTTGATGACAAATGCATGTGCCAGGCCAAGTGTGCTGTTGTATCCTGCGCCCAGGTACAGGATCGGATAGCCGCGCGGGTCAAGCGCTCCGGCCCCCTTGAAGGTCCAGCCGATATACATCGGATCACGCGTCTGCTCCCCGGTCACCAGATCAAGGAAATACACATAACCATCCATGGTCGCGTAGATGACTTCTACCAGATCATCCTTTTCCTTCGCCCAGTCGGCCATATTCATATGCGCCTTCTCCTCGCGCGTCCATTTGCGCATCAAAGGCTGACCGGTCCAGCCGGACCCGGTCCAGGAGGCACCATTGTACGAAGTAGCGCCGGTCGTCTGGCTCCACACCTGTGTGATGGTATTCTTTTTGATGTCGGCACTTCCGACTGCCGGCGCATCGCGGAAATTGTTTCCGCGGAAGGTGAAGATTCCTTCCGCCTGCGTATACTCGGAGCCTTTGTCAAAATAGATCTCCGCCGGAGCTTTATAATTCTGCGGATCTGCCAGCTCCTCGCCGTTCACCTCAATCCCGGTAAGCTCGATCATATTGGAGGGCATCGTAGATTCCACCGGATGCGGATTGAATTCGATTTCCGCCTCCGACTCCGTCTCCCATGCGATGTCTTCCCCTTCTGTCTCCTGTGTGATGTCCTGCTCCGCTTCCGTTACAAAGACCTCTAATGCAGCTCCCGCAAGGCCAGGGTGCTCCTCATGAAGTGCTTCCTGTCCGGAACCGCTGCCTGAGCCGCCATTTCCACTGATGCTGCCGTTCCTCAGGACAAACCAGTACAGCGCAAATACAACTGCCGCAAACCCGGCGGTCAGAGCAAGAATGCGCCATAGCTTCGTGTTTGGCTCCTTCCAGTCATCTGCGCTTCCCACAATCTGGCGGACCTGCCTTCTTTCCTCTTCGTCTCCTGCCGCCCGGCGGACCTGCCTTCTTTCCTCTTCGTCTCCTGCCGTCTGGCGGTCCTGCCTTTCTGCGTCCCCGCTGCCCGCCTTTTTCACTGCATTCTTAGATGTTTCCCCTGTATCTCCCGGAATACTCATGAATACTGCCTTTCTGTGATCCTCCCGCAGCCGCAGCCATGGGAATGCACCGGCTGATGTTCAGCCTGTCATACGCCGCATTAATTCTGTTCCATGCTCCTTCAGCCATTTGTGATCCCTGTAATAATCAGGGTACACACGAAGCACATGCGCGTAAAACCTTTTCGAATGATTCATCTCCAGACGATGGCACAGTTCATGTACCACAACGCTGTCCAAAACCTCCGGAGGCGCCAGCATCAGCAGGCAATTGAAGTTCAGATTCCCTTTCGAGGAACAGCTTCCCCAGCGGGATCTCTGGTTGCGGATCGTAATCCTTCCGTAGGTAACGCCGACCTTTGGCGCAAAGTAGGCAACCCGCTCCGGAATCACGCGCGCAGCTTCCCGGGCCAGAGCTTCTATTTCCTGCCTGGTCAGCCGGCCGGCCTCCCTTGTGGTCATCAATTCTTTCCGGTATTCTCCGGCGTCTTTCCTCTCCGTCATTCTTTCGCTTTCCATCTGTCAAGATAAGCTCCGGCATCCGGAAATGCTCCTTCCCGGGCAATGCCTTCACTTACTGCCAGAACACTGGACGGCCCGCGCCACGAGAGCGGCTTCCCGTAATAGTCGGTCATTCTTCCGCCGGCTTCTTCCAGGATCAGTCCGCCGGCAGCAAAATCCCACAGACCAAGCCTCATCTCAAAATAGCCGCCGCTTCTGCCGCTGGCAGTCATACACAGATTGTACTCCGCGCTTCCTGTTGAGCGTACCCCATGGCAGCGCCCCTGCACTTCGCGGGTAAGCTCCTGTGCAATCTGATAAGCCTGCATCGAGAAGCCTGCACTGCCGGACAGCATGACGCTGTCGGAAAGAGGCGCCCCGGAGGAATGAATCCTGCGGCCATTTTCATAGGCGCCCTGTCCCCGCACAGCGCAAAACATCTGATCCGTGACAGGTGCATACACAACGCCTGCATACGGAACGCCATCCTTCATCAATCCGATGGAGGTGACATACGGGTGCAGATTGTGGATGAAATTTGTGGTGCCGTCGATCGGGTCGATCACAAACAGCCACCCCTCATCGTCCCCGGGAAGAAAAGCATCCATGCCATTTTCCTCTCCAAGGAACTTCGCGTCCGGAAGAATTTCCTTCAGACGCGTGGTCAGAAAGTCCTGCACCTTTTTATCATACAGCGTAACAAAATTCGCGCGCCCTTCCTTGTTTTCGATATGCAGATCTTCGCCGTGCGCGGCAAGAATGATACTGCCGGCCTCGCGTGCCGCTCTCTCTATCTTTTCGATCATGCAGACTGTCTCCCATCTCAGTGATTCTGAAGTGCCGTCATTTGGTTTCGTCCAGCAGCAGCCGGTACACATCCCGTTTCGACAGTCCTCTGTCTCTGGCTACAGCCTTCATTGCTTCCTTCCGGTCCATCCCTTCGGTAAGATACTGCTCCATATGATCCGCAAGGCTGAGGCTGGCGCGAACCTCTTCCTGCTTCCGGCGGATCAGATCGCGTCGGTCCTGCCCGGCAATTACCAGGGCAAACTCGCCGCGCGGCTCGTTCGCTTCATACCAGGCTGCCGCTTCCGCAAGCGTTGTCCGGCGGATCTCTTCATGTTTTTTTGTCAGCTCCCGGCAGATCGTCATCGGCCGGTCTCCAAGCTGCTCCAGCAGAAGATCCAGTGTTTTCTTCAGGCGGTGCGGCGCTTCATACAGGACAATCGTACGTGTCTCCTGCTGAAGCTCTTCCAAAACCGCGTCTCTTTCCTTTTTTTCCGATGGCAGAAATGCTTCGAAGCAGAAACGTCTCGTCTCCAGTCCCGAGCTGATCAGCGCATTGACCGCGGCACAGGCACCCGGCACAGGCACAACGCGAATCCCATGATCCAGCGCCATCCGTACAAGCACCTCTCCCGGATCGGAGATTCCCGGTGTCCCGGCATCCGTGATGCACGCCACATGCTTCCCGCCAAGCATCGCCTCCACAAGGGTCTTTGCTTTCGCGGTTTTATTGTATTCATGGTAGCTTGTCATGGGGGTATGAATCTCAAAATGATTCAGCAGCTTGATGCTTCCCCTTGTGTCCTCTGCCGCAATCAGATCCACTTCTGAAAGAATGCGCACCGCACGGTAAGTCATATCTTCCAGATTTCCGATCGGCGTCGCGACCAGATACAGAATTCCGCACTCAGCCATACAAAGCTCTTAGCTCCTCCGTATATACGCCCGCTTCCTTGTAGACGATCAGCGGATGTTCCACATGCACATAGGACTTGCCGCCCTTGACCGCGTCAATCAGCACCAGGTTCGCTTCTTTGCCGGCAAAAGGATGCACCATCCGCATTCTCTTCACCGCCAGATCATTCTGCAGCAGCGCCCGGAAGATATCCCCGAGCCGATGCGGTCTGTGAACCAGGTACAGATGGCCCGCCATCTTCAGTGCCCGCCGCGCGGCCTGCGCCACATCGTCAACCGTACACAGCACCTCATGCCGGGCAATCGCCCGCTCTGTGCTCGGCCCCTTCAAGCCTCCGTCCGCTTTCATATACGGCGGGTTCACCGTCACGCAGTCAAAGGACTCAGGCGCCGGCATGTCCGGCCAGTCGGCGGAGCCGGCTCCGGATGCCGAAGCCGCTCCCTCCCTTTCAGGAAGGCAGGATTCTGAGGTACATGCATGCGGCCTGCTGCCGAAGCCTGCGCCGGCAGACGGCCGGCAGACGTCTCTGACGTCACCCTCTGAAAAATGAATCCGCTCTGTCTGTGCATTCATCGCCGCGCTTCTGCGCGCCAGATCGACGCAGATCGAATTGATCTCGACTCCCGTAAATTGAACGCTCCCTTCCCGGCGAATCTCCTCCGGCAGCCGGGCGTCCATCAGGATCGGTACGATTCCGTTCCCGGAACACAGATCAAGGACGCGGTCCCCGCGTCCTGCTGCTGCCCATGCGGAAAGGAGCACTGCATCCATTCCGAAACAGAAAAGCTCCGGGCACTGGATGATTCTGCAGCCACCCCTCTGCAGGTCATCAATCCGCTCATTCATGATGCGGTCCATCCGGCTTTCCCGCTCCTGAAGTCTGCTCTTCATTCTTCGGACGCGGGCGGTGCCTCCTGTGCTTTCTTGCGTTGTTCTTTTCCGGATCGCCTCCGGCCGTCTCCGCGCCAAGGCTGTCTCCCATTCCTGGCTGAACCGCACCCTCTTCCTCGCGGGTGTTCTTTCTTCGGCGGGGATGTCTCCGTTCAGAACGCTCCTCCTGATCGCCGTCTTTCCTGTCCGCGCGGACCGGTCTGTCACGGTTCTCAGAACGCGCAGCCTGCTCGTACCGCTCACTTTTTGCGGACTTTTGAAGGTTTTCGCCCTTCTCGCCTTTTCCCGTCTTCCTGCTCTTTTCGCCTCTTCCGGCCTTCTGGGTACTCTCACCCTTCTCGCCTTTTCCGGTCTTCTGGATGCTCTCGCCCTTCTCGCCTCTTCCGGCCTTCTGGGTGCTCTCGCCCTTCTCGCCCTTTACAGCCTTACCGGTGTATTCGCTCTTTTCAGCCTTTCCGGTCTTTGGACCCTTTTCGGTTTTCTCCGGCTTCTCGTCCTTCCCGTTTTTCTCGTTTTTCTCGGCTTTCGCCTTCTTTCCCTGCTGAGAAGGATCCTTTTTCTTTTTCGGCCGGAACGTCAATGCTTCAACCGGGAAGATCTCCGCTTCTTTCGTGTCTCCTTCCTCAAAGAGGACGCGCACTCTCTGCCGCAGGACGTCCAGCTCAATCACCTTGCCGACCTGGCCATCCGCCGTGATCGCTTCTTCGCCCATCTTCGGCATCTTGGCATTCAGGAACTCATAGGTCGCTTCTTCATTTTTCAGACAGCACATCAGCCTTCCGCAGGCGCCCGAGATCTTTGCCGGATTCAGCGAAAGATTCTGCTCCTTCGCCATCTTGATGGATACCGGCTGAAAATCCCGGAGAAATGTGGCACAGCACAGCTCCCTGCCGCAGATTCCGATGCCTCCCAGCATCCTTGTCTCATCCCGGACACCGATCTGACGCAGTTCGATCCGCACATGAAATACGCTGGCCAGATCCTTAACCAGGCTGCGGAAGTCCACTCGTCCGTCTGCCGTAAAGTAAAACAGCACCTTCGTCTCGTCGAAGGAGTACTCCGCGTTCACCATTTTCATTTCGAGTTCGTGCTCGCGCACCTTCTCGCGGCATACCTTCAGCGCCTCCTTCTCCCTGGCCTGAAGCGCCTTGATCTTCTCCTCATCCTCCGGCGTCGTCTTGCGCAGGATCGGGCGCAGCGGCTGCTGAACGAGGGTCTCATCCACCATCTTCATGCAGGTTGAGATCACACCATAATCCAGGCCTTTCGAAGTTTCCGCAATTACCATGTCTCCCATTCGCAGCATGAGATCCCTCGGATCAAAATAGTATACCTTTCCGGCGCTGCGAAATCTGACTCCGACAATCTTTATCATATAACACGTTCCTTCTTCTACTAAATCAAGCCGCGCCTATGGCGCGGCACACACTGCTATTTTGCGCTGTCCTTACACACTGATCAGATGCTGCATCGCATGATCCGCAATGATGACCTGCATGTGCTCCCGGAAGAACTCATCCATTCCGGTTGTGTAATCCATCGGCGTGGAATATTCGGATAAAACGTTGCAGATCCGGTTAAACTGCTCCGGATTCGTATCCATCTTTTTTACCAGCAGGTAAAATGCGCCGTCTTCCGGATTCTTGTACAGAGCGTTCTCTCCCGTATAGGCCGCAGGCACACGCTTCGACGCGTTCAGAACATTCTCCAGGCTGCGGAATACATAGAATCTTGTATACTGGAAGATCTCCTCTTCCGAAAGACTGTCCTCCTTCTCCCTGCCCGATGCGCCGCTCTCCTTCCGGCCGGCAGAATCTTTCCCCCGCGTTTTTTCCGTTTTCTGCTCCGGGGCGGAAGGCTGTTCTTCTTTCTCCTTCAGACGCTTTGAAAACTCCCGGAGCAGATTCAGTACGTCATCCGCGCCGGTCAGCGCGGCAACGGTCTCATCGCCGGGGCCCCGGAGCGCATCCTCCTCTTTCCCGGTATCCCAGGTCCCTGACAGGTTCTTGAAGCGCGAATCCAGCTCCTTCGGATCATCTACTCTGGTGATAATCAGCACCAGCTGGTCCTTGCCGGTCGGCACCGCCTCAATCATCAGAGGATTGTTGTTGAAGCTGAATCCCAGTTCGCGCGCCGCCCTGGTCATCATATCGCGAAGCAGACCGCGTGCCTTCTCTCCGCCGCACACAAGCTCCGAAAGCCGGATCTTCCTGTCCTCGAGATCCTCTTTCGTCAGAATGCAGCGTATCTGTCTGTCATTAATCTTTTCTATCTTCATAAATGATATTTCCCGCTGAGCATACTTTCCCAATCCTGCACTCATTATAACGACAGACGGCATTTTGTAAAGAGGCAGATCATGGTACAATATCGGTACTATGAATCTTTACGATGCACTGACACAATATAGTTCAACCGATGCCTATCCGTTTCATATGCCCGGGCATAAGCGGCGCGCAGCGCACCTGTGCGACCCTGCTCTGATCGATATCACGGAGATCGACGGCTTTGATAACCTGCATCATGCTGAGGGGATCCTGAAGGAGGCACAGGAGCGTGCGGCTGCGCTCTATGGCAGCAGCGAGACGCATTTCCTGGTAAATGGAAGCACAGCGGGAATCCTGAGCGCAATCGGGGCCTGTACCCGTCCGGGCAGCTGCCTGCTGATGGCCAGGTCCAGCCACCGCTCCGCCTACAATGCGGCCGCCCTGAACAGAGTCCGGACCGCCTGGCTGTATGATCCTGTCAATCCTGCGCAGGTGGAAGCTGCGCTCGAAAGACAGGCGGATGTCTGCGCGCTCTTTCTGACCTCTCCCTCCTATGACGGCGTCGTCTGTGACGTGGAGCGGATCGCGCAGATCGCGCACAACCGCGGCGTAATACTGATCGTCGATGAAGCACATGGGGCGCATTTCGGGATGCATCCATGCTTCCCGGAATCCTCTGTGAAGCTCGGCGCAGACCTGGTGATTCACAGTCTGCACAAAACGCTTCCCGCGCTCACGCAGACAGCTCTGCTCCATGTCAATGGCCCGCTGGCAGACCGGAGACGGCTTCGCTATCTTCTGAGCGTATACCAGACCAGCAGCCCCAGCTATGTCCTGATGGCCTCCATGGATCAGTGTATCCGCCTGCTCTCAGAACAGAAAGACACGCTCTTTGCAGCTTACGCAGACCGGCTTTGGCGGTTTTATGAAAGGACAAAGCTCTCGCATTATTCCTTCCGCAGGACAGATGATCCCTCCCGGATCCTCATCTGCCCGCCCGCCGGCTTCTGCTCCGCACCGGGTGAGCAGCCTTCCGCTGACGGCTTCTGCTCCGCGCTAAGCGATGGCACGGCAGCCATGCAGCTGTATCATACACTGCGGGAACGCTTTCATCTTCAGCCGGAGATGGTCAGCCCTTCCCATGTGCTGATGCTCTCCTCCGTCTGCGATGACGAGGAAGGATTCCGAAGGCTTTCCGACGCGCTGCTCACGCTCGACCGGGAGTTTGCAGCCGGGATCAAAGCACGGCATGTTTCCAAAGGCTGCCCGCACGCAATTGCTCCGGAGGCTTCCTTCCCGCCTTCCGGCCGGCAGTCCGGGGAATCTCCTCAAACCTGCTGCACCATCGCAGCGGCGCTGGAAGAAAGGACGCAGGCAGTGCCATTTTCCGATTCCGCAGGATATGTCAGCGCGGAATTTCTCATGCGGTATCCGCCGGGCGTCCCGCTGCTGGTCCCGGGAGAACGCATCACCGAAGCGATCATCCGCCGCACCGAACTCCTGCAAAAATGCGGCTATTCGATGCAGGGACTGGAAGACCATAGTCTCAGGCAGATCCGCGTGATCTCCGATTCACATATGAGGGAACTGATTCAATGAAGCATCTGTTTTATCTCATGGGAAAAAGCGCGTCCGGCAAAAACGCTTTGTACGAGTATCTGATCGGCGATTCCTCACTCGAGCTTGCGCCGCTCATTCCATGGACGACCCGCCCCATCCGCGCAAATGAGCAGGACGGGGTGGAGTACCATTTTACCGATGAGGACGGACTGCGCGCCCTGGAGGCGCAGGGACGCGTCATCGAAAAACGGACCTACCAGACAGAACACGGTCCATGGACGTACTTTACCGTAGACGACGGAGCGCATCTTTCGGAAGACCGGCTCGGGATCGGAACGCTGGAGTCCTTCCGCAAAATGCGTGATTATTATCCGGAGGGCTATGTCGTCCCCCTCTACATCGAGGTGGAAGACGGAATCCGCCTGGGGCGGGCCCTGAAGCGGGAGCGCAAACCCGGCAATCACCGCTATGAAGAAATGTGCCGCCGGTTCCTGGCGGATCAGAAGGATTTCTCCGAGGAAAACCTCCTCGAAGCAGGGATCAGCCGGCGATTTAAGAATGAAAAAGACAAGGAATCCTGTTTCCGTGAGGCAGCGGACTATATCCGCTCCATTCAGGCAGACACAAGACAGAACTGACCGGCTGGAAAAAGAGGCATGGGATCAATGGGCGCATTTGACAAGATACCTGATCAGAAACGGGCAGCTGCGATTCTGCAGCGGGCGATCCTTGCGGATCGCGTCAGCCATGCATGGCTGTTTACAGGACCCTCCGCAGCAGATCTTCAGACCCTGGCACTCGCATTTGCCACTACACTTCAATGCACGGACCGTGCGCCGTCCGTTGCGGACGCCTGCATGCAGTGCAAAAGCTGCCGCCAGGCAATCGACGGAAATCATCCCGACATCCGCGTCTGGTCTCATGAAAAGCCAAAGACCTTCTCCGTCCAGGAGGTCCGCTCTCTGGTTCAGGACGTTTCCATCCGTCCCTTTTCGAGCGAGCGGAAGGTCTATATCGTTCCGGACGCCCACCTCATGCGTCAGGAAGCACAGAACGCACTGCTCAAAACACTTGAGGAGCCGCCGGAATATGTCGTGATCATTCTCCTGGCGCACACAGCGGACGCGATGCTCGAGACCATACGCTCCCGCTGCCAGATGGTGGAGCTTGCCGCGAAAGACATGGAGTATGACCCAGAGCTTCGCAAGGCCGCGGAGGAGATTCTGCTCGGCATTTCCTCCTGGGATCTGACGCAGATCCGCGCAGCCATCCAGACACTGGAGGCGTTCAAGACAGATGCCGCGCGTGTCCTCAGCCTGTTTGCCTCCTGGTACCGGGATATCCTGTACTTTAAGGCCTCCATGGATCCGGACGGACTCCTTTTCCCGGAGCAGCTTGACCGGATCCGCGCCGCATCCGGAAGCATGTCCTTTGAAGGCATTCAGTCCGTGCTCGACAGCATCCGGGAATCCACCCTGCGCCTTGACGCAAATGTAAATTTCGGCCTGACGATGGAGCTTCTGCTGCTGACGATGAAGGAGACAGCCTCTGCACCATAATAGAATGCTGCCCCAGGGCAGGACTGAAACAAGAAAGGCCTGCATGGGGCAGCATATTACGTCTGATTATGATGTTTTCCCGGCTCTGAAGATCCGATTATTTCGCTTCCTTGCTCTCGAGGTAGTTGTTCAGTCTCTCCAGCAGAAGATCCGGATCAATTCCATGCACCATTGCCGCTTCCGCAAGGCTCTCTCCCTGGGAAGAAGGGCAACCGACACAGTACATTCCGCCGCCCATCAGTACACTCGCAAGATCATAATCCACACCCAGGATCTCTCCGATCGTCATTTCTTTTGTAATTCTAACCATGATTGTTCCTCCTGCTATTTCCTCAGGTCTTCTGAAAACATCGGCAGCATCTGCCATTTTCCAGGACCGGTTTATCCCGCTTTCCGCATTATATACCGGGCAACTCTGATTGGCAAGGTAAATTTTGCACAATTTAATTTTTTGCTCGGCACCGTGGTTTGGGCCTGCTAACTAAGATTTCGTTGTACTACCTTGAGTGCTTGTATTATCATGTAGTCAGAACCCCCTCAGGCGGGGAGCGTAGTTAATCATCATAAGGAGGTATCATTACTATGGCATACAAGATTACAGATGAATGTATTGCTTGTGGAACCTGTGCTGCTGAGTGCCCCGTGGAAGCGATTTCCGAGGGAGACGGCAAGTACAATATCGATGCGGATGCTTGCATCGAGTGCGGAACCTGCGCAGACGCATGTCCGACTGGAGCAATCGAGGCTCCGTGATCATCTGATCAGCAAAAAACCAGCCCCTGCAGCATAAGCTGCAGGGGTTTTTCTGTCACCGGCTCTCATTTCCATAATTTCAGTATGAGAAGATATGCCGCGCCGACCAGAAGCAGCCCGATCAGAAGAAGCCCGATCCACCAGACGCATCCCATATACGGCAATTCCCCGGTAAAGCCAAATGCGCCGGCCGGGCTCCCCCAGTTCAGAAAGAAATAGGGATAGTTCGCGCCCTTTGAAAAATCCCAGCCGCAGACATATCCGATCCCGGCGTAGATGACATAGGCAAGCGGCGGAAGCGTCACAAAGACAATGTCTCTCATCCGGATATTCCCGTAGATGCCTGTGACAAAAAAGTCCGCAACAGCAGCAACCGGAACGATCACATGCGTCAGTATATTCTGAAGACTCCAGGCCTTTGGCCCGAATGTCGGTGCCAGGACAAAGCAGAAAACCGCGCCGGTCAGTGTAATCGATACCGTTCCCACAAATTTGACAACAAACCTCCAGTCTTTTATCCGGCCGGAGCGCAGCATCAAGATACCGCCAGCCGCACAGATCAGCGCAATCGCGAGATTGGACTGGATCGTAAAGTACATAAACACCCTGCTTCCGCCCATGAAGCTGTTTCTGCCGCCGGCTGCACTCAGCCATATGCCTGAAACAGCTGCCAGGACCACGATGCCCTTCAGGATATAGGATGTAGTTTTTCTCTTCACACTCATTTTTATTTGATTCTCACCTGTAATCGCAGTGGCATCCCTCTTCATCAAACTCTTTATAACATATAACATGCCGGAATGACTCCCGGCAATTTCGTCCGACAATTTCTTTCATTGTTTTTCATGCGCAGCAACGCGCATGGTTCTACATATCTTCTGTAACATCTCACAGTTCGCATCTGCACATATTTTCGTTTCCGGTTTTCGGAAGGATTCACAAGACATGTCCCGTAAAGCTGTCTCTATGACTGATTCCTGCAGCCTTCTTTCTATGTTGTATGACTGCCGGCGGCCGGGAATCGTGCAGATCGCTGAAATGCTGCAGGTCACATAAGTAGCTCTTAGCAGGGCAATTGTCAGACACCTATAATGAAAATCGTCACCGCTGACCGGTTCCGGGCTGCGGACTGATACATCACAAATACCGGCACCTCCATGGAATCAGCCATACAGAAAGGGGGATTCAAAAAGATGCGCTACGAGAAAGTGGAGCAGATCGGATGTCACAGAAGACAATGCAGGGGGATGTACGATCTCCTGCGCGAATACGCCAGGGCGGGAATCTCCCTGTGCCTGGAAGGAAAGGAGGCGGAGCCCGGCCAGATCGCTGCAACCTGCCTGCGGGAAGGTGTCAGTTATATGATGGACTTCATTCCCGAAGGTCCCGGCAATCAAAAGATCGGAAAGATCGATTTTGTAAAGGTTGACCTGGACGAAATCAATCATGGCAGGAGCAGCCCTGCATCACCTTCGAAGGTTTCCTACCTGCATTGTTCCTGATGGATCGGCAAAACCACCCCTTGTGCCGACTGCAGGAACAGGGACAGCCTTCTATGCTGCTGATCGTTCCGATGGACCGGGCGGAAAGCCCGCACCGGATGTGAGCGGCGGCACCGGACAAAAAAACCTGGCAGATCCCTTTCTTATCGGTCAGCGCAGGACCGCCCCGTCATGCACAGACTATAGTGAAGGGATCTGACAGGATGTTTTTGCTTCGCATGGCTGTCGCGTTTCGCGATTCACGGTTCCTTCCCATCCGGCCACAGTCCATCCATGCTTCGCATGGCGCTCCTGTGCCGGCACTCAGATCAACCGTGAATCGCGAAAGTTTTTACACATATTTAAGATTTTTCGTGTCGATCCCTTTTCCCGGGATTGCTATACTTAAAAAAATACTGTTTGATGCAGTGTTTCCTTTGAGTCTGAAGAATTGGAGATCGACCGGTTATGGATAGAGACACAAAACGCAGTGAAAAGACTGCCCGCAGGAAGAAGCAGCTTCGCATCCGTGTTTTTTTTGGCGCGCTGTTTCTGATCCTTGGCATTGCAGCTGCTGTCTGGCTGATTATCAGGTACACGCCCACGAATCAGCGCATGTCCCTGGAGGAGTATTTCGGGCCGATGGAGGCGGATGAGGCTGCGATCGTGATCCAGGATCAGATCCTGACGGATCAGCGGGCGCTTGTCCGGGATGGCCATGTCTATCTTCCTCATGAGCTTGTCCGGGATTCTCTGAATGAGCGTTTCTTCTGGGACGCCGGGAATGGTCAGGTTCTGTTCACGACCGCTTCGCAGACCTTTGAAATTCCTGTAGAATCCGCATCCTATAAGATCATTGACGGAGCGCTTGATGACGATCCTTCCTCCGAGTCTTCCTTTGAGGAAGTCATAGCGCTGCGCGCAGATAGCGGCGATCTGTATTTCAGCCTTGCGTTCCTCGCGCAGTATACCGATATCGCCTGGACCTATGAGGAGGACACCCGGCATGTCTTTATCCGGAATCAGTGGGGTGATACCCTGACAGCGGATTCTCTGAAGGAAGCTGCTGTGCGTTACGCAGGAGGAATCAAGAGCCCGATCGTTACGGATCTGCTCAAGGGCGATCAGGTGATCGTACTGGAGCAGGGAGAACACTGGCTGAAGGTTCTGACGCAGAACGGGTTTGTCGGCTGGGTCAAGTCAAACCGCATGACGGAGCCTGTGACTGTCAATCAGGAGCATGAAGGCTTCACTCCCGTTGCATATCCTTCCATCAAAATGGACGACAAGGTATCCCTGATCTGGCATATGGTCACAACCACCGGCGACAACAAGGCGTTCCCGGATGCCACCGCTTCCATGACCGGCATCAACGTAATCAGTCCGACCTGGTTCTCTCTGACAGACAATGAGGGGAATGTGGAATCGCTGGGTTCGAAGACCTATGTCGAGGAGGCACATAACAAAGGACTGCAGGTATGGGGCCTGGTGGATGATTTCTCACCGGATATGGATAATTCCGTGATGCTTTCCTCCACAGCCGCGCGGCGAAACTGCATCAGCCAGCTGATCGGTTATGCCCGGACCCTTGGCATGGACGGCATCAACATTGATTTTGAACACATCGATCCGGACGATGCCTACACATATACGGAATTTGTCCGGGAGCTGTCGATTGCCTGCCGCAGCCACTCGCTTGTCCTCAGCGTGGATACCTATCCGCCGTATGACTTCAATGCGTACCTGAACCGGAAGGAGATCGCCGCGGTCAGCGATTATCTCATCAATATGGGCTATGATGAACACTATGTCGGCTCTGAGAGCGCCGGCTCCGTCGCTTCCTTCGGATATGAAGCGCGTGCGCTCTCCACTCTGCTTCAATCCGGCATCCCGGCCGACAAGCTCATCAGCGCCATCCCGTTCTACACGAGGATCTGGTATACCTCCACGGATGAGGCGGGAACAGCTTATATCAACAGCGAAGAGCTCTCGATGAATGCGGTCTCGGCCACTCTGGAATCCTGGAGTCTGACCCCGCAGTGGGATCCGTCGACTGCTCAGAATTATATCTCCTGGTATACGGATGACGGTGTCCTGTGTGAGATCTGGATTGAAGATGCCGATTCGCTCCTGCGCAAAGCCCTGCTTGTCAGCTCCAATGATCTCGCAGGATGCGCGATCTGGGCACTCGGCTTCCAGGATGACAGCGTCTGGAAGGTCGTGTCTGAGAACATCTCTCTGCCAAAAGAGGAGGCAGCTACCCTCCTTTCACAGCTGCAGGAGTTAGATCAGGCCGAGGCGCAAAAAGAAGTGCCGGACACCGAAGTGCCCGGCACGGAATCTGAATGATTGATTATTTTGATTGATTATTTCACGGTAATCGGTTTCTGCTTCCAGATCTCATCCTCATACTGCTGGATGGTTCTGTCAGAGGTAAACTTGCCGGAGGACGCCATGTTCAGAATCGCCATCTTCGCCCAGCGTTTTTCATCCTGATAGGCTTCAACGATTTCCATTCTCGCCTTGTCATATGCCTTGAAGTCCGCCAGAATAAAGTACTGGTCCGCTCTGCCGTACTTATTGGTCAGCAGAGAATCGTAGATCTCGCGGAACAGCTCCATGTCGCCGTTCGAATACTTACCGTTGATCAGTTCCATCAGCACGCGGCGGATATCCTGATCCGTATTGAAGTAGTAGTTCGGATCATAGCCGCCTTCGTTCTCGAAACGGATGACCTCTTCCGAAGACAGACCGAAGATAAATGCGTTCTCTTCGCCGACTTCTTCGACGATCTCCACATTCGCGCCATCCATGGTTCCGAGTGTCGGCGCGCCATTCAGCATGAACTTCATGTTGCTGGTTCCGGATGCTTCCTTGGAAGCGGTCGAGATCTGCTCCGATACATCCGCAGCTGCGAAGATCCACTCTGCATTCGATACACGGTAGTCCTCGATGAAGACAACCTTGATCTTCCCGTTGATCGAAGCATCGTTATTGATGACATCCGCCACAGAGTTGATCAGCTTGATGGTCAGCTTCGCTCTGCGGTAGCCTGCCGCAGCCTTTGCGCCGAAGATAAAGGTTCTCGGATAGAACGGCATCTCCGGATGATCCTTGATCACGTCATACAGATGCATGATATGCAGGATGTTCATCAGCTGTCTCTTATACTCATGCAGACGCTTGACCTGGACGTCAAAGATCGAGCGCGGATCCACATCGATTCCGTTGTGCTCCTTGATGTACTGAGCCAGGCGCAGCTTGTTCTGATACTTGATATTCATGAATTCCTGCTGTGCCTTCTCATCGTCGGCGTACACCTTCATCTTCGCGATCTGCGGAAGATCCGTGATCCACTCGTCTCCGATGTGATCGGTCACCCACCTGGCAAGAAGCTGATTTCCATGAAGCAGGAATCTGCGCTGCGTGATGCCATTGGTCTTGTTATTGAACTTCCACGGATACATCTGATAGAAGTCCTTGAGCGTCTGGCTCTTGAGGATCTCCGTATGCAGCTGTGCAACGCCGTTCACCGAATAGCCTGCTACGATCGCCAGATGCGCCATTTTGACCTGACCGTCATAGATGATCGCCATGTTCGCGACCTTGCTGTGGTCATTCGGATACTTCTTCTGAACCTCCAGAAGGAAGCGGCGGTTAATCTCCTCAACGATCTGATAGATTCTCGGAAGAAGTCTTGAGAACAGCTCGATCGGCCATTTCTCCAGCGCTTCCGCCATGATGGTATGATTCGTATAGGCAACCGTCTTCGTCGTGACTTCCCATGCCTCATCCCACTCCAGGCCTTCCTCGTCAAGCAGGATCCGCATCAGCTCGGCAACCGCGACAGTCGGATGTGTATCGTTCATCTGGAAGGTGGCCTTCTCATAGAACTTTCTGATGTCGGAATGCTGCTGCTTATAATGCGCGATGGCATCCTGCACGGACGCGGAGATGAAGAAGTACTGCTGCTTTAGTCTCAGCTCCTTGCCGGCATAATGGTTGTCATTCGGGTACAGAACCTCAACGATATTTCTTGCCAGGTTCTCCTGCTCAACCGCCTTCTGGTAGTCGCCCTTGTCAAAGGAATCCAGCTGGAAGTCATTGATCGCCTCCGCGTCCCAGACTCTCAGCGTGTTGACAACATGGTTGTTGTAGCCGACAACCGGGATGTCAAACGGAACCGCGCGCACGGACTGGTAATTTTCCTGCACGAAATGATTCCGGCCGGTCTTTTCGTCGTATACGACACGGACATATCCGCCGAACTTGATCTCGCGGGCATACTCCGGCCGCTTGAGCTCGAAGGGGTATCCGTTCTTGAGCCAGTTATCCGCGACCTCTACCTGGAAGCCGTTCTCGATCTTCTGCTTGAACATACCATAGCGGTAACGGATGCCGCAGCCGTATGCCGGATATCCGAGTGTCGCCAGAGAATCCAGGAAACATGCTGCCAGTCTGCCCAGGCCGCCGTTTCCGAGTGCCGGATCCCGCTCCTCATCTTCAACCGCGTTGATATCAAGGCCCATCTCCTCCAGCGCTTCCTTCACCTCCTGGTAAGCAGTCAGGTTAATCAGAGAATTGCCGAGGGCGCGGCCCATCAGAAACTCCATGGACATATAGTAGAGAATCTTCGGATCCTCGTCCCGCATCGCCTGCGTGGTTGCCATCCAGTCATCGATGATGACGTCCTTCACCGCATAAGAGACAGCCTGGAAGATCTCCTGCATGTTCGCCTCTTCCAGCTTCTTGCGGAACAGGCTGCGGACATTGCTTCTTACCGACTCCTGAAACACCTTCTTATCAAACTTGGATTCTGTCTTTTTCTTTGCCATATACGATTATTTACCCCCTCTTTTTCACTGCCAGCGTTACCCGCTCGCCGTTTACGGTCCACTCTTTTACATATGCGCCGTCCGGGGCGTCCGTATATGCAACCGTATCTGCAAGTACTTCCTTCTTCAGCTGATCCTCATGCTTCTCAAGGATCTCCCGGATTCTGTCATTTTCAGATTCATACACGTCGATATGATCCTGAACCTCAAAACCAGCT
>CADBZI010000031.1:0-23666 GCA_902799015.1 uncultured Lachnospiraceae bacterium | reverse complement strand
CCAGCTTCCTTCCGCATGGTCTGGATCTTGGAGACCAGCTCCCGCACGAAGCCCTCCTCCACCAGCTCCGGCGACAGGTTGGTGTCAAGCACCACCGTCAGTCCGCCATTCTGCTGGGTGACGAAGCCCTCTGTCTGCGCGGTATCGATCAGAAGATCCTCTCTTGTCAGCTCCACACTGTCCTGACCGACCGTGAAGCGGAGAGCGCCGCTCTCATTCAGCTCATCCATGGCCTGGTTTCCGTCCACTGCGCCCAGATACTTCCGAATCCCGCCCAGAAGCTTGCCGAACTTCGGACCGACCGTTCTCAGCTGCGGCTTGAAGGTATAATTGGTAAATGCTCTTACATCGTCTGTGAATTCGATCGCCTTGACGTTCAGCTCGTCCGTTACGATGTCCGCATAGTACTTCGGCAGAGCCTCGGCAGCCTTCACAAACATCCTTCCGATGGGCTGGCGGTTCTTGATATTCGCGTCATTTCTGGCGGCGCGTCCCATCACGACGATGTTCAGCGCTTCTCTCATCGTTGATTCAAGCTCCTGATTGATCAGTGCTTCATCATAGTCCGGAATCATGCAAAGATGAATGGACTCCGGTGCATCCTTCTCCACGCTGCGGATAATGTTCTGGTAGATCTCCTCCGTCATGAACGGGATCATCGGCGCAGCGCACAGGCACAGATTCTTCAGCGCGTGGTACAGTGTCATGTATGCATTGATCTTATCCTGCTCCATGCCATGAGCCCAGAAGCGGTCGCGGCATCTGCGGACATACCAGTTCGACAGGTCGTCGACAAAGTCCTCCAGTGCTCTCGCGGTTTCCGGAATCTTATAGGCCGCAAGATCCGAATCCACATCCCGGATCATGGTGTTCATGCGGGACAGGAGCCAGCGGTCCATCACCGGAAGCGCCTCTTCGTCTCCTGCCTTCACCTTCTCCAGCAGCGCCTGATACATCTCCTCGTACTGCGCGGGATCAAAGTCGTCAATGTTCGCGTACAGCACATAGAATGCATAGGTATTCCACAGTGTTCCGAGGAACTTTCTCTGTCCCTCCTGCACCGCCTTGTCATGGAAGCGGTTCGGAAGCCAGGGCGCCGAATTGCTGTAGAAGTACCAGCGGATCGCGTCCGCGCCATGCTTCTTCAGCGCCTCAAACGGATCCACCGCATTTCCCTTGGACTTGGACATCTTCTGTCCGTTTCCGTCCAGCACAAGTCCCAGCACGATCACATTTTCATACGGAGACTTATGGAAGAGAATCGTCGACTCCGCCATCAGGGAATAGAACCATCCTCTGGTCTGATCAACCGCTTCGGAAATGAACGCAGCCGGAAACTGCTTCTCAAAGGTTTCCTTATTCTCAAACGGATAATGATGCTGCGCAAATGGCATCGCTCCGGAGTCAAACCAGCAGTCGATGACCTCCGGCACACGCTTCATCGCTTTCTTCCCGCATGCAGGACACGTGCAGATATAATCATCGATATACGGCCTGTGCAGCTCCACTGTCAGCGCGTCTTCCCGTCCCGAGCGCTCCTTCAGCTCCTCGCGGGAACCGATGCAGACCTGCTCGCCGCACTCGGTGCACTCCCAGACCGGAAGCGGGGTGCCCCAGTAACGGTTGCGGCTGATACCCCAGTCCTGAACATTTTCCAGCCAGTTGCCAAACCGGCCGGAGCCGATGGTCGGCGGAATCCAGTTGACCGTATTGTTGTTCGCGACAAGCTCGTCGCGCACCTGGGTCATCTTGATGAACCAGGACTCTCTTGCATAATAGATCAGCGGTGTGTCGCAGCGCCAGCAATGCGGATACTCATGCTCGAACTTCGGAGCGTCGAACAGCTTCCCGTCACGATCCAGATCCTTCAGAATCACAGGATCTGCCTTCTTGACGAACAACCCGCCATACGGCGTTTCCGAAGTCATGTTGCCCTGTCCGTCAACAAACTGAATGAACGGCAGGTCATAGTCACGCCCGATCCTTCCGTCGTCTTCACCAAATGCCGGCGCGATGTGAACGATGCCGGTACCATCTGTCATCGTAACGTAATGATCGCAGGTAACAAAATGGGACTTCTTGCGCTGCTTCTCCGCTGCCTTTCCGGCCGCTTCAAACAGCGGTACGTATGGACGATATTCCAGATCCGTCCCGACATATGTCTCCAGAATCTCATATGCAGGCTTGTCTTCTTCCGCAAGCCGTCCCAACACCTTGTCGGCCAGAGCCTTCGCGAGAATATAGGTGTAGCCGTCCGCGGCCTTGACCTTCACGTAGGTCTCGTCAGGGTTGACGCACAGTGCTGTATTGCTGGGCAATGTCCACGGTGTCGTGGTCCATGCAAGATAGTAAAGTCCTTCCTCGTCCGCAGCCTTGAAGCGCACAATCGCAGAGCGCTCCTTGACAAGCTTATAGCCCTGCGCAACTTCCTGTGCGCTCAGCGGGGTACCGCAGCGCGGACAATAGGGGACCACCTTGAAGCCTTTATAGAGAAGCTTTTCTTCCCAGATCTTCTTCAGCGCCCACCACTCGGACTCAATATAGTCATCATAATAAGTGACATATGGATCATCCATATCGGCCCAGAAGCCAACCGTCTCGGAGAAGTCCTCCCACATGCCCTTGTACTGCCAGACGGACTTCTTGCAGTTCTGGATAAACGGCTCCATGCCGTACTGTTCGATCTGCTCTTTTCCGTTCAGTCCAAGCTCTTTCTCAACCGCAAGCTCCACGGGAAGGCCATGCGTGTCCCAGCCCGCCTTTCTCGGAACATATTCTCCCTTCATCGTGTGATAGCGCGGAATCATATCCTTGATCACACGCGTCAGGACATGGCCGATATGCGGCTTGCCGTTCGCAGTGGGCGGGCCGTCATAGAAGGTGTAATACGGCGATCCCTCCCGGATCTTCATGCTCTTGCGGAAGATATCCGCTTCCTTCCAGAACTTGTTAACGTCTTTTTCCCGTTCAACAAAATTCAGGTCGGTGTTTACCTTGTTGTATCGCATCTGATGATTTACCTCCGCGGAATGCCTTTCTCGTCAGCATCCCACCTGCCTAATAATAAGTTGTCACAGTATTATAAGTTTCCCCCTGTGTTCATGTCAACTTTCACATTCTGCCGGCAGATGCAGAAAAAAAGTTACAAGTCACACCCCAGCCAGTGCCTTGTGTCTGGTCTGAATGTGACTTGTAACAAAAGCAGCAGCCGGCAGGCTTGCCCCGCCGCGATTCACAGGCGGCTTTATGCTTCTGTGTATCCCTCTATGATCCGGGCTTCTACAGCCGATGCTTCACAGCTCTCCCCATTCAGGGACAGGCGCACATGAAGTGGATTCTCATCGATCATTTCATAGGAGAAAGCGTAGCTTTCGCCTTCCGAATCAACTGCCTGGCCTGACAGCACACCATTTCCGCTGTCTGTGATCTCAAGCGAGAAGGCTGTTTCATACAGTGTATCCTCATCCGGTGTGTAGAAGCCAAAGATCAGCTTTGTGCAATCCAGGGATAAGCCGTATGTATATGCGTCTCCTTCCTCTGACTGACCGACATACCAGGCATATTCATTTACAGAATCCTTGATGCCGGGATCCGCCTTCCATAGTGCGATTTCCACATTTTGTCCCGTCAGCAGATCCTGTCCGGAAACCGTACTCGCACACGCGGAAGCAGCTGCTGCCTGCCAGGTATACACGGTTCCTTCGGAAGACGTAACAGTAAGCGTATGATCTTCTGCAATTCCGTAGGATCCGCTGACGGAGGACATCGTACCATCCGGGGATGTCTCGCTGACGGATGCGGTCTGGCTGTCAGAATCCAGAACGAAGGTATAGGACATCGCGTCACAATATCCCTGCCAGATCACAACCGAAGATACCTCCTGTCCGGACGCTTCCGCTGCTTCCTCCGCGGGGACCATTCCGGTCATACCGAGCGCTGTGATTGCCATGCAGATCAGAGCTGCTATCCTTTTGCGCATTGTTCTGTACCCTTTTCTTTCTGTCCGTTCCTCTTAATGAATCCGTACACTTTTAAGCATTGCCCTGCGGCGCTCCGCCCTGCGGCGGCTGGCCCATTCCACCCTGCGGTGCCTGGCCCATCTCGCCCTGCGGTGCCTGACCATTCTCGCCCTGCGGCGGCTGGCCCATCTCACCCTGCGGTGCCTGATTATTCTCGCCCTGCGGCGCCTGATTATTCTCGCCTTGCGGTGCCTGATTATTCTCGCCCTGCGGCGCCTGACCATTTGCCGGATCCTTCTCTGCGTCATATGGATCTGTATCAGTGGTTCCCCACGGATCGCGCGCATTCTTTACGGCGTCTTCCGCATCCGGCTTCGTTTCCGGCTTGTCCTTCGGCTTGAAGAATCTGGAGGTTGCCTTAGATCCGCATGCACCGTTCTCATTCGGTGTCTTTCCATCCGGAAGGGCTGTCTTATTGCTTCCGTTCATCTCCGGCTGGGCGTTCTTCTCTTCGCTCCCGTTTTCGCTCCCGTTATCCTGTTTCTGTTCCGGCTGATTCTGCGGCGGCTGCATCGCACGATCTCTCATGCGAAATGCAGGCGGCATCGGCTTCCGTGCTTCCTGAGATGCATCCGTGCTTTCCGCATTCTGGGACGCATCCGTGCTTTTTGTTTCCTGGGACGCATCCGTGCTTTCCGCATCCTGAGACGCATCCGTACTTTTCGCATCCGCCGCTTCCGTTGTCTGTGCAGAGGTTTTCTCCTCCGCGCTTGCACTCATCGCGCCGCCCATGCTCAGCATCATACTTCCTGAAAGAATCCCTGCAAGCAATAAAGTTCTTTTCTTCATAATTGATATACCTCCCTTATATTGTCCTGTTTTGATCCAGCTGGCGGAAACCGTATCTGGCTTCCTGACAGTGACAATATAAGAGAGGTACATAAGACAAACGTTAGCCGTGTATTAACTGAACATTAAATCAGATTTTATTTATCTCAGAGCTTTGCCGGAAGCTCTATGTCAAACACAATCACCTCGTTCGGGAGGTACTGTGCTTTCGCGCTTCCTCCCTGCTGCTGCGCGATTGCGCGCACGACGGCAAGACCGATCCCCGATCCGCCGGTGTTCCGGTTTCTGGAGGAATCCGGCCGGTAGAAACGGTCAAACAGCTGATCCGGATCCACCTCCGGCAGCTTCTCACAATCATTTTGAAAAGACAGGTGAATCTGCTTCCGCTCTGCATGCAGTGCGATAGAGAGGCATCCATTTTCCTTTCCATACTTTACTGCATTGTCCAGCAGCAGTTCCAGCATCTGCTGGTACTGTTCCTTCGGAAAATGAATCTGCACGCCTTGTTCCACATCCGTCTGTATGCGGATACCGCGAAGGGATGCACTCTCCCTGAATATGCGGATCGTATCCTCCAGCACCTGTGCCGCGTCAAATGTGACCGCGGTAAAAGCTGTGGTACCGGATTCTTCCATTTTCGCCAGCGTCAGCATCTGTTTTGTCAGATCAGACAGGCGCAGTGCCTGCGTCCGAATGTTATCCAGCCATTTGGTCTTTCCTCCATGCAGCTCCTGTACATCGACATTGGAGACGATCACAGCCAGGGGCGTCTTGAATTCGTGCCCCGCGTTCGTGATAAACAGACGCTGCTTTTCGATGTTTTCGGCAATCGGCGCAATCGCCTTTTTCGAAAGGAAGATCACAATCACCAGGATCAGAAGCCACAGGAGTGCCCCAAGCACAGCCGTGATCAGGATAATGCGGATCATCGACTGGGTCTCCTGGCTGATATCTAAAAATGCATAAGAAACCGTGCCGTCCATCTGCCCGGCGGCGTAGTACAGATATCCGTCCGCTCTGCCGATTTTTTCCTGCAGGGAAGGCGCCTTTGCTCCTTCTCCTCCTTTCGGCACAGGGGGAGCCGCTTCCCCCGGCTTTCCTTCCTCGCCCGGCGGCACGGGCGGATCTGATTCCGTCTCCCCTGTCGCCTGCGGTGCAAACGCAGCATCCGCCTGATTGATCAGGGCGATCATCCCGTCAAAGGTCATGGATGCGTCATGTGTCAGGTCATAGAAGGTCACGGCACCGGACGCATTGAGCCGTGCGACAAAATAGCTCCCGGGATTATGTCCGCGGCCGGAGGGAAGATCCATTCCGGGTTCCGCGATTGTCCGGGTGTCCTGATTCTCTCCCGGCATCGATCTGACATTCTCCGCGGCAATCTGATTCAGTCTTTCCCGACTGTCGCTCCTTGTCAGAGAGTAGTTGAGAATATTCACAAGGACAAGAAAGACAGCCAGCAGGATGGTCACTACCAGCATGGTCGTCTTAATATATTTTCTCTGCAGATCCTTCACCATTGTGCGCACTCTCCTGCACGGCAGTCCTGTCATCCATTCCAGGATAAGGAATAGCCGATGTTTCTTCTGGATACAATCTCAACACCGGAGCCCAGTTCCGTAAGGCGTTTCCTGAGTCCGCTCACATACACCCGGACCGAGTTCGCGTCTGCTTCCGCTTCATATCCCCAGGCGTCAATCACCAGACTGTCCGCGCTGTGATAAATCCCCGGATTCTTCATCAGCACCTCCATCAGCTGGAATTCCCGGTTCTGAAGTTCTGCCGATTGTCCCTTACAGGTCAGCGTAACATCCGACGGATTCAGGCGAAGATCTCCGAATTCCATCACCTCCGGCATAAAGCTCTCGCGCCTGCGCAGCATAGCCCGCACGCGTGCCAGAAGTTCCTCCATGACAAATGGCTTGGGAAGGTAATCATCCGCTCCAAGATCCAGTCCTTCGATCCGGTCTGCCACTTCTGCCTTCGCCGTCAGCAGAAGAACCGGTGTACTGTTGCCTTCCGCACGCAGCTTTCTGAGCACGGTCAGGCCATCCATACGCGGCATCATGATGTCCAGTATGATGCCGTCATATGCTTCACTTCTGGCATATTCCAGGGCATCTTCTCCATTGTCGACCACATCTACCGCATATTTGTGAAATGTCAGAATGTCCGCCACTGCCTCCGACATGGCAGCTTCGTCTTCCGCATACAGTAGTTTCATGTTCCCCTCTTCTTTCCGGAATCATCCGCTCTTCCCATGCACTTTACAATCGGTTTTGCAATCGGGAAAAGAAACAAAAAGACACACTTCGCAAACTATGTTATCATATCAAGATATAAGATCAAATTCAAAAGAACGGAGGTATACTCATGCTGAAAGGTATTTTCAGTCTTGACAATCCCGTCATGCGGTTTCTGTCGAAGGTTGCGGATATTATGGTTCTGAACCTTCTGTTTCTTTTATGCAGCATACCCGTCTTTACCATCGGCGCATCCCTGTCCGCACTCTATTATTGTCTCTTTAAGATAAAGGACGAGGAAGAAGGCTACCTGGTAAAAAAGTATTTCCACTCTTTTAAGCAGAACTTTAAGCAGGCAACCATCATGTGGCTGATCATGCTGCTGTTCTTTGCGGTTCTGTTTCTGGAGTTTCTGATGTACCGCGAGGTGACCGGCACGGCGGGTCAGGTGGTGCGCTCGATCGTTCTGATCGGTCTTATCTTCTGGTACCTGATCGGAACCTACGCATTCGCGCTTCAATCCAGGTTTTACAATACCATCAAGGGTACTTTCACCAACGCAGTGCTGCTGATGTTCGCAAATGGTCCCCGGTCCGTCGGTATCATCGGCCTGTCTGCCGCGGCAGTCATCTTTACTTTGATGCAGAAGGATGCCATTGTTCTCTGGAACCTGATCCTGGTCTGGATCCTGTTCGGATTCGCGGCCCTCGCCACCATCAATGTCCAGTTTCTCTATCCTGTCATTCAGAAGCTGATGCCGGAGGAAGCGAAGGCAGAAGCCACGCCGGACAATGCCTTTACCGTGGACGAGGAAGCCGACCTGAGTTCGCTCGGCTACGGGCCGGCGCCGGCGCAGACACAGGACAAAGAGGACTGGTCCGCCTCTGAGCCGGAAAGTGCGCCGGATCCGGAATCGCATTCCTGACACAGGGCTTTCCAAAAGCCGCGGCGCGGCAGCGATCCGCCGGCAGCTTTCTCTCCGTCAAAAAAAACCTGCGCACCGCGAAGGCTTTCACAGCCTCCCGGGTACGCAGGTTTTCTCATTCTTCTCATCTATTAACTTATTTTTATATCTGACTCTGTCCGGTCTCCTCTGTATGTTTTTGCCGCCGGCAGGCTAGTACATCGTTACCGCACCTGTGCTCCGGAATCCACCTCGGTCTCCGGGCTTACCAGACTCAGACGTCCCTGTGCGTCTTCCGCGCACAGGATCATGCCTTCACTCATCATTCCGGCCAGCTTGGCGCTCTTCAGGTTTGTGATCACCAGCACCTTCTTTCCAACCATCTCCTGCGGTGTGTACCACTGCTTGATGCCGGACAGGATCTGGCGGGTCTGGCTTCCGATCTTCACCTGACTGCACAGAAGCTTGCGGGACTTCTTGACTTCCTCGCAGGCGACAACCTCGCCGACCTGAATCTGAAGCTTTGCAAAATCATCGATGGAAATCTCCGGCTTTGCCTCCGCCTCTGTCTGCGCTTGTTCTGCCGAATCACAGGCAGCCTTCTTCTCGTCAGCTGCGCCTTCCTTCGCCGCTTCCTTCGGATGCAGCTTCTGGATCTGAGCAGCGACCTCATCTGCCTTCAGTCTCTGGAACAGAATCTGCGGCTGCTCCGTAACCTTTCCTCCGGACGGATACTGTCCGAACACATCCATATGCTCCAGCGTGCGCTTCTGTGCATTCAGCTGCGTGAGAATCTTCGCGCTGGTATCCGGCATGAAGGCTTCCAGAAGCTCAGCGCCGACACAGATCGCTTCCACCAGATTGTAGAGCACCTCGCTCAGGCGGTCCTTTGTCAGAGCATCCTCGCCCTTTGCCAGAACCCACGGAGCTGTCTCGTCGATGTACTTGTTGCAGCGCTTGAACAGAGAGAAGATCTCGCTGATCGCGTCCGCGACGCGCAGGGCATCCATCTTTTCAATGACCGTCTTCGGCGTCTCAAGCACAACACGCTTCAGGTCTTCATCAATGCTTCCGGTCTGTCCCTCACTGATCACGCCTGCCGGCGGAACCTGTTCGTCCGTCACGCCCGTCTGCCGCACAACACCGCCAAAATACTTATTGGTCATGGAGATCGTGCGGTTCACCAGATTGCCCAGTGTATTGGCCAGATCGGAGTTGAACCGTTCCACGCAAAGATCCCACGTGATCACGCCGTCATTTTCAAACGGCATCTCGTGCAGCACGAAGCAGCGCACTGCGTCCACGCCAAAAATTTCTGCCAGCTCATCCGCGTACAGCACATTTCCTTTGGACTTGCTCATCTTGCCGTCGCCCATCAGAAGCCACGGATGGCCGAACACCTGCTTCGGAAGCGGCTCGCCCAGTGCCATCAGGAAGATCGGCCAGTAGATCGTATGGAAACGGATGATGTCCTTTCCGATCAGGTGTAGGTCTGCCGGCCAGTACTTTCTGTATTCATCGGTCGATCCGTCAGGATCGTATCCCGCAAATGTGATATAGTTGCTCAGCGCATCCAGCCATACATAGACAACATGCTTCGGATCAAAGTCTACCGGGATTCCCCAGGTAAAGGACGTTCTGCTGACGCACAGATCCTGCAGTCCCGGAAGAAGGAAGTTGTTCATCATCTCATTCTTCCGCGACACCGGCTGAATGAACTCCGGATGCGTGTTGATGTGCTCGATCAGGCGGTCCGCATACTTACTCATCCGGAAGAAATATGCCTCCTCCTTCGCCATCGTGACCGGCCGGCCACAGTCCGGACACTTGCCGTCGACCAGCTGGCTCTCGGTCCAGAAGGATTCGCAGGGCGTACAGTACCAGCCCTCATAGGCTCCCTTGTAGATGTCTCCCTGATCATAGAGCTTCTTGAAGATCTTCTGGACCTTTTTCTTATGCTCCGGATCCGTTGTGCGGACGAAGCGGTCATAGCTGGTCCCCATCAGATCCCAGATCTGGCGGATTACGCCCGAATTGTGATCAACAAACGCCTGCGGAGACATTCCTGCCTCGGCAGCCTTGATCTCATTTTTCTGACCGTGCTCATCCGTACCGGTCTGAAATACCACATCGTACCCTTCCGCTCTTTTGAAGCGCGCGATCGCATCGGCCAGAACCGCCTCATAGGTATTGCCGATGTGCGGTTTGCCCGAGGAATAGGCAATTGCGGTTGTAATATAATAAGGTTTCTTTGCCATCTTTTCGTTCCCTCTTTTCTGTCAGTTTCTCTATGTCAATCCACGGCCCATGCCGCGGTTCGATCCATCTACATCTGGTTATTGCACGGATTCCTGGTCAATGATATCCGGCTCGGACATGTACTGCGAGCGGAGCTGATTCACCTTGCGGTTAGCAAGAAACATATAGATCCCCAGGACCAGAAGCCCGGCGCCGACAAACCGTGTCAGCATCTGCGCTGTACTGAAAGGATCCCGGATCGCCATGATTCCGATCACCGCGAAGAATATCCCGACAAACAGGTGCCAGTTCCAGTGGGTCCCGTGAAATCTTCTTACGTCAAATGCGGTCTGTATGGAGCGGGCGCCCCCGAAGATCAGAAACAGCCCGAATAAAAACGGCAGAATGCTGATCACCACGGAGGAATACAGGAGCATAAACAGTCCTGTGACGCAGCAGATCAGACCGATTGACAGATCGTGATCCGTCATCGCCGCGGGCGCATCCCGTTTCATATAGCGATAGATCCTGCTCACACCATAAACCAGAAGCACGATGCCGATTCCGTATACAATCACCTTATTGGTCAGCGAGGGCATCAATAAAAGAACCAGGCCGACGATCGCGATCAGTATGCTGGATACCGACACATCATTCAACAGTTTCTTCATGGATATCGCCTTCTTTCTTTTCTGCTCTCACACAGCGAATATAACCGCCCGTCCGGCACCGGCCTCTTCCCGGAAGATCCGACCCTTACTGGACATCCGGCCTGCAGCCGCTTTCCTCATAATTTTCCGGAAGCTTCTTCGTGCAGGTCACAGCAAGCGCTCCCGGCCCGATATGGCAGGAGATCGACAGGGACAGTGGCTGCATAACGATATTCTTCCCCGGGTAAGCTTCCCGGATCTCAGACAGCCACTCCTCCACCTCTTCGTCTCTGCCGCCTGAATAGGCACCCGAGATCCAGATGCTGTCGGTGTCGCCTGCTGCATGGAAGCGGTCCCGAATATCGTCCTCAATCGCCTTGAGCATGGTCATTTTCGACATCTTAACCGTTCTGCACTTGGCAAATGCGTCCAGCTTCTCGCCCTGGATCTGCAGCACCGGCTTGATCCTGAGCAATGTTCCGAGCGCTGCCGCTGCTCCGGTCACGCGTCCGCCCTTCTTCAGATATTTCAGAGAGGGCAAGTAGATATAGATACTCGAGTCAAACTTCGTCCGCTCCAGATATTCCCGGATCCTTGCCGCGTCCCAGCCCTGCTGCGCCAGTGCCATGGCATCCAGCACGGACTGTCTCTGTGTGACGGAGATCCTCTGGTTATTGACCACCTGGACTCTGCCGTCATAATCATCCGCCAGGGAGACCGCGGTCGCGCAGGAGCTGGACAGACCGCTGGACATCGGAATATACACGATCTCATCGTTCTCCTTCAGGAGGCGGTCCCAGCAATCCAGCACGTCGCCCACAACGGGCATGGAGGTATGAATCTCCGCATCCGCCTCCAGATGCCGGTAGAAATCCTCCTGTGTAAGCGTGATATCCTCGTAGAACAGTTCGTCATTGATATAAAATGGCATCGGCAGCACCGGAATCCCGAGCGCCTTTCCCTGTTCCTGCGTGATCCCGCTGTTGCTGTCGGTTAAGATCGCGACTTTCTTGCCCATACTCTCTCCTCATCCGTTCTCATCTCATCTATCCAGTTCTGCCAGAGGCAGATTGTCCTCATCATAACAGATATTACCGGAAGGCGCTATAATTGTTTTTTCGCGGATTCTCCGGTTACAAGTCACACCCCTGTCCAGATACAAGACATACACAGGGCTCCTGAGTGGAGACTTTTGGGGGCGCAGAGCGTCCAGTGGACGCTCGCTTTGCGCCGACCGGAGCGGAGCGGAGACTCGTAACGAAGGAGCCCTGTTATGTCGCAGGTTCTGGTAAGGGTGTGACTTGTAACATTGTCCCTGCCATATATAAAAATGCCCCCGCGGCAGCGGGAGCAGAGCGGGCAAAAGAATACCTGGTTCTACATCAGAATACTTCCTGCGTTCCCCAGAGTCAGATTCCCAGAAGTTCAGCGAATGCCTTCAGGGCGCCGTCCGTATCGTGTGCCAGTACGCGCTTCGCCAGCACCTTGCCAAGCTGTACGCCCTCCTGGTCGAAGCTGTTGACATTCCACAAAAATCCCTGGAACATGAACTTATTCTCATAATGCGCAAGCAGTGCTCCGCAGGATTCCGGCGTCAGCTGCTCTCCGATAATGATACTGGATGGACGGTCTCCGGAAAAACGCTTTGCCGGGTTCTCGTCATCCTTTCCGCAGGCAAACGCAATCATCTGAGCCGCGACATTTGCGCACAGCTTCATCTGGCTGGTGCTTCCCTCCACCGCAACATCCTTCTCGTTCTGGCTCTTCCTGAAGCCGATAAACTGAAGCGGAACGATATCGGTTCCCTGATGCAGCAGCTGGTAGAAAGAATGCTGCCCGTTCGTACCCGGCTCTCCGAAGAGCACCTCTCCGGTACTGTAATTCATGGGCTCGCCGAAGCGATTGACACTCTTGCCATTGGATTCCATGCTGGCCTGCTGCAGATGTGCCGGGAAGCGGGACAGCGCCTGTGAATACGGAAGCAGCGCGGTCACCGGATAGCCCAGGATATTGCGCTCGTAAACACTGATCAGCGCATCTAGCATCTCCGGATTCTTCAAAGGATCCTCTTCCGCGGCGAGCTTATCCTCGGCAGCCATGCCCTCCAGAAAACGCGCAAAAATATCCGGTCCGAACGCAAGCGCCAGAATTGCATTTCCAACCGCAGACGAGGTAGAGTAACGGCCGCCAATATAATCATCCATGAAAAAGGCTGCCAGATATCCGCTGTTGTGCGCCATCGGGGAAGTTTCGCTGGTAACTGCCAGCATATGCTTCGACGCATCCAGCCCGGCATCAGCCAGAGCATTCTTTACGAAGGCTTCATTGGTCAATGTCTCCAGCGTTGTGCCGGATTTGGAGACCACAATGAACAGTGCATGCGCCAGATCTACGCCGCCAAGCACACCAACCGGATCATCCGGATCCACATTGCTGATGAACCTGGCCTGCATCTTCAGGGTATCGTTTGCGATTGCCCAGTTTTCCAGCGCCAGATAGATGGCACGCGGACCCAGATCGCTTCCGCCGATCCCGATCTGTACCACTGTATGGAACTTCTCTCCCTTTTCATTGGTGATCTCACCGGCGTGAACCTTCTTCGCAAACGCCGCGATCTTCTCCTGCTCCTTCTTGTAGAACTCCCTCTTGTCCACACCGTCTGCCATCACCTTGCCGCCCAGCTGGCCTCTGGTCAGCTGATGCAGAACGCGGCGGTTCTCCGTCAGGTTGATTACCGCTCCGTTATACAGCTCCTGAAACTTCTCCGAGAGCTGAGCTTCCTTTGCAAGGCTGGCCAGCTTTTCGAGAATGTCGTCATCGACCTTTTTCGCTGCATAGTGATACGACAGCCCTTCCGCCATTGGAATCGCATACTTCTTCACGCGATCCGCGCCATTTTGACCCGCCATCGCCTCCGTGAGATTCACATTTCCTTTCGTATCCTGCAGCGCCTTGTAGCTTTCCAGCGTATCCAGATTCTTCCATGCAACCATGTCATGTTCCTCCTTCCTGATTCGGCCAGGCACCGTCTTTGATCCAATCCGTTTCCACCATGAAGTGCGGATGGCTGTCACTTCCATCCCGCTCCATGCTGTCATTTATTCAAAATATAAACGCTCCCTGAACAGAATTCAAGCGCCCTGCTCAGAATTGGGACATTCTCCTCTATTCTCGTTACAAGTCACACCGTGTAGGGGTTTCTGCCTCTGCATGCAGAATGGAATTGCCAGACACAGGGAAAACTTGTTACAATTCAGGAAAAGAGCAGGTCTGCCGGCGGCAGACCTGCATGCAGAGTGAGGACAGAAAGATGCGGTTGGTTGATACGCATGCACATTATGATGACGAGGCCTTCGCACAGGACCGGGATCTGCTTCTTGGCAGCGCGCTTGCAGAGGGCGGAGTCGAATGGGTGGTAAATGTCGGCGCCTCCTTGGAAGGCGCTGAGGCTTCTGCGGCATTTGCGCAGAAGTATCCCGCGAAAGTGTACGCGGGGATTGGAATCCATCCGGATGACGTGGGCGTCTTTGAGGGCAAAGAGACCGCCTCCGGTCTCCGCTTTACTCACCCGGAAGACACCATGCAGCACCTGAGGGAGCTGTGCGCCTTAAGCGGCGTGGTCTGTGTCGGTGAGATCGGACTGGACTATCACTGGATGGTGGAAACAAAAGAGACACAGCGCAGATGGTTCCGGGAACAGCTGAGCCTGTCGCATGAGCTGCAGCTTCCCATCAATGTGCACAGCCGGGACGCGGCGCAGGACACCTTTGATCTGATCCGGGAGCATGTCCGCGCGGGTCATTTTACCGGCGGCATTATACACTGCTATTCCGGCAGCGTGGAGATGGCACAGGAATACGTAAAGCTGGGATATCATATCGGCGTCGGCGGCGTGGTTACCTTCAAGAATGCGAAGGTTCTCAAAAAAGTAGTGGCCGCGCTGCCGCTGGAATCTCTGGTGACGGAGACCGACTGTCCCTACCTTGCGCCGGAGCCCAATCGCGGGAAGCGAAATGACTCCCGGAACATCCGCTATGTCATCGAAGAGATCGCGCGTCTGAAGGAAACAGACCCGGAGATCTGCGCCGAAGCTCTCTACCGAAATGCATGTGCCGTATACCGGATCGGATAAATGATTCCGCCGGGGCCGCAAGACAGCAGCATCCAGTAACTTGTACGGGCAGGACAAAACCATGAAAAAACTATCAGATCCCAGAACTACCCTTGAGACAGTCTCCCGCTATGACTTTGACTTTCACAAGCGCTTCGGCCAGAACTTTCTGGTCGATGAAGGAGTGATCCTGCGCAGCCTGGAAGCGGCCGGCGTCGGGAAGACTGACGTAGTCTTTGAAGTCGGACCCGGAATCGGAACCCTGACCCAGTATCTGTCCGAAGCAGCCGCCCATGTCGTATCGATTGAGATCGATAAGAAGCTGATTCCGATTCTGACAGATACGCTGGACGGCTGCGGGAATGTGGAGGTAATCAACGAGGATGTGCTGAAGGTAGATCTGCCGGCGCTTGCCCGGCGGTATCACGCTGGCCGCTCTTCCGGCCTTAGCCCTCTTAAAATCGTTGCCAATCTTCCTTATTACATCACGACCCCGATCCTGATGAATCTCTTCCGTCAGAAGGTGCCTGCACAGTCCATCACCGTCATGGTGCAGAAAGAAGTGGCGGACCGGATGTGCGCGCAGCCCGGCGGCAAAGAGTATGGCGCGCTCTCTATCGCGGTGCAGTATTATTCCGACCCGCGCATCGTGGAGCTGGTGCCGCCATCATCCTTCATCCCGCATCCGAAGGTCACCAGCGCAGTCGTGACCATGCAGCTGTATGAAGAGCCGCCCGTCAAAGCACAGGACGAAGCGCTGTTTGACGCCATCACACGTGCGGCCTTTGAACAGCGCCGCAAAACTCTGGTCAATGCACTGTCCTCCAGCCAGGCAGTTCCCTTCCAAAAGGAGCAGGTCAAGGACGCGTTGGAGCAGCTTGGGCTCAGCGCATCCGTTCGCGGAGAGAAACTATCCATTGCGGACTTTGTCTCCCTTTCGGATACCCTGTCCGCGCTCCGGAAGGAAGCGTAGCCTCCGGCAGGTGCCGCGAACGCGCAAAGGAAACAAAAACGGCCGGCAATTCTGCCGGCCATACCTTTTCTTTTCAAGTATTCTCTTGTTCTTTTGGTTCTCTTTGTCTTTTCTTTCGCTCAGCCTGTCATCAGCATAAACTTGCGGGCTTCCCGCTGGGAGCTGATGCACTCAATCTTCGCGCCGAGGCCTCTCAGCTTTTCATCAAAGCACTCATAGCCTCTCTGGATATAAACAATATCATCGATGGTTGTCACACCTTCCGCTGAAAGACCGGCAATCACAAGCGCAGCTCCGGCTCTCAGATCCGGCGCGCTGATTCTCGCTCCAGTCAGCTTGTCCGTCCCGGTGATAATCGCGGTATTGCCTTCCACCTTGGATGTGGCGCCCATACGGGCCAGCTCGTCCAGATACTTGAACCGGTTCTCGAAGATTGACTCCGTCACAATCGAGGTTCCCTCTGCCATCGAAAGCGCAACGCCGATCTGCGGCTGCATATCTGTCGGATATCCCGGATAAGGCAGTGTCTTAACATTCGCGCAGGACAGACGCTTCGGTGCGATCACCCGCACCTCCGTGTCGAACTCCTCCACCCGGCATCCGATCTCAAGCAATTTGGAAATCGTCGCCTCCAGATGCTTCGGAATCACGTTCTTGACCAGAACATCGCCGCCGGTGCACGCTGCCGCGAACATAAATGTTCCCGCTTCGATCTGGTCCGGAATGATCGAATACTCCGTCATATGGAGCTTCTCCACGCCGACAATACGAATCACATCGGTACCTGCGCCCTTGATGTTGGCACCCATACTGTTCAGGAAGTTTGCCACATCAACAACATGCGGTTCTTTCGCGCAGTTCTCGATGACCGTCCGGCCTTCCGCCATGGCTGCCGCCATCATAATATTGATGGTAGCACCAACGGAAACCGTATCCAGGAAAAGATGACATCCTTTCAGATGCTCCGCATGCGCGCAGATGCTTCCGTTCCGTATGGAAACCTTTGCGCCGAGTGCCTTGAAGCCCTTCAGATGAAGGTCAATCGGCCTCGATCCGATGTTGCATCCGCCCGGAAGCGGAACCTCCGCCTTCTTATACTTGCCGAGAAGCGCTCCCAGCAGATAATAGCTTGCGCGGATCTTCTTTATATATTCATATTCGATGTTGACATCACCGATATTGGCTCCGCACAGCATGACGGAATGCGGAGTCAGCCGCTCCACCTTCACTCCGATCTGGCTCATCGCCTCCAGCATGACATTCACGTCACGCACATCCGGAAGGTTCTCAATCAGGACCTCATCATCCGTCATGATTGCAGCGGCAAGAATTCCCAAGGCTGCATTCTTTGCACCGCCGATCTCAACCTCGCCGTGCAGCGGAACACCACCCTTGATGATATACTGTTCCATACTCTTTCCTCTTCAGTTACTAATTATTCCGCCATCCGGATCTTCCCTTAATTCCCCGGCGGCGCTCCCCTGTAACTGTAAACCTGCTCCCTGCGCACCTGACGGCATCCCTCATCGCAGGAGTAAGCAAACAGAACCAGCAAAACTGCTCGTCTTGCCTATTATAACCACTTATTACAGATCTGTAAACCGATTTTGCTCACATCGAAGATTGACGACGCTGCCGAGACACAGGCCACACCCCAACCAGTTCCGGCGGCATACACAGGGCTCTTCGCTACGACCCCCAAAAGTCTCCGCTCAGGAGCCCTGTGTATACCTTGTGCCTGGTCAGAGTGTGGCCTGTGTCTCGACAACACTAACCGAAAGCATAAAAACATGATATACTACGATGTACAGGTCAAAAGCCCTGAAGCCAAGACATAAATATAATCTGCAAGGATCGTTGATGATGATAAATGTACTGGAATACCTGGAGCAATCCGCGGCTGAGGATGCGGACCGGATTGCGGTCTGTGACGGACACAAAGAATTCACCCGCGCTCGGCTGCTGGAGCTGAGCCGGCGTGTGGGGAGCGGTCTTTTAAAAACAGTAGAAAGACGGCGCCCGGTAATCGTGTTCATGGAAAAAACGGCTGACACGCTGACGGCCTTTTTCGGCATCGTATATGCGGGTGCTTTTTATACGCTGATTGATCCGCTTCTGCCCGCTTCCCGCCAGCAGCAGATCGAAGAAAGTCTTCATGCAAAAGTGGTCCTCACAGATGACGCGCACCTGAGCCAGGCGAAGGAGACCTTCCCGGAATGCCGGGTCCTGGAGATCGCTGCGCTTCAGGCGCATGCTGTCGCTGTGGATGACCTGCGTGCGGTGCGGGAGCGCCATCTTGACACGGATCCGCTTTATGTCAACTTTACATCCGGGTCAACCGGCGTGCCGAAAGGCGTATTGATCTGCCACCGCTCGGTCATCGATTTTATCAATGTCTTTGTCCGGCAGTTCGGCATCCTCCCAGACGACGTGATCGCCAATCAGGCGCCGCTTGACTTTGATGTTTCCGTCAAGGATCTCTACAGTGCGATGCTGACCGGCGCCAGGCTGGTCCTGGTGCCGCGGCCATTGTTCACGACACCCGCTCCGCTTCTGGACTTTCTGTGTGAGCAGCATACGACGGTTATGATCTGGGCTGTTTCCGCGCTGACTCTGGTCAGCGCCTTTCACGGACTTGATTACAGGGTGCCGGACACCGTACGGCTCGTCATGTTCAGCGGGGAGGTCATGCCTCTGAAACGTCTGAAGGACTGGATGGATCATCTTCCGGATGCGACATTTGTCAACCTGTACGGTCCGACTGAGATCACCTGCAATTGTACCTGGCACAGGATCGACAGGACACGGGATTATACGGACGGGATTCCGATCGGAAGGTCATTTTCCAATGAGGAAACCTTCCTTTTAGATGAAAAGGATCAGGAGATCACGCGCCCCGGTGTGCTGGGGGAGATCTGCGTCCGGGGAACCGCAGTCGGTCTTGGCTATTGGAATATGAAAGAACAGACGCGGCAAAGGTTCCGGGAGGACCCCCGCACACCGGAGTACGCCTCGATCATCTATTGTACCGGTGATCTTGGCCGTTACAATGAAGCAGGGGAACTGTACTTCTGCGGCAGAAGAGATGATCAGGTCAAGTACATGGGACACCGCATTGAACTGGCTGAGATCGAGCTGGCAATGAATCAGATTCCCGGGGTTGAGAGAAGCTGCTGTATCTTTGATGAGAAGAAGGATCGTCTGCACGGCTTTTACTGCGGGCCGCTCGAGAGAAAAGAGCTGTCCAGGGCCTTGAAGCAGAAGCTTCCCCTGTTCATGATTCCGGGATATCTCCACCAGCTCGAGGCGCTTCCGGTGACCGGACGCGGGAAGATCAACCGGAAGGCACTCAGAGAGACGATTCACCTGTCATAATGATTCAACTTTAAGGAAGGTTTTTGAATGGATCCAAAAACGATTGCCTGTCTGCTTGACAGCTATCCGACACCGTTGTATGTTTTCGAGGAGCGCATATTGAGGGAGCGGTTGCAATACCTCCGCGCGCGTCTGCCGGAAGAAGTCAGACTGTGCTTTGCCGTGAAGGCGAATCCCTTCCTCGGCCAGTTTCTGGTCGGCAGTGTGGACCGGTTTGAGATCTGTTCCCCGGGAGAGATGTACATCTGTGAGAAGCAGAAGCTTCCGGCGGAGCAGTTTGTTCTGTCCGGCCTCTACAAGGATGAAGGGTCCATGCGGTATGCCTTTGAACATGGCCTGTGCCGGGGGATTCTGACCGTGGAGTCGGTGCATCAGTTTGAACTGCTGCGCAGGCTCGCGAAGGAATACACACAGCCGGTCCGGCTTTTGCCGCGGCTGACCAGCGGGAATCAGTTTGGTCTGACAGAGGAGGAGCTGCTGAATATACTGGTTCAGATCCGTGATGACCCCTCCAGGCAGAAGCTGCTCACCCTCGCAGGCATCCAGTTCTTCTCCGGCACGCAGAAAACCTCTCTCAAGAAGCACCGCAGGGAGCTGGAGCTGCTGGATACTCTGCTGGACAGGATCCGCGCGGAGCTTGCCATGGAGATACCTTCGCTGGAATACGGTCCCGGCTTCCCGGTCGCGTATTTTGACGCGGAATCCTTTGACGAAGACGCCTACCTGGAAGAATTTTCCTCCCTGCTTCGCCAGATGAGAAACCATCTTCCCATCGTGCTGGAGCTTGGACGCAGCATCGCTGCTTCCTGCGGCAGTCTGCTCACACAGGTTGTTGACCAGAAGAGCAATCACTCCGGCAATTATGCGATCCTGGATTCGGGGATTCACCAGCTGGCCTACTATGGGCAGTTCATGGCCATGAAGCACCCGGTTTTCGAGCTCTGGCCGCTCAGGCAGAGTGCCCGCTCAGACCAGGATCCGGAATGGAACCTGTGCGGAGCGCTGTGCACGGTCAATGACCTGATCGTAAAGAAACTGCCCCTTCCTGACCTGAAGATCGGAGATGTCCTGATCTTCAAAAACACAGGGGCTTACAGTATGACGGAGGGAATCTCCCTGTTTTTGAGCAGGGATCTGCCGACGGTTGTGTGGCTGAAAGAGGACGGAACGGTTCGGATGCTGCGCTGTGCCGAACCCACCTGGACACTGAATGGCGGCGCTTAGTTTGAATGAAAAGAAAGGAACTATCATCATGGAAGAGCTTTATGAAATACTGGAAGAGATGCAGCCGGAGATCGATTTTCATAAGGAGACGGCATTGATCGATGATCATCTGCTCGACTCTCTCACCGTGCTCTCACTGATTTCCGAGCTGGAGGACGCATTTGACATTACAATCCCCGCCGTTGAGATTATTCCGCAAAACTTCAATTCCGCGGAGGCGATGTGGGAGCTGATCCAGCGACTTGCCGATGAATAAGAAGACATTCTGTCTTCCCTGACCTATCGTAATCGTCCTTATCCGGAAAGCGTACATCATGTTCTCGATTTCATCTTATTTTTCAGTGGAATATCTGCTGATGCTTCTGCCGGCCTGCGTCTTCTGTTATCTGATTCTTCCGAAGACAGCACGCCGGTTTAGTTTGCTTCTGTTCAGCTGGGCCTTTTTCTGGGCAGTCAGCGGCAAGCTGATTGTATATCTGCTGGTCTCTATTGTGCTGGTCTATGTCTTCGGACTATGGCTGGGCTCTCTTCTTGAGAAGCAGAAACAGGCGCTCGCTTCCTGTGAAAAGGGGAAAAAGAAGGCGATCCGCGCCCGCTTCCAAAAGAAAATGCTCTGGGTTGTTGTCCCCGGCGTTCTGCTGCACATCGGCATCCTGCTGATCGTAAAATACACGCCGTTCTTCGCGGATAATCTGAATTCACTGCTGCGGATTCTGCACATTCCGGCTGCGGTGAAGCCGCTTTCTCTGGCGGCTCCCATCGGCATCTCCTTTTACACGCTGCAGGCGGCATCTTATCTGATCGATGTCTATCATCAGAAGATTCCGGCAGACCGCAACATTCTCCGGATAGCACTCTATATGAGCTTCTTCCCGCAGATCATGGAAGGACCGATCTGCCGGTACACAGATACCGCTTCGACACTCTGGGAAGCGCCCCGCATCCGCTGGGAGAACTTTATCCGGGGATCCGAGCGGATTCTGTACGGATTGATGAAGAAAACCGTCGGTGCCGACCGTCTGAATCTTCTGATCAAAAATGTATTCGACGGATATGCCGCAAATGGCGGTTATACCGCGTATGACGGATTTGTCATCGCGCTCGCAGCACTGTGCTATACGATTCAGCTGTATATGGACTTTTCCGGAACGATGGATGTGGTAATCGGAACAGGCGAAATCTTCGGGATCCTGATGCCGGAGAACTTCAAAAGGCCTTTCTTCTCCCGGACGATCTCTGAGTTTTGGACCCGGTGGCATATTACGCTTGGGACCTGGTTCAAGGATTACCTGTTCTATCCAATCTCCATGAGCAAGCCGATGAAGCGGCTGACCTCACGGGCAAGAAAACGCTTCGGCAACCATTACGGGCCTTTGTTTTCCGGCGGCATCGCACTGCTGTGTGTCTGGTTCTGCAATGGGCTGTGGCATGGATCCGGCTGGCATTATATCGTGTTCGGCCTCTACCACTTTGTACTGATTCTGACCGGCAGCCTGATCCTTCCGCTGAGCATCCGCCTGGCGGAAAAACTCCATATCAGCAGGGATCATTGGCTCTATCATTTTCTGCAGATCTTCCGTACTTTCGTGCTGGTGTGTTTCGGAGAGCTGATCTTCCGTGCCAAATCTCTGGGAGAAGCCGCTGGCATGCTGAAAAAAATCGGCACTGCCTTTACGTTCGCCTCTCTGAAGGATGGCTCTCTGTTCACCTTCGGCATGAATCAGAAGGACTACCTGATCCTGTTCGTCCTGCTGGGATTGATCTTGGTGATCTCTCTTCTTCAGGAGCGGGGGGTAAAAATCCGGGAAGCCATCGCCGGAAAAGGACTTGTGATCCATTATCTCGCGATCTGGGCACTGATCCTGTTTATCATCATCTTCGGCGCCTATGGCCAGGGCTATCTGCCGGTCAATCCGATCTACGCGGAGTTCTGAGGGCACACGGATCAAGAACGCCTCCGCAAAGCCTCCTGCAGGTCGCCGTGCTGCATGACAAAACAAGTTGATCTGAACACAAGGAACTATCGATATGAATCTTTACGGAAAAAGAGTCCTGAAAGCTGCCATATTCTTCCTCGGCCTGCTGCTCCTTCTGGTGCTGGCCTCACATCTCTTTATGCCAAAGGACAATACCAGGGAAGCAGGAATTGAGGAATTCTTTGCCAACGGAATCCTCGCGGAAAAAAAGAATACCATTGATATCCTCATCTCGGGAGACAGCTTCTCCTACTCCTCCCTGGTTCCCTCCGAGCTTTGGAAGACGCACGGATATACCTCCTACGAGAACGGGACCAATGATCAGCATCTGGACTATACGATGATACTGCTGCGGCGTGCATTTGAAAACCAGAGCCCGAAGCTTGTGATTCTCGAGCCCAGTCTCATCTTACATGAAGTATCCAGCCTGAACGCACTGATTGAGCACCTGGAGCCGTTTCTTCCTGTCTTTCACGATCATGACCGCTGGAAATCCCTGACCTGGAAGGATTTTTACAAGAAGCCGGAATATACTCAGGTGATGAATTATAAGGGCTATCAGTATTTTACGAAGATCAAGCCGGCTTCCGATTCCGAAGCCCACAATATGGTTCCGACGGATGATGTGGCGCCGATTCCCGCTTCGTGCCTGAAGTATATACGCAGGATTCAAAACTATTGTGAGGCGCACGGGGCTAAGCTGGTATTCCTGTCCGCGCCAAACGCACTGTCGTGGGATTACGCACAGCACAATGCCATCGCAGCACTCGCCAAGGAGCTTGACATTGATTATCTGGATGCCAATCTCCACAACGACCAGATCGGGATCGACTGGTCGCATGATACCTGTGATCATGGAGATCATCTGAACCACGCCGGAGCGGTCAAGAATACCCGCTTCCTGGAAAAATATCTCGACTCTCTGGGAATTCTCACAGACCACAGAGGCGACCCTGAGTACGCAGACTGGGACCGCTGCCTGAAGGTATACGAGAAGAAGGCCGCAAAGGAAGATATCTGAATTCCGGCGCATCATTGCAAAAAGAAGAGGGGCAAATCGCACCATGATATGCTCCCTCTATGAAAGACAGTGAAATAACAAAATCACTGTTAATCATGGAGGGAGCTTTTATGTCACATGCATTCAAGTACGATCCTCAGTAT
>CADBZI010000030.1 GCA_902799015.1 uncultured Lachnospiraceae bacterium | reverse complement strand
GCCGTGTATGACTACAGAGGCGGATTCTGCCTCGAGACACAGTTCTATCCGAATTCCATCAATCAGGAAGGGTTCGCGAAGCCGGTTCTGAAAGCCGGAGAAACCTTCGAGTCGGTCACCAGCTATAAGCTGTCGGTAAGATAGCATTCTTTTGCTCTTGCACCGGTTTTTTAAAAAAATGTGCTAAATTGCGGCACCATCTTCGGACGGTGCCGTTAAAAATAGACTAAAAGTAGTCAAAACAGTCCATTTTCCCGTCATTTTGACTGTGATATAGTAGCTTCAGTAACAGGGATGAAGGAAGTCCCAGGTGTTGTATTCATTTATATAATGGAGGTTTTCAGAATGAAGAAGTTTTTAGCACTTGCACTGTCAACCGCAATGGTCGCTTCTATGATGGCTCCGGCAGCATTCGCTGACGAGACGGAAGCGGCAGAAGAGATCCTTCCGGGCGACGGACAGAAGATCGGCGTTTCCATGCCGACAAAGGATCTGCAGAGATGGAACCAGGACGGCGAGAATATGCAGAAGATGCTTGAGGATGCCGGCTATGAAGTCGATCTTCAGTACGCTTCCAACGATCCGCAGACACAGCTTTCTCAGGTCGAGAACATGATCTCCTCCGGAGCTGAGGTTCTTGTCATTGCCGCAATCGAAGGTTCCTCCCTTGGCGAGGCGCTTGACATGGCGAAAGAGAACGAGATCCCGGTTATCGCTTATGACCGTCTGCTGATGGACAACGATGGCGTTTCCTATTATGCAACCTTCGACAACTACATGGTCGGAACCGTTCAGGGCCAGTACATCATTGATACCCTGGATCTGGAGAATGCTGATGGCCCGTTCAACCTTGAGATCACTGCCGGTGACCCGGGTGACAACAACGCCGGATTCTTCTTCAACGGCGCGATGGATCTGCTGAAGCCGTACATCGAAGAGGGCAAGCTGGTTGTCAAGTCCGGACAGACCGAGTTCGAAGAGTGCGCAACTGCTCAGTGGAAGACCGAGACTGCTCAGTCCAGAGCCGAGAACATCATCGCTTCCAATTATGCGGATGGCACCAACATCGATGCATGGCTGTGCTCCAACGACTCCACCGCTCTTGGTGTTGAGAATGCACTTGCTGCCAACTACACCGGCGAGTATCCGATCGTTACCGGTCAGGACTGCGACAAGGAGAACGTCAAGAACATGATCGCCGGCAAGCAGTCAATGTCCGTCTTCAAGGATACCCGTACTCTGGCAAAGCAGGTTGTCAAGATGATCGGCCAGATCCTGAATGGTGTTGATGTCGATGTCAACGATACCGAGACCTATAACAACAACGTAATCACTGTTCCGTCCTATCTGTGCGAACCGGTATTCGCGGATGTGAACAACTACAAGGAACTGCTTCTGGATTCCGGTTACTACACCGAGGATGACCTCAAGTAATCTGAACCAACAGATTCCTGAGAAGTTCTAACTGAACAGCAATCAGGTATATAGGCGGGTGAAGACCCGCCTATATATCTGAACCGCGATATAGGACAATCATTTGGAGGGAGACACATTGGCTAAGATTATTCTGGAAATGAAGAATATTACAAAGACCTTCCCCGGCGTCAAGGCGCTGGATAATGTCAATTTCCAGGTTGAAGAGGGCGAGATTCACGCTCTGGTCGGAGAGAACGGCGCCGGCAAGTCCACACTGATGAACGTGCTGAGCGGCATTTATCCGTACGGGACCTACGAGGGCGACATCGTATATGAGGGAGAGGTCTGTAAATTTCATAAGATAAAAGACTCCGAAAGCAAGGGCATCGTTATCATTCACCAGGAGCTGGCACTTGTTCCCGAGATGACGATCGGCGAGAATATGTACCTTGGAAATGAGATCGGCCGCAAGAGCGCGATTGACTGGGATAAGACCTATTCCGAGGCGGATAAATATCTGAAGATGGTTGGACTGACCGAATCCTCCAAGACCAAGGTCAAGGAAATCGGAACCGGAAAGCAGCAGCTGGTAGAGATCGCAAAGGCGCTCTCGAAGCATGCAAGACTGCTGATTCTTGACGAGCCTACCTCTTCTCTGAATGAAGAAGACTCAAAGGCGCTGCTGGATCTGATGCTTGGCTTCAAGAAGCAGGGTATGACGATGATCATCATCACCCACAAGCTGAATGAGGTTGCCTACGTATCCGACAAGATCACGGTCGTCCGCGACGGATCCACGATCGAGACGCTCGACTGCCATGGCGCGGAGCAGATCTCGGAGGACCGGATCATCAAGGGCATGGTTGGCCGTGAGATGACGAACCGCTTCCCGAAGCGGGAGAACGTTGCCATCGGCGACGTCATGATGGAGGTTTCGAACTGGACCGTTCAGCATCCCAAGTACACAGAGCGCAATGTGGTCAATGATGTTTCCATGTATGTGCGCAAGGGCGAGGTTGTGGGCATCTACGGACTCATGGGCGCGGGACGTACTGAGCTGGCGATGAGCATCTTCGGACAGTCCTACGGTACGCTGCTGTCCGGCACGCTCAAGCTTGACGGCAAGGAGGTCAGGCTGAAGAAGACGCCTCTGGACGCGATCAAACATAAAATCGCCTATGTCACGGAGGACCGCAAGGGCAACGGACTGGTTCTTTCCCAGTCAATCCGGGTCAATACGACTCTGGCAAATCTGGGTGGAGTGTCAAAGAACACGGTGCTCGACACCGACGCGGAATATGCCGCGGCCGAGGAATACCGGAAGAAGCTGAACACGAAGACCCCGTCTGTGGAGCAGCTGGTCGGCAACCTTTCCGGCGGCAACCAGCAGAAGGTCCTGCTGGCAAAATGGATGTTCGCGGAGCCGGATGTTCTGATTCTGGATGAACCGACCAGAGGTATCGACGTCGGCGCGAAGTATGAGATCTACTGCATCATCAATGATCTGGCGAAGGCCGGCAAGTCGGTTATCATGATCTCCTCCGAGCTTCCGGAGGTCATCGGTATGAGTGACAGGATCTATATCATGAACGCGTCCCGCATTGTTGGCGAGATGAAAGCCGAGGAAGCAACTCAGGAGAATATCATGAGTATGATCCTTGCTTCAGGAAGGGGGGACTGATTATGCAGACAAGATCGGCAAAAGCCTTCTTTAAGAAGAACACCATGATCATTGCCCTGGTCGTTGTGATCCTGTTTTTCTACTGGCGGACCGGCGGGACGATCCTGCTTCCGCAGAACGTAAACAACCTGTTTTCCCAGAACGCATATGTATTCGTGCTTGGAACCGGTATGCTGCTGTGTATCCTGACAGGCGGAAACATTGACCTGTCTGTCGGCTCTGTCGTCTGCTTTACCGGAGGCATCGGAGCCGTGATGCTTGACAGAGATATGAACTGGCTTCTGACAGTGATTGTCATGCTGGCGGTAGGACTGGCCATCGGCATGTTCCAGGGCTTCTGGATCGCTTATGTATCGGTGCCGCCCTTTATCGCCACACTGGCAGGCATGTACGCCTTCCGCGGCCTGTCCAATGTTGTGCTGCAGGGCTATTCCATCGGCGTGGACAACACGACATTCCTGAATGTATTCGGCGGCGGCGCGGACTGCTACATTCCGGACTTCATCGGTAAGGTCGGGAATCTCAATATGACCTGCATGATCGCCGGCATCATCATCGCCGTGCTGTTTGTTGTCCTGAACATCAAGACCTGGATTACCCGCAAGGTAAAGGGGTATACCAATGACAGCATGACATCCGAGCTTGCCAAGGTTGCGGTCATGGCAATTCTGATTCTCTACATCACATGGAAGCTTGCGCAGTTTAAGGGCATCCCGACTGTCGTGATCTGGATTCTTGCGGTTCTTCTGATCTACAATTATATTTCACAGAAAACCGCGATCGGCCGTTACCTGTACGCGGTCGGAGGCAACCGGAAGGCAACCGAGCTGTCGGGTGTCAATACCAAGAGAGTCTTTTTCATCGCCTACTCGAATATGGGATTGCTTGCAGGCCTTGCCGGAATCCTGACCCTTGCAAGAATGGTGCAGGGCAATCCGACCTTCGGACTGGGTTATGAGATGGATGCCATTGCGGCCTGCTTTATCGGCGGCGCTTCCGCTTACGGCGGAATCGGAGCCGTTCCCGGAACCGTCATCGGTGCGGTGCTCCTGGGTGTCATCAACCAGGGCATGAGTATCATGGGCGTATCCACGAACTATCAGAGTGTGGTCAAGGGACTGGTTCTCCTGATTGCGGTTCTGTTCGATGTCGTTTCCAAGAAGAAGGAATAAAGGAGGGGAGGAAAGATGAAAAAGGATGTAAAAACTCTGTTAAAAGACAATACTATGCTCATCGTCCTGGTTCTTGTCTTCGTCTTCTTTACGATCACGACTAAGGGAATGATGTTCCAGCCGATGCAGTTTAACGCACTGATCACACAGAACGCGTATGTCTTTATCCTGTCCTGCGGCATGCTGATGTGCATGCTGACCGGCGGAAACATTGACCTGAGCTGCGGATCCTTCGTTTGCCTGATCGGAGCGATCGGCGGTTACCTGATGATCATCAAAGGAATGAATACGGGAGTATCCATTGCCCTTCTGCTTCTGGTCGGAGTGGTTTATGGCTGCGTGCTCGGATACCTTGTCGCATATGTAGATATTCCGCCCTGGATCGCAACCCTGGCCGGATATCTTGCCTTCCGCGGACTCGGCACCCAGATTCTGAGCTCGAACAGCTCGACCGGATCCCTGGCACCGTTCCCGCAGAGCTTCCTTGACATTTTTGCCGGCAAGGTGTTTTCCACCAAGCTCGGGGAACTGAACATGCCCTGCATGATCGTGGGAATCGTTGCCTGCCTGCTGGTTGTCTTCCTGAACTTCAGGAGCCGTGCCGCAAGACTGAAGAAGGGCTATGAAGCGGATTCCTTCGCATGGATGCTGGGAAAGACGGTTCTTCTGGACGCGGTCATTCTGCTGTTTACATGGAAGCTGGCGATGTCGGGCGGCATTCCGACCGTTCTGATCTGGGTTGCGGTAATCGTGCTGTTCTACAGCTTTATCACGGGAAAGACGACGATCGGCCGTCATTTCTATGTGGTCGGCGGAAACCGGGAGGCTGCGCGTCTGTCCGGAATCGATACAAGAAGAGTGATGTTCCTTGCCTACCTGAATATGGCGATTATCACGGTCATTACGTCCTTCGCCGTTCTGAGCAAGGTACAGGCTGCCAACTCAACCCTTGGCACCAACTACGAGATGGACGCGATCTCCGCATGTGTTGTCGGCGGCGTCTCCGCCTACGGCGGAGCGGGAACCGTTCCCGGCATGCTGGTTGGCGCGCTCCTGATTGGCGTCATTAACCTGGGCATGAGCCTGATGGGCGTTGACGCGAACTTCCAGAAGGTGGTCAAAGGCATCGTTCTGCTCGGAGCGGTTGCATTTGACATCATCTCCAAGAAGAAGAGCAAATAATTTTCCCGCGATTGTGTGGTACAATAATGGAGATCTGCGATAGATGGCAGATCTCCATTTTGACAATTATTTCAACGATACGAACCTGGAGCTGCATGTGAAAAAGCTGATCTATCTGACGACTGTGGTACTGGGCCTGGCGGCAATTGTTGTAGCCGGGATGTATCTTCGTTACCAGAACCGGGCAAGGGAGATGGATATCAGCCCGGACAACATCCGCACGTACGGAAGGCATTATCTGTTTGTCTCATCAGACTCCTCGCAGATGCTTTGCGATATCTATGAGCAGACAGCCGCTTCCTGTGAAGCATCGGGCGCTTATCTGGAATGGTGTGCTAAGGACACGCCGGGCAATTACACAGCCTCAGAGTGTATTGACATCTCAACGGCGATGAAGGCGGACGGTATTATTGTGTATCCGGATGGCTCCGAGGGGCTGGAGGACTCGATCGCGAGAGCTTCCGACGCAGGGATTCCCGTTGTCACAATTTTGAGAGATCTTCCTGACAGCGGTCGTATCAGCTATGTGGGAGTTTCCAACTATCAGGTGGGAGAACTCTATGGCGGACAGCTCCTGAGTCTTTTGCACAATGGAAAGAATGAAGTATGCCTGTTGACAGACGCAGGGGACCCTGAAAACGAAACCCAGCTGATCTACACCCAGATGGTGCAGGCGATCCGTAACGGGGCACCGGCAGGAAAAACGATGGAGCTGAGGACGGAAAGCGTCGACAGCAGAACCGACTTCGACGCGGAGGAGGTAATCCGGGACATCCTGCTGGGCAAAGAGAGGCCGGATATCCTGATCTGCCTGAACAGTGTGCAGACAGAGTGTGCGATCCAGGCGCTGATCGAATATAACCTGGTCGGAGATGTCCAGGTGCTCGGGTACTATGTAACGGATCAGATTCTGCAGGCATTGCGGCAGGACCTGATTCCCGTAACGATGACGGTTGATACCGGCGCGCTCGGAGCAGACAGCATTCAGGCCCTGGATGAATATCTGGAGCTTGGCAGGGTCAGCAGCTATTTCAATATTTCGCTGTCCGGAATCACGCCGATGACCGTTTCCCGGTATGAGAAGGAGAAGCTGGCTGACGCAGGCCGGGGAGAGGAGGCAGGATGAAGAAACATCAGATCCGCCTTTTTTCTTCGGTTCAGACCCGGATTACGGCTGTTGTAGCGACGGTTCTGCTGATGGTGCTTGCGGTGAATATTTTCGCGTTCCGCCAAAGCAGCGAGACGGTCCAGCAGATTCAGGATGTCTTCGCGTCCAATGCCGTGATCATGAATCTGGCGGATACGCTGGAGGCTGCGCAGGGCAGCATGTATGATTATCTGAGCACCAAGAGTTCCGGATCCTTGGAGAACTTTTACCGTTATGAGCAGGATCTCCGCATACAGACAGATGATCTGAACGGGCAGAACGCGGGAAATGAACTGTTGATGCTCGAAAAGAATATCCGCTTTATGACACAGTCATATCTTGCCGTTTCCGAGGAGGCGATCCAGGCAAGACGTGCGAGGAATGTAGAAGAGTATAAGGATGCTTATGCCAGAGCAAGCACGCTGTTTGAGTACATCAACAACTATATCTATACGCTGAATAATAAGCGTTTCTCCCGGAATACGGAGAATTACCTGTCTCTTCTGGGCAATATGCGCTCCGTGGAGCGGATGAGCCTTGTGATGATCTTTCTGGTCAGTGCATTTGCGCTGCTGCTGTGCGTCATGAGCGTGCGCGCGATGATCAGTCCTCTGCGCAGTCTTTCCGCGGCGGCAGAGAGTGTGGCAGGAGGAGACTTCAGCGTCGATGTCAAGGAATCGCAGCGAGCGGATGAGGTTGGTGTTGTCACAAACGCCTTTCACAAGATGCTGGGCAGCATCCGCACTTATATTGAATCTCAGCGGGAATCCATGGAGAAGGAAGCACAGATGAAGGAAAATGAGCTGTCCATGGAGGCTCATCTGAAGGAAGCGCAGCTTAAGTTTCTGCAGGCACAGATCAATCCGCACTTTCTCTTTAACAGCCTGAACGCTGGCTCCCAGCTGGCCATGATGGAAGGCGCTGACCGGACAGAACATTTTCTTTCGAGAATGGCGCAGTTCTTCCGCTACAATGTAAAGAAGACCGAGGGAGATGCCGTTCTTTCCGAGGAGATCGAATCGGTGGACAATTACATCTACATTCTGAATGTGCGCTTTGCGGGCGACATTCACTATGAGAAGCAGATTGATGCCGGAATTGATCTGGAAGGAATCCGGATGCCCAGCATGATCCTGCAGCCCCTCGTCGAAAATGCAATCCAGCATGGCATTCATGACGATCACGAGAATGGAGTCGTGACGCTGGCAGTGGACTATGTGCCGGAGATGGAAAATGAAACAGGCACCGACTGTGTGCGGATCACGGTTTCAGACAACGGAACCGGCATGTCACGCGCGCAGCTTGACCGGATTATGACCAGGGATCATTCCCCGCATCCGGAGGAGGAAGAAGATAAGGATTCGACCGGGATTGCGGTGGGCAATGTAATCTCCCGGCTGGAACTGTATTACAACCGGGAAAACCTGTTCAGCATCTGGAGCGACGGACCGGGAACGGGGACGGAAGTTACGGTACTTCTGCCGATGGAAAAGACCATGGAGTAAGGAGAGGAAAGACAGACTTATGTATCGGATTCTGATTGCAGACGATGAAGGCATCATGGTGGAATCCCTGAAGGAGATCATCTCACGGGAATACGCGCAGGATGTGGAGATTGCCACGGCAAAGACCGGAAGGACGGCGATTGAGCAGGCGGAGAATTTCCACCCGGATATCGTATTTATGGACATCCAGATGCCGGGGATCAATGGGATCGCCGCGATCCGGGAGATCCGCTCCTTCAATACCTCCTGCCTTTTCTATGTCATATCCGCTTATGACAAGTTTGATTATGCGAAGGATGCGATCTCCCTCGGCGTAGAAAAGTATATCATGAAGCCGGTTTCGCGCGATGTCATCATCCGGACCGTGGAGGACGGGATGCGGAAGGTGGATCAGATCCGGGAGAAGCGGTCGGATCAGCTGAAGATTCAGGAGAAGCTGGAAACCATCATTCCGGTTGTGGAGAACGGATTCGTCACGGGCATGCTGCTCTCTGACGACCTGCGGGATGAGGAATACTACCGGCAGCTGCTTGAGATCAGGGAGAAGAACGCGTATGTGGAAGTGATCTGGTTTGACCCGCAGAATCCGGAGGGAGGACTGATCAGCCCGGTGGAAAGCCGTGTAAAGGCGCAGGAGAATTATATGCAGATCCGCTCTGTGATCAAGTCCTTCCAGCGCAGTATCATAGGTCCGGTGATGAGCGACAGAATTGTTGTGGTGGTGCCGCATGAGGATGAAACCATCACCTATGATGAGCGAATCGAAGCGATCAATCAGATGAGATCCCTGCTGCAACGTCTGTCCCAGATGCTGTCGATGCGGGTGAGAGCCGGCATCGGAAGGATCTGCCGGTTCGCTGATCTGCGCATGAGTTACCTGGAGGCTGTGCAGGCACTCAGAGACTCCCGGGCGCGGGTGGTCCACATCGAAGACATATCCGCGCACGGCATCTACGAGGATGACTATCCGATCGAGCTGGAGCGGGATATCTTCACTGCCTTGTCCAGAGGAGACGTTCCGGCAGTGCAGGAGAAGGTCAACGTCTTTTTCGACTGGATGGTGCGGCACGATCCGGAAGACCTTGACAGTATGCGGCTGAAGGCACTGGAGCTGGTGCTCCGGTCCGAGCATGAGGCGTTCAATGCGGGTTCTGTCAATTACGCGTTTGACTACCGGAAGGATTATCTTACGCAGGTCAATGCGCTGAGCGATTCCCATGAGATCCGGGACTGGTTTCAGGACAATATGACGTCCATCGCCGCCACCATTCAGCATCAGGCACAGGAAAAGGATGAATCGACAGTGACGAGGGCGTGCAAGTACATTCATGAGAATTTTTACCGGGAGCTGTCTCTGGATGATGTATCGAAGGAGGTCAATGTCAGCCCGTATTATTTCAGCAAGCTGTTCAAGGAAGAAGTGGGGGAGAACTTTATTGATTATCTGACCGCTCTTCGAATCAAAAACGCGAAGGAACTTCTGAGAAGGCCGGTTCTTTCCATCCGGGAGGCAGGCCTGCAGTCAGGCTACGCCGATCCGAATTATTTTAGCCGGATCTTCAAAAAGCACACGGGGAAGACGCCGCGTGAGTGGCGGGAACAGAACCTGTGACCAGGGGGCCAGATTTTGTTCTCGGTTTCGAGTCTGAAGGACGAAGAAAACGAGATTACAAAATCGGCATCCGTAAGCAGCAAGTCAACTTCCAAAACTGCGTTATGGGAGGAGGAGAAGATGGGGAAACAGTTGCTGCTATGGCGGCTTAGACGGTGTATGCTGCTGCTTTGTGTGTGTATGTTTGCCGTGTCCGGCTGCTCTGCGGACAAGAAGGAGGAGGCTTCGAAGCAGGAGTCTTTCAGCGAAGCAGAGGAGAAGAAGATCCGGATCGGCATTTCATTTGATTCCTTTGTGATCGAGCGATGGCTCAGAGACAGGGATGTGTTTGTCGCCACAGCGCAAAATCTGGGCGCAGAGGTGAATGTACAGAATGCAAATGGTGATGTGGCGGAGCAGGTCTCGCAGATCGAGTATCTGATTGACAAGAAGATGGATGTCATCACGATCGTTGCCATTGACGCAGGCGCACTCAGCGATGTGGTAAGGAAGGCGCAGAATGCCGGGATCCGTGTGATCTGTTATGACCGCCTGATTCGCAATGCGGGGGCAGATCTGTATATCTCATTTGACAACCGGATGGTCGGAACTCTCATGGGCCAGGCCCTTGCAGCCAGTCTGCCGGACGGAGGGGAGATCTTCCAGATACAGGGCTCTTCCAGCGATTATAATGTCGATCAGGTCCGGGAAGGATTTGAGGAGGCATTGAAAGGAAGCGGCATCACCATCGCATATACCACCTTCTGCGACAACTGGCTTGCAGAGCTGGCATTTGACGCGGTTTCGGAGGGACTGAAGAAAAACGGCGGGAAGGTTGACGGCATCATGTGCGGGAACGACGACCTTGCCGGGCAGGCGATCCGCGCACTGACGGAGAATAAGATGGCAGGAAAGATTCCGGTCGTCGCGCAGGACGCGGAGCTGAGCGCCTGTCAGAGGATTGTGGAAGGAACCCAGACGATGACGGTCTATAAGTCTGTCGACAAGGAAGCCTCCGCAGCAGCGAAGCTTGCGGTAGCTTTGGCAAAGGGAGAAGATATCACCGATGCGTCAAGCCAGATTCCCGTTACGGAGACGATTGATGACGGAAGTGCCCGGATCCCCTATTACGCACTTGAGCCAATTGCCGTGACGAAAGAGAATATGGATGAAGTTATCATTGACGGGGGGTTCCATCTGAGAGAGGATGTATACCTGAACATTGATTGATGGCAGGGAGAGATGATGCGAGAAGGAGGAAACCATATGAACAGGAGAATACGTTCCGTGTTCGGGATCTGTGCTGCTGTGAGCATGCTGCTGAGCATGCGCGCATGGGCAGACGGCAATGCAGATAAGCCGCTGGTCTGGTGGAATCGCCAGCCATCCAACAGCTCCACCGGTGAGCTGGATATGGATGCCCTCACCTGGAATGACCAAACCTGTTATGTCGGCTTCGATGCCGATCAGGGCGCTGAGCTGCAGGGACAGATGATTGCCGGCTATATGGAGGCGAACATCGATACGATCGACCGCAACGGTGACGGCATCATCGGCTATGTTCTGGCCATCGGTGACATCGGGCACAATGACTCCATCGCCCGTACCCGCGGGGTGCGGAAGGCACTTGGCACCGCGCTTGCCGTGGAGGGGGAGATTGATTCGTCACCGGCTGAAATCAATGTGGACGGAAGCGCTGTTGTTGTACAGGATGGCGAGGTCGGCGGACTGACTGTCAGGGAGCTTGCTTCCCATGAGATGAAAAACGCTTCCGGCGCGACCTGGGATGCCGCGACCGCCGGCAGCTTCATCGATACCTGGACTGATTCCTTCGGGGACCAGATCGATGTGATTGTCTCCAACAATGACGGCATGGGCATGGCGATGTTCCGAGCCTGGGCGCAGGAGGAAGGCGTTCCGACCTTTGGGTATGACGCAAACAGCGATGCGGTTGCGGCGATCGCCGACGGATATGCGGGAACGATTTCCCAGCACGCGGATGTGCAGGCCTATCTGACGCTCCGGGTGCTGCGAAACGCGATGGACGGAGTGGATCCGGATACCGGAATCGGCACTGCGGATGAGGCGGGAAATGTTCTTTCCGACACCGACTATTACTATGATGAAAGCAGCCATTCGTACTACGCGCTGAACCTTGCGGTTACTTCCGACAACTATAAAGACTTCCTGGATTCCACAGCTGTCTACGCGCCGGTAGCACACCAGCTGGATGCGGAGACTTCCCCGGTCAGGCAGGTCTGGCTCGATCTCTACAATGCCTCTGACAATTTCCTCAGTTCCACCTATCAGCCGCTGCTTGAAAGCTACGATGATCTGCTGAATCTTGAGGTGACCTACATCGGCGGAGACGGCCAGACAGAATCCAATATCACAAACCGCCTTGAAAGCCCGGATATGTATGACGCTTACGCGATCAATATGGTTCGGACGGACAATGCGGCATCCTACACCGCGCTTCTTCAGTAAGAAGAACTTGCGCTCCATTCCGGCTTGATGTAGAGTAAACCACATCAGACAGGAAGGAGCGCATATTAATTCTATGGAAGAAGGATTCAATGTTGCTGAAATCTATGGTGAGGATGTTTTCTCAGACAGTGTGATGAGAAACCGGCTGCCGAAAAATGTATATCGTGAGCTTCACAAGGCGATGGATGAGGGCGGAGAATTGAACCCTCTGGTTGCCGATGAGATCGCCGAGGCGATGAAGCAGTGGGCGATTGAGAAGGGGGCAACCCATTACACGCACTGGTTCCAGCCTCTGACCGGAACAACCGCCGAAAAGCATGACAGCTTTCTTGCCCCGACAGGAGAGGACGGAAAGGTACTGATGGAGCTGTCCGGAAAGAATCTGATCAAAGGAGAGTCAGATGCGTCGTCCTTTCCGTCAGGAGGCCTCCGTGCAACCTTTGAGGCGAGAGGCTATACCGCATGGGACATGACTTCTCCGGCCTTTGTGCGAAGAGATGCCGCGGGGGCAATTCTGTGTATCCCGACTGCATTTTGCTCCTACAACGGGGAGGCGCTGGACTTCAAGACACCGCTGCTGCGTTCCATGGATGCCATCAACAAACAATCTCTGCGCCTTCTGCGTTTATTCGGCAATACCACATCAAAGAAGGTGCGCCCCTGCGTCGGTCCGGAGCAGGAGTATTTCCTGGTAGATAAAAAGATGTTCCATAAGCGTAAGGATCTGGTTTATACCGGACGTACGCTGTTCGGCGCCATGCCCCCGAAGGGACAGGAGCTGGACGATCATTATTACGGATCGCTCCGCACGAGGGTCGCTTCTTTCATGAAGGATGTAAACCAGCAGCTATGGAGGCTGGGCGTCCCCGCAAAGACGCAGCACAATGAAGTTGCCCCGGCTCAGCATGAGCTGGCGGTGATCTATGAGAATGCGTCTTTGGCAGTTGACAACAATCATATTGTGATGCAGACGCTCAAGAGAGTGGCTTCCTGGCATGATATGCGCTGCCTGCTCCATGAGAAACCGTTTGCCGGCGTAAACGGATCAGGAAAGCACAACAACTGGTCGCTGCAGACAGATGACGGGATCAATCTGCTGGAGCCGGGGAAGACACCTCACCAGAACAGTCAGTTTCTCCTGGTGCTTTCCTGCATCCTGAAGGCTGTCGACGAACATGCGGATCTTTTGCGGGAATCTGCCGCGGATCCCGGAAATGATCACAGGCTTGGCGCCAACGAGGCCCCGCCGGCTATCATCTCCGTCTTTCTGGGAGACCAGATGGAGGATCTGGTCATGCAGCTGATCGAAACCGGAGAAGCGACAAGCTCCATCCGGGGCGGAAGGCTGATGACAGGAGCCAGCACACTTCCGGATTTTTCCAAGGATGCGACAGACCGGAACCGTACAAGCCCGTTTGCATTTACCGGCAATAAATTTGAATTCCGCATGGTCGGCTCCTCCGATTCGATTGCGGCACCGAACATTGTACTGGATACCATTGTGGCGGAGGCGTTCTCGGATGCCTGCGATGTGCTGGAGAAGGCGGATCACTTTGACACTGCGCTTCACGAACTGATCAGGAAGTATCTGACGGAGCATCAGAGAATTATTTTCAACGGAAACGGATACGCTCCGGAATGGATCAAGGAGGCAGAGAAAAGAGGCCTTCCGAACCTGCCGTCCATGGTGGACGCGATTGGTGCCCTCGTAACAGAGCGCTCGGTCGCGATGTTCGAAAAGTTCGGGGTTTTCTCACGATCCGAGCTGGAGAGCCGCGTAGAGATCAAATATGAGAACTATTCGAATATCATTCATATTGAGGCAATGACCATGATCGATATGGCCTCGAAGGCCATTATTCCCGCAATCATCCGGTGGACCGGATCTTTGGCAGGCGTGATTCGTGATCTGGAGAGCATCGGCATGCGCGCCCGGGTGCAAAGAGAACTGCTGGAGGAGTCTTCCCAGCTGCTGGAGGAGACACAGGAAGCCTTGAAGGAGCTGATCCTTCTGAGCCGCGAGGTGGAAAAACTGCAGGATGGGCGGGAGAGAGCGGTGTTCTGCCGCACAAAGATCTGCCCGGCGATGGAAGCGCTCCGCACTCCGGTGGACCGCCTTGAGATGATCGTCGATAAAGATATGTGGCCCATGCCTTCTTACGGGGATCTTCTCTTTGAGTTGTGAGGACGAAATTGTTTTCGTGCAAAGTAGACAAAAATTGGTTGCGTTTTTTGGGGAAAAAGATTACACTGAGTATAGATTATGGTAATTTTCGCTATGAAACGCGCCGGAAAGTACCGGCTGATCATGCAGGAAGCTGATTAAACAACAATGGGAGGCACTTTATGATCTCTAACCAGGTACTTCAGTCTACACTGGAAGGGATGAAGCTGATCAGCAGAGTTGATATGTGTATTATTGATACGGAAGGAATCGTTGCCGCATCCACCTTTGAACATGCGGAGGATTTCCGGGAATCCGCAGTCAGCTTCATGAACTCCCCCGCAGAGAGTCAGGTGATTTCAGGATATCAGTTCTTCAAGGTCGTGGATGACCAGCAGCTGGAATACATCCTGATTGCGAGCGGGAGCACAGATGATGTGTACATGATCGCGAAGATGGCCGCATTTCAGGTTCAGACGCTGATTGTCGCTTATAAAGAGCGGTTTGACAAAGACAATTTCATCAAAAACCTGCTTCTGGACAATCTTCTGCTCGTGGATATTTTCAACCGCGCCAAGAAACTCCACATTGAGTTGGAAGCGCGCAGAGTTGTGTTTATTCTGGAGCTGGAGAATGAGAGAGAAAACAGTTCTCTGGAGCTGATCAAGGGAACCTTTGACGCGCGGCCGGGTGACTTCGTAACGGCTGTCGATGAGAAGAGCGTGATTGTGATCCGGGAACTGATTCCGGGAGAGGGAAGTGCTGAGATGGAAGCCACGGCAGGGATCCTCCTGTCTGCGCTGCCGGCCGACCGAAGGGGAGAGGCACTTGTTTCCTACGGTACGGTGGTCGGAGCATTGAAAGAGGTTTCGCGCTCCTACAAGGAAGCACGCATGGCATTGCATGTCGGCAAGGTCTTTTATCCGGAGCGCCAGATCATGGCATACAGCTCGCTGGGAATCGGCCGCCTGATCTATCAGCTTCCGATCCCGCTGTGCAAGATGTTCATCAAAGAAGTCTTTGAGGGGAAGAGCCCGGATGACTTTGATGAGGAGACTCTGTCTACGATCAATAAGTTTTTTGAGAACAGCCTGAATGTCTCGGAGACAAGCCGCCAGCTTTATATTCACCGTAATACGCTGGTATACAGGCTGGACAAGCTTCAGAAGCAGACCGGGCTTGATCTTCGTGTATTTGAGGATGCAATTACATTAAAGATCGCGCTGATGGTCGTAAAGTACATGAATTATATGGAGGCGCAGGATTACTGATTCTGCCAAAGGAGTAGAGAATGGCAGATGCCGCGGAAAGATTCCGGAAGAAGCTGGAAGAGCTGTGTGCGTTAGGAAGACGCAATTCCATGCGTCTGACAGTCCGGCAGATTCAGGAAGCGATGAAAGAAGAGAAGCTGACGGTAGAACAGCTTCAGATGATCTATGCTTATCTGGATCAGATGGCGATCGAGATCACCGATCCGGATCTCGGGGAGGAGGCGGTTTCCCCGGACAGGAGAAAAAGAAGCCTTGAGGTGTATCTGGAGGAGCTGGATCGTTTTCCCCCGCTCCCGGAGGAGACGGAGTATCTTCTGTTCGAAAAGGCAGCAGGCGGAGACCAGAAGGCGCGTGACGCATTGATAGAGCGCTATCTCACGGCGGCCTGCGACCTGGCTTCGGAGTACGAAAGCATCCACCCGGACATCGAGACGGAAGATCTCGTTCAGGAGGCGAATATCGCTCTTGTCATGAGTGTGGCACAGCTGGAAAAAGAAACGACGCTTGCGGCGTACCGCGCACGATTGCTGAACCGTGTCTCATCCTTCCTGGATGAGAATGTGAAGCAGCTCGAAGAGATGCTGACCTCCGATACCCGTGTGGTAAACCGGATGAATCAGCTTGCGGATACGATCCGGGAGCTGGAGGAACAGTTAGGACATAAGCCTTCGATTGAGGAAGTATCCGCTTTTCTGGAGCTGCCGGAGGAAGATATTCGGGACCTTCTGAGAGTGGGAGGCGGAGATCTGAAGATCTGATGATTAGTGCTCCGAGAGGGGCACTTGTTTATGATTGCTGTCCGGGAGGATGATCCGGACCTTCAGGATCCGGTTTCGGTTGACCTTATCGGCAATCAGTATGAGACCGTCCTGAGTTTCCACCCGGTCTCCGCGTACCGCCAGATGCCCCAGCTGTTCAATCAGATATCCGCCGATGGAGTCATAGTCATCGGAATGAAGATCAAGATGGGTGGCATCATTCACATCGTCCAGCTTCACGCTTCCCGCGACCAGGACCTGCCGGTCGGATATGCGGCGGATCAGATCCTTTTCATCGGAGTCGTACTCATCGCGGATTTCCCCGACAACCTCTTCAATCATATCCTCGAACGTAATCATACCGACCGCTGAACCATATTCATCCAGAACGATCGTGACAGCCATTGCCTGATCACGCATTTCAATCATCAGCTCCGACACCTTCTTGGTCTCGAACGTATAGTATGGCTCATACATCAGATCCTTCGGCGTAAAATGTTCTTTGTCCTCCACAAAGCAGAAGTCCTTAATATTCAGGATTCCGACGATATGGTCGCGCTCCTTCTCATAGACCGGCAGACGGGTAAAATGCTCCGAGCGATAGACAGCGGCGACGGTGTCATAATCATCATCTACGCTGACGGAGATAATATCTGCCCGGGGAACACAGACATCCCGGGCGCACTGATCTGTGAAGTCATAGACATTGTTGATCATCTCCCGTTCCTGGCGGGTTGTTTCGCCGTCCTCGTGACTGACATCTACCAGGGTGCGGATCTCTTCTTCCGTGACCGTGGAATCTCCGCCATCCGCAGGGATGCGGAAAAGCATCATGACCGCCCGTGTAAGAAGATTTACCAGCCAGATCAGAGGCGTGAAGAGAAACATGAGAATGTAGATGATTCGGGCATAGCGCAGCGTGAGCTTTTCCGAATAAACAGTTGCAACGTTTTTCGGAGTGATTTCGCCGAAAATCAGAACGACCAGCGTGAGCAGCCCTGTCATATAGCCCACCATTCTGGAACCCAGCAGATCAATGGTCAGCGTCGTTGCCAGGGATGTGGCGGAGATGTTCACGAGGTTATTTCCGATCAGAATACAGCTGAGCATCTTGTTCTGGGCATCCAGAACCTTCATGGCTGTCTTCGCGCGGCGGACGCCGTTTTCAGCCAGATTCCGGATGCGGATGCGGTTTACCGTGGTCAAAGCAGTCTCGGCGGATGAAAAAAAAGCCGAGAGCAGAAGAAGCAGGATCAGCCCTGCCAGCTGAAACACAGTGCCTGAAGACAAGACCGTTCCCCCTTTCTGACGGTAACAGACTCTGTATACTTACGGCGATTCAGCATACAATAATTTTGACGTTTTTGCAATACATGTGTTATACTCAGCGAATAGAACATATATCGCACTATCTGAGGTATCTGATATATCATTGCTGCCCGGCTGTCACAGGCCAGGGTCTCATGTGCAGGTTCTGCACCGGTAACCATTTTAGACAATCATATAGGGATGTTGTTATGACAAAAGAAGAATATGGAAAGCTGGCTGTTGCCGAACTCAGGGAGCTGGCAAAAAAGCGCGGAATCAAAGGGGTATCTTCCCTGCGGAAGCAGGAACTGATTAACGTTCTGGCTGCGGCTGATTCCGGTGAAGCACCGGCAAAAAGAGAGCCCAGGCCGGAGCCGGAGGAAAAGACAAGGACGCAGGGAAAGACACCTGCCCCAAAAGCGGAGACAAGGAAGACATCTCCGCGTCCTGAAGACAGGGCCGTGACAGGAAACACGGACCGGAAAGCACAAGGAGCCGGCGAGGAATCGGCGGGAAGAGGCAGAATGGGCCGGCGTCAGATGCCGCCGCGCCAGGACGGCCATGCCCGGGTGATTGTGCGCAGAGGCCCCGCTGCGGGATCCGCGCCGGCAGGCCGTACGCCTTCCGCGGAGCAGCCGCAAAGACCTGCACGTGCGTCAGTGCCGATGACGCGTGGAGAGATGCATCAGTCCAATCCGCAGCAAAAGACGGAGAATCCGGAGACTCTGCAGGATCGCATGGAGCAGGATAAGCCGCCGATGGAACTCAAGCAGCTGGACTCCGGAAATGAAGTCAGCGGTGTGCTGGAGGTTCTGTCGGATGGGTATGGTTTCATCCGCTCGAATAATTATCTTCCCGGAGAGGATGACGTATATGTCTCCCCCTCCCAGATTCGCAAGTTCGGCCTCAAGACCGGGGATATCGTATGCGGAAATACCCGGGTGCATGCACAGCAGGAAAAGTTTTCCGCGCTTCTGTTCGTAAAGCTGATCAACGGGTGCACACCGTCTGAAGCTGCGAAGCGATATGACTTTGATGATATGACCCCCATCTTTCCGAACCAGCGTCTTAAGATGGAGCGGACAGGACGGGAAGTCGCGATGCGGATCGTTGATCTTCTTGCTCCGATCGGAAAGGGGCAGAGAGGCCTGATCGTATCTCCGCCGAAAGCGGGAAAGACAACGCTGCTGAAGGACATTGCGCGTTCGATCCTGAGGAACAATCCGGAGATGCATATCATCATCATGCTGATTGACGAACGTCCGGAGGAAGTCACGGATATCCGGGAGGCGATAGTCGGGGATAATGTAGAGGTGCTGGATTCTACCTTCGATGAGACACCGGAGCATCACAAGCGGGTTGCCGAGATGGGGATCGAGCGTGCACGCAGGCTGGTTGAGCATCAGAGGGATGTCGTGATCCTGCTTGATTCGATTACACGTCTGGCCAGAGCCTATAACCTGATTGTTCCGCCGTCCGGCAGAACCCTGTCCGGCGGCCTTGATCCGGCTGCGCTTCATCCGCCCAAGCGGTTCTTCGGAGCTGCCAGAAACATGCGTGAGGGAGGAAGCCTTACCATTCTCGCGACCGCGCTGGTAGACACCGGATCCAAGATGGATGATGTCGTTTATGAGGAATTCAAGGGAACCGGCAACATGGAGCTGATTCTTGACAGGAAGCTGTCGGAGCGGCGTGTGTTCCCGGCGATCGACATTCAGAAGTCCGGTACCAGGAGGGAGGATCTTTTGCTGACTCCGGATGAGGGGGAGGCCTCCTATGTGATGCGCAGGGCAATGAACGGTATGAAGGGAGAGGATGCGGTTGAGCGTATTCTGGACATGTTTGCGCGCACGAGAAGCAATGAAGAGCTGATCATGAGAATCAAGCATTCTCATGTTGTATGAAAAAGGGTTGTGTAAAAATGCTGTTTGAAAAGCCGCGGATACGGTGTGAAACACTGCCCGGCGGCGGGCGATCCGGCTTGATTGCAGAAGGGATTGCTTGTTTACACAAAAGAGACCGTATGATATAATTTTGCGCAGAAACAGACAGGATCAGCAGTGTCTGTTTCCTACCAAAATCTGATAGTGAAAGGGGCGATTCTATGGAAAAGATCGTGATTACGATCGCCCGCTATTACGGCAGCGGCGGGAAGACAATCGGAGAGATGTTAGGCAACGAGCTTAAGATCCCGTTTTATAACCGGGAGATACTTCGGATGGCATCCGATGATTCCGGAATCAGTGAAGCGCTGTTCGCACAGGCAGACGAGAAACTCAGAAGGACATCTTTGTTCCGCATCGCGCGGAAAGCATACGACGGAACCGTGATTCCGCCTGAGAGCCGGGATTTTCTGTCGAATCAGAACCTTTTCAACTATCAGGCGAAGATCATCCGTGCCCTCGCGGACGAAGAATCCTGCATCATAATCGGACGCTGCGGTGATTTTGTCCTGCAGGGAAGAGAGAACCTGATCCGTGTCTTTATCTACGCAGATCCGGATTACTGCCTGGAACAGGCGAAGGAACGCGGAGCCTTCGGCGGTAAGACGACGATGAAGTACATCGAAGAGACGAACCGGTACCGTGCAGAGTATTATAAGTATTATACAGGTCATGACTGGAATGACTGCCGCAATTACGATCTATGCCTGAACAGCGGTGCAATCGGGTTTCAGGGGTGTGTAGACGCAATCAAGGAGTACATCAGGATCCGGTTCCCGGATTATCACAATGACGCTCTGTAAAGGGGAACGGGATGAGCAGAAACGATATGGAGTTTGAGGAAACCTTCAACGAGGAAGAGATGGAAGAGACTGCCCGCAGGCGGCATGCGCGCAGGAAGAGAGAGAGCAGGCTGAGGCGGATTACGGCGATTGTTGTACTGCTTGTCATTCTGGCCGCTGCGGCTGTGGTCTATGCCCTGGTGCTGGTTCCGAGAGATTCTGATCTTCCATGGCCGGCATTTTTGGGGAAGCGGCCTGCATTGAAGACAGAACTGGGAAGCGAAGAGAAGGAAGAAGGCATTACCCTTCTGGACGCGATCGGGAATCAGCTGGCAAAGGAGAGTGAGACGGGCGCTGCGGTCATTCCCGAGACACAGGTGAGTGTTCCTGAGACACAAAGTGCGCCGCCCGAGACAGAAGCACCTGTCGTGCAGCCGTCAGCGGGGGAAGAAGGCCAGGCATTGATCGCTCAGGCACAGACCCTTGCCATGGGATATGACTATGACGGGGCAATCTCCCAGCTCATGAACATTTCCGGATATGACACGGATCCGACGATCCAGCAGATGATTGCGGATTACACTGCGCAGAGGGATGCCTGTGTCGCGGTGGATCCCAACACGGTGCCGCATATTTTCTATCATTCTCTGCTGAACTCTACAGCGAAGGCTTTCGATGTCGAAGCTCTGGGGCAGGGGGCCGTGGATGGCTATAATGCATGGATGGTAACGGTCGATGAGTTTGACCAGATTACGCAGCGCCTGTATGATGCCGGATACGTTTATGTGCGGCTTCGCGACCTTGTCACACAGACGACAGATGCGGATGGAACCGTGCATTTTGCTCCCAATACAGAGCTGAAGCTGCCGCAGGGGAAGAAGGCAATTGTCCTCTCAGTGGATGACTGCAGCTACTATCATTCCTATGAAGCGGCGAGTTTTCCGGAGAAGCTGGTACTGGGCGAGCAGGGAAATGTGAAGTGTCTTTACACCGATGCTGCCGGCAATACGAGTGTCGGAGACTACGATGTGGTTCCGCGGCTTAACACCTTCCTTGCGCAGCATCCGGACGGAGCGTACCACGGTGCGCGCGGTATTCTTGCGATGACCGGCTATAATGGCGTCTTCGGATACCGGACAGACGCGGATTATCTGCTCAGGGAGCATCTGATGGAAGACCAGCAGGCATGGCTGGATGCCCATCCGGACTTTAACTATGATCAGGATGTCGAGGAAGCAACCAAGGTCGCGGATGCGCTGAAAGCGGAAGGATGGGAATTCGCATCCCATACCTGGGGACACCTGTCCGTCACCGACAAGACGGTAGAGGAGCTGCAGACAGACAATGAAAAGTGGGTCGCGACGGTAGAGCCGATTGTCGGCAAGGTGGACACCATCATATTCGCACATGGGAATGACATCGGCAGCTGGGAAGGCTACGACGGGAATGAGCAGTATAATTATTACAATTCCGTTGGCTACCATTTCTACTGCAATGTAGACGGATCTGTTCCGTACTGGGTCCAGATCACGGATCACTATGTGCGGCAGGGCAGAATCGATGTCGATGGCTACCGGCTGTGGCTTGCCCAGAACGGAGAAGACAGTTCTCTCAGCGAGCTGGTTGATCTGACAGGAATCTTCAATCAGGATCGTCCGACACCTGTCGTGGCAAACGGACAGGGATAAGGAAGGAATAGAGAAAAGACAGTTTAAGAAAGCTGCAGCAGAGGAACATCTGCTGCAGCTTTTCACTTTCACATGAGATGGAATGCTAAGCGTGATTCTTATTCTGATTCGGTTTCCTTTGCGGAATTCGCGCTTTGTACTTTTGCCGCAGCCTGAGCGGAGATGCTTTGCTTCCGGCGCCGCTCCAGACGGGGAAGCACCACCTCCTGATAGATAAAGTTTATGATCGCCGCAAAAGGAATCGCAAGAAAGATTCCGGGAACGCCAAACATCCGGCCCATTACAATGAGGGAGATCAGTATCCAGATCGAAGGAACGCCGAGCTGTCCTCCGAAAAGCCTGGGCTTGATGACATATCCGTCCAGCGTCTGCAGCGCGATCGTGAAGATCAGAAACACCAGCGCATACCACGGGTTAATCAGAAGCAGAATGAAGCTGCCGATTACGGCGCCCAGAATCGGACCGAAGGTAGGAGCCAAATTGGTTACGCCGACGACCACGGAGATCAGCGGTACATAGGGATAATCGACGACCAGCATGAACATGGCATTCATTACGCCGATCAGAAGTCCGTCCAGAAGGTCAAACACAATGTACCGGGTCATGATGACATTGCAGCGTCCCAGAAAGTCATTGGAGATCTGATAGGACCTTTCGCTTGTGACCGCTTTCCAGAGCCGCTTGCACCCCTTCAGCAGCTGAACCTTATCCATGAGCATATAGATTGCGATAATGCAGGAAATGATCAGATTAAAGAATTCAACACCGTAATTGATGGTTCTGTCGAGAAGGGCGTTGAGCGTCTGCGGCAGTGAGCGGGCAACGCTCCGGATCATGTCTTCCGCGGAGGCGATAAAATCGGAGACGTCCACATTGTGCTGAGAGGCGAATGCCTGGAAGTCTTTCAGCATCTTATTGAGAGAGCTCGCATAGCTGCCCAGGTTTTCCGCAAACATCCGGATGCTGGAGATCAGCTGAGGAATCATGGCAACCAGCAGAATGGTGATAAACAGAACAATCCCGGAAAATGTAATGACGATACTCAGACCTCTTGCCACAGTGCGGTTCTTCATCTTAACGAGAATTTTGGACTCGAAGAACTTTACCAGAGGATCCAGAACATAGGCGATCACGAGCCCCAGAAGCACCGGATATACGACATGATAAAAACTCCGGAAGGCATTCAGCAGAATGCCAAAATGAGAAAGGAATAAAAACAATACCACACCGGCACATATTGCGAAGGTATAAGCAGCCCATGGACGTTCCAGACATTTTTTTATTCTTGCCCACCGGAACATGAATCAGTTCCTCCTCTCATAACGAAGTTTTGTAAGTTGACATATCAGCCAAAGCAGGCGCTGCCCTCATCTTATCATAGAAGCCTCTGAAACAAAAGCTTGAAGGAAGCGTGGAAATCGATTATGATTGACGTATAAAGGGGAGCTTTGATAAGGGGAGGTTTATCATGAGCAAATCGTCTGGAAATCGTAATAATGGCGAGGATGCGTTTCGGGAGTGGCTCTCGGACCATCTTCGCTATCTTGTTCTTCTGATCGCACTGCTTCTTGCAGTGGTCGTCATCATTATGACGGTAAGTCTGATGGATAACCGGCAGGGAAGCCTTCAGGCAGGGGCCGGTGACAATCCGGACGCGGTTGTGATTATGTCTGAGACTGCAGCCGTGGAGATACGTGAAACGCAGAGCGAAGCGGCATCAGAATCCGGCCAGATCGCGGAAGCGGAATCAGAGACGAAGGCAGAGACAAAAGAACAGCCGGAGTCGGAAGAAGCAGCGCCGGAAACCGAAACAAAGGCAAAGGAAGAGGCGGAGACGGAAAAGAAGGACGAAGCCGAAACCGAGGCGAAGGAAGAGGCGGAGACAGAAAAGAAGGAAGAAGCCGAAACCGAGGCAAAGGAAAAGGCGGAAACCGAAAAGAAGGAAGAAGCCGAAACCGAGGCGAAGGAAAAGGCGGAAACCGAAAAGAAGGAAGAAGCCGAAACCGAGGCGAAGGAAAAGGCGGAAACCGAAGCTAAGGAAAAGGCGGAAACCGAAAAGAAGGAAGAAGTCGAAACCGAAGCGAGGAAAGAGACGGAGACCGAAAAGAAGAAAGCAGCCGAAACCAAGGCGAAGACGGAAGCCAGGACCAAAGAAGACAAAGAAACGGAAACAGAATCCGAGTCCGAGACAGAAACGGCTTCTGAAGAGAAAACGAGTCAGAAGACCGACAGAAAAACGGGCAAGACGACAACGAGTTCAACGGAAAAGACGGTTAAGGCTCCGTCTCGTGCAGGCGGAACGACAGAATCAGCTGCGCTGGCCGGCTTCGGAGCGGAGACGGAGAAAGAAAGCAGTACAGATTCCGGAACCATCACCGTGACAAGCTCAGCCGGAGTGAACCGGATTACAGCCCTTGTCAGCGGAGGTTCTTCCTCGGCCGGCAACCGTGCTTCTGTTACCAACATCGATACCGGAACAACAATCGGAACCTACCACAACTCCGGGAGCAATTTGAACGCGTCCGCCGGAACGCCGCACTTCCCAAGCCGCTTTTCAATCGCTTCCGTCGGGGTACCGTCCATCACCATACCGCTCAGGTCGCTCT
>CADBZI010000029.1 GCA_902799015.1 uncultured Lachnospiraceae bacterium | reverse complement strand
TGGTCAGCGCTGCAGACGGCGTGACAGGCCACACCATGGAGCTTTGGAACCTGCTGAAGCGCTACCAGCTTCCCACGGTCATATTCGTCAATAAAATGGATCAGCCGGGCGCCGATGCTGAAAGGGTCCTGTCGGATCTGCGGCGGAATCTGGATGACCGGTGCATCTGTTTTGATGCATGGAAGACAGCCAGGCAGGAGGAGAGCAGGCAGTCTTCGCAGGAGGATCCGGACACAGAGGCGCTGTTTGATCAGATTGCAATGTGCGATGAGGAGGCGATGGAGCTCTTTTTGGAGACGGGACAGATTCCCCGGGAGAAAATCGCGTCCCTGACAGAGGAGAGAAAGCTGTTTCCCTGCTTCTTTGGCTCCGCGCTGAAGATGGAGGGGGTTCAGAAGCTGATCGAAGCACTGCCGCATCTTGCAAAGGAACGGGAGGTTCCGGATCAGTTCGGCGCCAGGGTCTATAAGATCTCCCGGGACGCAAAGGGAACAAGGCTTACCTGGATGAAGATCACCGGCGGACAGCTGAAGGTCCGCAGCCAGATGACAGACACGGAAAAAATCACGCAGATCAGGGCTTATTCTGGAGAAAAATACACCTGCCCGGATGTGGTCAGCGCCGGAGAGATCGTTGCGGTGACGGGTCTTTCCGGATCCTGGAGCGGACAGACCTTCGGAAGCTGTCCTCCTTCAGAGGAGATGGCAACGCAGTGTGTTCTGTCCTATGAAGTGATCTGGCCCGGGGATGTGGACCGCGTGCAGATGTTCGGAAAGCTGAAGGAACTGTCTGAAGAGATTCCGGAGATCGATCCGCAGCTGGGTGAGATGGACGAATCCATTCACGTCCGTATGATGGGAGAGGTACAGACACAGATCCTGCAGGCAATCATGGAAGAGCGGTACAAAACCCCGATCTCATTTGGAGAGGGACGGGTTGTCTACAAGGAGACCATTGCATCCGGCGCGGAGGGTGTGGGACATTTCGAACCGCTGCGTCACTATGCGGAGGTTCACCTGTATCTGGAACCCGGTGAGAAGGGTTCCGGCATCGTGTATGAGAGCAGCTGCCCGACGGATCTTCTCGCCCGTCACTGGCAGCGGCTGGCTCTGAGCATGCTGTGCGTGCACAGGCAGGTGGGGGTTCTCACCGGAAGTGAACTGACCGATGTGAAGGTCACTCTGGTTTCCGGCAGAGCGCATCTGAAGCATACCATGGGCGGGGATTTCCGGGAAGCCGGAAGGCGGGCTCTGCGGCAGGGACTGATGAAGTGTGAGAGTGTCCTGCTGGAGCCATGGTACGATTTTGAACTGGATATTCCGACACAGATGATCGGAAGGGCACTGAAGGATATTGAGGACTTCAGCGGACATGCCGAGGCACCCAGGATCGAAGGAGAATACGCGCACCTGAGCGGCTGCGCGCCGGTTTCCTGCATGCGGAATTATCCCGCTGACGTACGTGCCTACACAAGCGGAAGAGGCGCGCTGCACTTAAAGATCCGCGGGTATGAACCTTGCCATAATGCGCAGGAGGTGATTCTGGAGACCGGGTATGATCCGAACCGGGACCTGTCGAATCCGACCTGGTCGGTTTTCTGCGCGCACGGAGCCGGCTACGAAGTACCGTGGGACGAAGTCGATCAGGCAGCGCATTTGCCCCTGATGAGCAAAGATACCGGGGATGGAATGCGCTGGAATTATGCGGAGGATGACGCCGCGGGATCTGGAGAATATGGAGCAGAGGAAGAGGATCCGGATCAATGGGAAAGAGGGTATGAGGAATACCTGCGCCATGAGGCTTCCACGCAGGAGCTGATGCAGATCTTCGAGCGGACCTACGGGAAGATCCGGCGCCGGGATCTGGGAGGATCGAAAGAGACGTTCTTTGGAGGAGGACGACACGGCCCGACCGGACTGCATAAACCAAGAAAGGTTTCCAGGAAGGATCCGATCCTGCTGGTCGACGGCTATAATATCGTCTTTGCCTGGAAGGAGCTCAGAGAACTGGCAGCGAGGGATATGAATGGCGCGCGAACCAGGCTGGCGGAAATCCTCAGCAATTATCAGGGATACAGAAAGGTACCGGTGATCCTGGTGTTTGACGCGTATCGGGTGAGCGGCGGCGCGGAGCATACGGAGCGCTACCATGATGTCTGCATAGTCTATACACGGGAAGCGGAGACAGCGGACCGCTATATCGAAAAGGCTGTGCATCGCATGGCGTCGGAATATGACATAACGGTCGCAACCAGTGACGGGGCGGAACAGATGATTATCTGGGGCGCCGGCTCGAAGCGGATGTCTGCCATGGAGCTTAAGGAGGAGATCGAACGGACCGGGAAAGAGATTCGGGAAGAATACCTGAATCAGAATTCCGGCGGCAGAAACCGGCCGTTTGCGGAGCTTTTTGCCGGAACCATGCAGGATCGGTCTCTGTCGGGGGCTCCTTTGACTTAGCAGCCGCCCTCAGCGAAAGAACAGCAGCCCAGGCGTCTTTTTCGCCTCGCTTCGGCAGGGAAAAAGCGCGAGGGCTTATATGTTTCGGGCGAGTGCTTTTTGCTTGACACTCGCTTTGCTTCGCGGTACGCTGTAACCGGAACGGGTTTTTTGCGCCGGTATCAGGCGCGGAGGGAAGCATGACGAAAACAGGCAGAATGGAGTGGGATATGAGAAAAAACAGAGGAAAGACAATCGGTATTTTTGCGGCAGCATCTTTTCTGGCAGCAGCTTTTGCTCCGGCGGTCATTGCCGGTGACGTACAGCCGCTCGAGGAGGCGGAGATTATCGTCTTTGCGGCGAAGAGTCTGAATACGGTGATGGATGAAAGTCTTATTCCCGCCTATCAGGAACGGCACCCGAATGTAACGATCACGCCAAGCTATGACAGCTCCGGAACTTTGATGACACAGATTGAAGAAGGAGCGGCCTGCGACGTATTCTTTTCCGCGGCACAAAAGCAGATGAACGAGCTGGAAGAGAAGGGGCTGGTCGTTGAAGGAACCCGGAACGATATCGTCAACAATCAGGTCTGTGTCGTCACCTATGACGGCAGCAAGACAAGCGTGACCGGACTTGAAAATCTTGCGGATGCCTCAAGCCTGGCACTTGCGGACGGATCGGTTCCTGTGGGAAAATACACCCGCGAGGCACTGGTTGCGGCCGGCATGATGGAAGCACCGGAGGACGGAGATGTCTCTGCGATCACGACACAGGAAATCTCGGATGCCCTTGGCGGGCTCGAGATCAATGAATGCGCAAATGTCGGTGCTGTTGCGGCTGCGGTTGTGGAAGGCGCGAATGAAGTCGGCACGGTATACTACTCCGATACCTACGGATTCGAAGATCAGCTGGTTATTCTGGAAAAGATCCCCTATGACCTGACCGGCGATGTTCTCTATCCGGCGGCACAGATCGTCAATCAGGAAGCGGATGAGGCGCAGAGCGCGGCAGCAGCGGATTTCGCAGCCTTTCTGGCGTCCGATGAGACGAAGGAGATCTTCGATTCCTATTATTTTGATACCAACATCGGTGCAAAGGCCCAGACGGAGGCATAAACGGAGGCAATCAGGATGACGAAATTTCTGTCCGGGCTTGACTGGAGCCCGCTCTGGATCTCGCTGAAGACCGGAATCGTGGCAGCTGGCATCTCCTTTTTTATGGGGATCTTTACCGCGAGAAAAGCGGTGAAGGCCGGCCCGAGACTCCGCGCCGTTCTCGATGGCTTTCTGACCATGCCGCTGGTCCTTCCGCCGACGGTTGCAGGCTTTTTTCTGCTGCTGATCTTCTCCACGAGAAGACCCTTCGGAAGCATGCTGTATGATACCTTCGGCATTAAGGTGGTGCAGACCTGGCTGGGTTGTATCCTGGCAGCAGGCGTAATTTCATTTCCCCTGATGTACCGGAATGCGCGTGCCGCGTTTGAACAGATTGATGTGAATCTCGTCTATGCGGCTCGGACGCTCGGGATGAGCGAAACGCGGATCTTCTGGCGCGTGATCATGCCCGCCGCGGGGCCGGGGATCGCCTCGGGGACGATCCTGGCCTTTGCCCGTGCGCTCGGCGAATACGGCGCGACCTCGATGCTGGCCGGGAATATCCCGGGGAAAACAGGAACCATTTCGCAGAAAATCGCGATGGTGATCCAGAACGGAGACTATGTCACTGCCGGCTTCTGGGTGCTGGTGATCATGATTCTCGCATTTGCGATTGTACTAGTGATGAATCTTTTTACGGCAAAGCAGATGAAGCACATCAACCGTTACTGAACAGGGAAGAAAACACTTCAAACAGGTATGACACTGATCGTTCACATCAGAAAAAAGATTGGGGAATTCTCCCTGCAGGCTGACTTTGAAGCTGCCCAAAGCGTTCTTGCGCTTCTCGGTCCGAGCGGCTGCGGGAAGAGTATGACATTAAAATGCATTGCCGGAATTGAACGGCCGGATGAGGGATTCATTGCGCTTGACGGCAGAGTGCTGTTCGATTCGGCAAATAAGGTGAATCTTGCGCCTCAGAAGAGGCGGGTTGGCTATATGTTCCAGAACTATGCGCTCTTTCCCAATATGAGTGTGCGAAAAAACGTACTGGCGGGGATGGGCAGGAAACCGGACCCTGCACTTGCGGATCCTTATCTGGAGCGTTTTCGGATTGCGGATCTTGCAGAGCGCTTTCCCCATGAATTGTCAGAGGGACAGAAACAGCGCACTGCCATGGCCCGCATCGTCGCGCAGGCACCGGACGCGATTTTGCTGGATGAGCCATTTGCGGCATTGGATACGGTTTTGAAATGGCAGCTGGAGCAGGAGATGCTGCAGGTGCTTACGCAGGAGAAAAAGCCGACGGTCTTTGTCTCGCATGATATCAGCGAAGTCTATCAGATGAGCGGAGCGGTCTGTTCCATGAAGGACGGGAAAACAATGGCTCAGGTGAAGACCGGGGAGTTTTTCGACCGGCTGAAGAAGGGAACGGCGGATCTGATGCCGGGCTGGCGCATCCTGCCGCCGGAGGAAGCATAGATGAAAACCAAAATACGTGTTACGCTGACGACAGATGCAAAGGAACGGTTTTACGGTCCCGGTGTGCAGGATCTTCTGGCGGGAATCCGCACGTACGGATCCGTTAAGGAGGCATGCGCACAGATGGGGCTTTCCTATACCAAAGGCCGCAGGATTTTGAAGCATGCGGAAGCGGTTCTCGGATATCAGCTGGTGAAACGGCAGCAGGGAGGTGTGACAGGAGGCTCTGCGCAACTCACTGCGCAGGCAGAGATCTTCATGCAGCAGTATCAGAGCCTCACGGACTCTGTGAATGCGCATGCACAGAAGCTTCTGGAGGAAATATTTCCTTCACAGCCAGGAGGTAGCTAAGCCGGAGAAGCCATCCTCACAGCAGTCTGATCTGCCCTGCCGGTCAATCGCATTTTCTGCGTTTCACCGGCAGGGCGGCTTTTATCGTGCCTCTGGATACTCGGTGCAGAGCAGACGGTACGCGGGCTCATCCTCCTCAATCGTCGGGAAACGGCCGATCTCATCGTAGAAATAATTGTCCGTGTTGTCATCATTGCAGCGGGAGACTTCGCCGATCAGCGCGATGCCTCCTTCCGCGGGGATTTCAAACCGATGGAACAGGTAGGGCTCTATGGTGATGCTCTCGCCGGGATTGAGCGTGATCACGGTATCTTTGGCGACAGTAAAGCGGTGTCCGTCGCAGCTGACAGTCACATCCGTGTCCAGGAGCTTTTTATCCGGGGTACCGTTGAAGACGCGGATTCCAAATGGAGTGCTTCCTCTGTTGATGATGTCCTCGGTCTTGAACACATGATAATGCATCGGGAATCTTTGTCCCGGATACATAATGATCAGCTTTTCCGCGTACTGCTTCGGGTATTCGGCACTTCGAAGCTGGTTTCCGTTGCGGATGGTAAACAGACTCATGCCTTCTTCTTCAAAACGGCCAAGCCCGCCGTCCGTCACATCCCAGCCGAGCATATTATCCCGGATCTCATCATATTCGTGTCCTTTTTCTTTCCATTCTTCTGCAGTCCAGTTTGCGAAGGGCGGCAGATGAAAACAATGCTCTTTGCACAGATTCTCCATGTCTTTGATTGCCTGATTGATCCTGGAACGCTTCATCTCATATATCCTCCTGTGTTTTGGACCCGGTTGGCGTGCTGTGTGGCTGGTTCTTGATACAGCTCATGTTTATCATAGCATCGTTCCCAAAAGGAGAAAAGACCGGAAAGCCGTGTAAAAAAAACGATAAAAACTGGAAGGAGAGGACTTGACAGGGCAAATACATTTGATAAAATACAATTGTATAAAATATAAACACGGAGAAAGGAGATCGAATCATGAAAACAGTTTATGATTTTACGGTTAAGGACAGACAGGGAAACGATGTCAGCCTCTCAGAGTATCAGGGCAAGGTACTGCTGATCGTCAATACAGCCACAGGATGCGGTTTTACCCCTCACTATGAGCCGCTGGAAGCCATGTATAAGGAGATGAAGGATCAGGGATTCGAGATCCTGGACTTCCCCTGCAATCAGTTTGCGAACCAGGCTCCGGGCAGCGCCGATGAGATTCATGAATTCTGCACGCTGAAATTCGGAACCGAGTTTCCGCAGTTTGCGAAGATTGACGTCAATGGAGAGAATGCGGATCCCCTCTACGCATATCTGGCGACGGAAAAGCCATTTGAAGGATTCGGAAAGGGACTGAAGAACGCCGCTCTGAATAAGTTTGCGAACATGAATAATAAAGCGTTCGGTGAGAAAGCCTATATCAAGTGGAATTTCACAAAATTCCTGGTGGATCGTGAAGGCAGGGTGATTGCCCGGTTTGAGCCGACGGTCGATATGAAAGATGTCAGAGCTGCTGTCGCGGCTGCTCTGTAAGTGCTGATGGAAAGCAAGGGGAAGAAATCCTGCACTGCTGTCTGCTAATTCTCTGTCATTGGATGCCCAATGTGTGGTATGATAAATACCAGGAACGGGAATCAGAACAGAGACGAAAAGCAGATGGGTACGAATACGGAAAAAGAAGGAAAAGAACAGGCTTCGCGCAGATTGCATTTTACCGACAGGGAGAAGAAAATTCTTGTCATTGTGTTTGCTGCGATCCTGTTTTTCTTTATTCTATACCGGTTTGATGTGCTGTGGTCAGGCATATCAATGGTCTTTCGCGTACTCAGGCCTCTTCTGATTGGCTGTGTATTCGCATTTCTGATGAATCCCATGATGGGGTTCATGGAACGGCATATCCTGTCCTTCTGGTCAAAAAGGGGAAAGGGGCCGGGAAAGAAGGGCCGCAATGCAGTGCGTGTCCTCTGTGTGGTGCTGTCTGCCGTGATTCTGGTCGGGCTGGTTGCCGCGTTTTTTTCTTTCGTCGCTCCGCAGTTTTACGAAGCGGTCCGGGATCTCATGGAACACCTGGATGAGAAGATTATCGGTGTGATTGACTGGGCTGACGAGCTGACCGGATACCAGTTTACGGATGCGATGCAGGATGCGAAAACCAGCGGGCAGATCGAACTGGGAATCTCCAATGCCGTTACGTGGATCACGAATTATCTGAATGTGGATATCAATGACAGCCAGAACCTGATCTTTACCGCCACCTCTGTCGGAACCGATGTGATCATGCTGTTTGTGCGCGTACTGATCGGTTTGTTCCTTGCAATCTATATCCTGATCTTCAAGGAGAGCTACAAAGGGCACATCAAACGGCTGATGTACGCCCTGCTGCCGATTGACCGGGCGAACAGCGCATTGGAGACTGCCCGTAAGGCAAATGAAATCTTCTACGGATTCATCATCGGAAAGATTCTTGATTCGGCGATTATCGGTCTGATCTGTTATTTCAGTATGCTCATCATGCGGATGCCGTATCCGATTCTGTGTTCCTTTGTCGTGGGCGTGACGAATGTGATTCCGGTATTCGGACCATACATCGGCGCGACGCCGACCGTGATTCTGATCTTTGTGACGGATCCGCCGAAGGGGATCATGTTCCTGATCTATATCCTGATCCTGCAGCAGATTGACGGCAATCTGATCGGACCGAAGATCCTTGGCGATTCCACCGGAATCACTTCCTTCTGGGTCATTATCGCTGTGGTAGTAGGAGGCAGCCTGTTCGGATTCATCGGTATGCTGATCGGTGTGCCGGCTCTGGCGCTGATTCTCTACATGATTGACCGGTATACCGGACGCAAAGTGCAGAAAAAGCATCTGCCTGTGGCTTCTGCACAGTATATAGAAGTAGATCATATAGACAGTTCTTCCGGAGAACTGGTGTATCCGGAGGAAGGAGAAGAGGGCAATTCCTGACACAACACCATTTCAGGGCGAAAGAGAGGTATGGCATGCTGAAAAAGTATAAGTATGACGGTGACAGGCAATTCAAACTAAGCAAGGTTTCGACAGATGAGACCTCCCTTGAATCAGACCGGAAAAAAGCCGAGGCCAGGATGAAAAAAAACTTCGAGAAGATCGAAGAACTCCACAGAAGGCTGTACGCAGATAAGAAGGAAGGCGTAATCTTTCTGTTCCAGGCAATGGATGCAGCGGGAAAAGACGGTACGATCGCGGCGGTGCTTTCCTGCCTGTCCCCTCACGGGGTAAAGGAATCCGCTTTCAAGGCTCCGTCTTCTACCGAGCTTGCGCATGATTTTCTGTGGAGAATCGAGCAGCAGGCACCGATGAAAGGTGACATAGCGATCTTTAACCGTTCGCACTATGAGGAAGTGCTGATCTACAGGGTGAAGAAACTGTGGAAGACCCAGGAGAAGGCAGGGCGCCTTGACCAGAAAAAGCTGCTGGATTATCGGTATGAGGATATCTGCAATTATGAGAAATACCTGTGGCATAACAGCATCAGAACGGTAAAGATCTTTCTGAATGTTTCGAAGAAAGAACAGGCACGCCGTTTCCTGTCGCGCATTGAAGAACCGGAAAAGAACTGGAAGTTCTCGGGATCAGACTTTGAGGAGCGCAAGTACTGGGATGATTATCAGGAGGCCTTTGAAGCAGCGATCAACAAGACTGCAACGAAGGAAGCGCCCTGGTATGTTGTACCGGCGGATCACAAGTGGTACATGCGCCTTGTTGTCAGTGAGATCATTCTTCAGACGCTCAAGGATATGAATCCGAAGTATCCGGAGGTCACCAAACAGCGTCTTCAGGAATTCGAGGGATACCGGGAAGCCCTGGAGAAGGAGGCCGGGAAGAGCAAAAAGAAAGGCTGAACCGGAAGATCATAAAATCATTAGCCTTTTGCCTGCTCGTGCCGTATAATAAGTCAGACGCAGCATCAAACAGTCTGCGCAGAAGCAAAGGACCGGCCAGGGAGTGTCATAATCACAGATTTTCACGCCGCATATGCCGGTTCCTCACACAGTTATACGGGGAGGAAAGCAACATGGAAGAAAAGAAAGCATTGAACAATGAAGAGATGAATGGTGTCTCCGGAGGAGTCTACAGAACGGTCGACACAAGGAAACCGATGGACGCAGTCGTCCGCAGCGGCCCGGGCATGTCCTATCCGCAGATCGCTTCTCTGAAGAACGGAACACAGGTAAACACCACCGGGAACAATTCTTACAATCCGCAGGATGGCAGAACCTGGTATGAGATCAACTATCCGATGTACGGATGGATGGCAGGAAGCCTGCTTGGATACTTCTAAAGAGAAGATCCGACTCTAAAATAGTACAATGCGTACAGCGCCGGGATTTGGTTCCCGGCGCTGTTGTTTCTGCTTTTACTGCCAGTCAGATCTGTGTATAATAAAAATGAATACGATGGAAATGCAGAACCGGTAAACGTTTTTCTGTGTCTCCCTAAGCGCAGGAAGGAGTAAAAAGCATGAGTCAGCAGGGAATCGGAACCAAATGTGTACAGGCAGGATATACACCGGAAAACGGCGGCCCCCGTCAGATCCCGATCATTCAGTCCACGACCTTTAAGTATGATACCAGCGAGGATATGGGAAAGCTGTTCGATCTGGAAGCGTCGGGATACTTTTATTCGCGTCTGCAGAATCCCACCTGTGATTATGTCGCGGCGAAGATCGCGGCGATGGAAGGCGGAAGCGCCGGTATGCTGACTTCATCCGGCCAGGCTGCGAACTTCTTTGCCATATTCAATATCTGTGAATGCGGAGATCATATCGTAGCTTCCTCGACGATCTATGGAGGAACCTATAATCTGATCAAGGTCACCCTCGCGAAGATGGGGATTGAGTCTACCTTTGTTTCACCGGATGCGACAGACGAGGAGCTGGATGCAGCATTCAGACCCAATACAAAAGTCATGTTCGGAGAGTCGATCGCCAACCCTGCCCTTACGGTTCTTGATATTGAGAAGTTTGCCGCAGCGGCGCATCGGCACGGTGTTCCTCTGATCGTGGACAACACATTCCCGACTCCTGTGAATCTGAGGCCGATCGAATGGGGCGCGGACATTGTCACCCACTCTACCACCAAGTATATGGACGGGCATGGCTCCGCTGTCGGCGGCGCGATTGTGGACAGCGGTCATTTTGACTGGATGGCACACAAGGAAAAATATCCGGGACTGACTGCTCCGGATGATTCCTATCACGGAATCATCTATGCCGAGAAGTTCGGGCAGGAGGGAGCCTTCATTACGAAAGCCACCTCTCAGCTGATGCGGGACTTTGGCTGCGTACAGTCTCCGCAGAGTGCATTTTATCTGAATCTGGGCCTTGAGTCTTTGCATGTCCGTATGGCCAGACATGTTGAGAACGGATTGGCGGTGGCACAGTTTCTGGAGCAGCATCCGCTTGTAACCAAGGTTCAGTATTCCGGCCTGCCATCAAGCCCGTACTATGAGCGCGCGCAGAAGTACATGCCGAATGGCGGCTGCGGCGTTGTATCATTTGAGCTGTCCGGCGGACGGGCCATGGCGGAACGCTTTATGAAGCGTCTGAAACTTGCGGCGATCGAAACACATGTTGCGGACGCAAGGACTTGCTGCCTGAACCCCGCTACCAGTACACATCGCCAGATGAATGATGAAGAACTGATCAGAGCGGGGGTGCCGGCAGGGCTGATTCGCATCTCCTGCGGGCTTGAAGACAAAGAGGATCTGATTGCAGACCTTAGACAGGCGTTGGAGAACGAGTAACTCAAAAGGAAACGGATGAGTATGCTTTGGAGGCGGTCATGATCGGTGGAGAATTAAAGAATGTCTGTCAGATCACAATCCTGAGCGACATAGGTGCAATCATTATCCTCGCCGCGCTTGTGAGCTATATTGTATTTGCCAGAAAAAACAACAGAACGCTTCTGGATAAGGTTTTTCTGCAAGCGGCTTTTCTGAATATTCTTTCTTCCCTGGCGAGCAGTGCCTCCATGCTTTTTGTTCTGTATCCGGAACATGTTTCCAATCTCACAGCAAGAATGGTATTCGCCTTAAAGCTGATTCTGCTTGAGCTTGGATACCTCTGCCTGATCCGGTACCTTCTGGGAGCCGGAAAAAAGGCTGCAGGGGGAAAACGGCTGAGCTTTCTCAGGATTTCGGTCTGGATCACATGTATTGTGATTGCCGTCAGTATCCCCACGAATTGGATATTCTTATCTTACGAAGAGACGCGCGTCGTGTCCTATACGACTGCGGGCTTCCTGATCGCTGTGGCTCCGGCCTTGCTCGGAACGCTGATCTGTATCATCTGTCTGTGGAAGAAAGACAAATCTCTTCTTTCTGTGTTTGTATTCCTCTTTATCATGAGAATGTACCTGGGCTTTATGCTGGAGGACTCCTTCTCAGCTCCCACGGTACTGGCGCTTGGACTGTTATACGCGTATTTCAGTGTGCACAGCCGGGGCAGTCTGTTTCAGATCGGAAGCATTATCATTCTGATGTTTATCGGCGCTACGCTTCTGATTGGAAATTATACGATGCGCGCGGTATCTTCTTTTTATCTTCAGACAGTCAGAGAAGAGAATGAGAAGAGCCTTGGGAACATGCGGAAGTCTTTAGAATCGAGTAAATCCTTTGCATGGCGGGTCAATTACTGGATCGAGCATAATCAGGAAATTGCAGATGCAATTAATTACGATACCATTGACATGACGGATGCTGACTCCTTTGAAGAGTTATCCAGAATCATTGAAAAAGCAGGTGTGGAAACCTCCAGCCAGGTAACGCCCGAGGATCTCGAAAAGCTGTCTGAGGAAGAGCGGCTTTTCTTTGCAGTCACGCAATACAGTCTGGATGAGTCAATCTTCGAGTATGACGCAGAATACTATTCTTTTGATGATCTTCTGCTTGTCGAAGAGGATCCGTCCGGCAATCTGTCGGTTTTGTTTGATGCGGGCAAAGACAGGGATCAGAATACAGTCGACCGATGCAGGCTCGGTGAGCCGGTTGACAGAGAGGCGCTGGAGTATTCCTGGAACAATTATCAGGAGATTGCATCGTCAGAGTATTTCAATCCGTTTTTCACGCAGTATTCAGATAGCTTTGGTTATCACGAAGACTTCAAGGTGGAAGGACTGGATCATCATCTGATGTTCTGCGTGTCGGTAAGCAGTGATGAGATCAACAAAAAGCTGAACTTCATCTTAGACCTGAGAAGAAAGACGATCTTTATTCTGACCATTGTTGCGACTCTGATCCTTGCGCTGCTTTACTTTACGGTGCTCAGTCCCCTGCGGCGTGTGACCAGAAGCGTATCGGAGTATCAGAAGGATAAGAACGCCGACAAAACCAGGGAGAGTCTTGCGCCGATCAGGGCAGGAAATGAGATCGGCGTGCTGGCCGGAGAGTTCACCTCTCTTACAAAAGAGATGGAACGGTATACAGATGAAGTGGCTATGATGGCCGCCTACCGGGAGAAGGTAAATACGGAGCTGCGGACGGCGGCACAGATTCAGGAAAGCGTCCTGCCGGATACCTTCCCGGCATTCCCGGACCGGACTGATTTTGACCTCTACGCAAGCATGGACCCGGCAAAAGAGGTAGGAGGAGACTTCTATGATTTCTTCCTGACCGATGAGAATCATCTTGCGATTCTGATCGCGGATGTTTCGGATAAGGGGATACCGGCATCGTTGTTTATGATGTCAGCCAAGAACCTGATCAATTACCGGGCAAAGAAAGGCGGAACGCCCGGGCAGATTCTGACGGAGATCAATGAGCAGATCTGCGGTGACAGTCTCACCCAGATGTTCGTAACGGTCTGGATGGGGATTCTCGATCTGACAAGCGGAGTGATGATCTGCACCAACGCCGGACATGAATACCCGATCATCCGGGGTGCGGACGGAACGTTTCAGGTATATAAAGACCGGCACGGATTTGTTGTCGGCGGAATGACGGGGATCACCTATAAAGATTATGAATTGATTCTGAATCCCGGGGACGCGGTATTTGTCTATACGGACGGCGTACCGGAAGCAAACAATGAAAAAGGTGAATTCTACGGAATGGACCGGCTTACGGCAGCGCTGAATCAGGCAGGAAAAAAGACGCCGGAGGAAATACTGCGTACAGTAAGGGCGGATGTGGATACCTTTGTCAATGGAGCGAATCAGTTTGATGATCTGACGATGCTCTGTCTGGAATATCGCGGAAAAGTTTGAAAAGTTTCCATCTTTGTGCTTGCATTCATCTGCACGCTGACCTATAATAGTCGAGTGTCTGCGGAAGAAAGGGATTAGTGCGCCCTTTTATGTATTCCATCAGATACAGAAGAAATGACGGAAAGGAGGAATGCCGGAATGAAGGTTCGCTCATCTGTGAAACCGATTTGCGAAAAGTGCAAGGTGATCAAGAGAAAAGGCAGAATCATGATTATCTGCGAGAACCCGAAGCACAAACAGAGACAGGGCTGATCACAGACAGCCGACAGGATGATATCCTATTTGAATGAGAAGCGGAATGCGGCAGAATATGCCGCTGACAATATACGATGAGAGTAGATACCCTGCGGATGCAGGACAGGCTCAAAGTACTATTGTCCTTAATACCGGCTCAGGATCAGGTGCAGCAATACCCGCCGCCGACCGCTGCGGCGCGGCCTACACATTTGCGGAAGCTGAAAAGGCGGCCGCTTAATGAGACGGAAAGGCTGCAGGCTCTGCAAGGGGGGTGCAGCTGGATGCGCAAACGCGTGTCCCAGTTTAAAGACAAACCATTTATCAGGAGGAAATGACACATGGCTCGTATAGCTGGTGTAGACTTACCAAGAGAGAAGCGAGTTGAGATCGGCCTGACCTACATCTTTGGAGTAGGCCGTACCACCTCGAACAGGATTCTGGATAAGGCCGGAATCGATGGAAATACCCGCGTAAGAGATCTGACCGACGAGGAAGTCGACAAGATCCGTGCGGCGATGGAAGAACTTGACGTTATGGTCGAGGGTGATCTTCGCAGAGATGTCGCGATGAACATCAAGAGACTGCAGGAGATCGGATGCTACAGAGGCATCCGCCACAGAAAGGGACTTCCGGTCCGCGGACAGAAGACTAAGACGAATGCCCGCACCCGTAAGGGCCCGCGCCGTACTGTTGCGAATAAGAAGAAGTAATCCACACAGATCGATATCCAATTGAGAAAGCAGGTTATTGAATAATGGCAGGAAAAAACACAAACAGGAAAGTGACCAAAAAGCGCGTTAAGAAAAACGTGGAAAGAGGCCAGGCGCATATTCAGTCTTCCTTCAACAATACGATCGTTACACTGACGGATGCGCAGGGCAATGCCCTTTCATGGGCGAGTGCCGGCGGCCTTGGTTTTAAGGGTTCCAGAAAATCTACCCCGTATGCGGCACAGATGGCAGCCGAGACGGCTACGAAGGCCGCTCTGGTGCATGGCCTGAAGACGGTTGATGTATTTGTAAAGGGTCCGGGTTCGGGAAGAGAAGCGGCTATCCGTGCTCTGAACGCAAATGGACTGGAAGTGATTTCCATCCATGATGTGACGCCGGTTCCGCATAACGGATGCCGCCCGCCGAAGCGCAGAAGAGTCTGATCGCAATGACAAGTTGCCATAATATAACGGAGGTAGAATCAGAATGGCAGTGAACAGAACACCTGTATTAAAGAGATGCAGAGCCCTGGGACTTGAGCCGACTGTCCTGGGATATGATAAGACGTCGAAACGCCAGCCGCGTCAGACCAGACATAAGGTCAGCGAGTATGGCATGCAGCTGAAGGAAAAGCAGAAGGCAAAGTTCATCTATGGCGTTACCGAGAAGCCGTTCCGTAATTACTACGAGAAGGCAGATCGTATGCCTGGCATGACCGGTCCGAACCTGATGACTCTGCTTGAGTCCAGACTGGACAACGTGATCTTCCGTCTTGCTTTTGCGAGAACCCGTAAGGAAGCACGTCAGATTGTTGATCATAAGCACGTAACCGTCAATGGAAAGTGCGTCAACATTCCGTCCTATCTTGTAAAGGCCGGCGATGTGATCGAGATCAAAGAAAAATGCAGAGAATCCCAGAGGTATAAGGACATTGCCGAGGCGAATCACGGCAGACTGGTGCCGGAGTGGCTGGAAGCGGATATGGAGAACTTCAAGGGAACCGTGAAAGAGCTTCCGAACAGAGAGATGATCGATGTCCCGGTTGACGAGGTTCAGATCGTCGAGCTGTATTCCAAGTAATCAGGCGCATTTTTCGTAACAAAGCCGAACATGCCACCGATAAGGAGGAAATGAATTGTTCGATTTTATTATTCCTAATATTACCGTGTCTGAAGTATCCGAGGATAAGAAGCATGGCAGATTCGTGATCGAGCCTCTTGAGAGAGGGTACGGCACGACGCTTGGCAATTCACTGCGCAGGATCATGCTGTCTTCTCTTCCGGGAACCGCGGTCAGCCAGGTGAAGATTGACGGAGTGCTGCATGAGTTCAGCTGTATTCCCGGCGTTAAGGAAGATGTGACAGAAATCATCCTGAACATCAAGAATCTTGCGATTCGCAATAATTCTTCAACGGATGAGCCGAAGACAGCATTTATCGAGTTCAGCAGCGAAGGAACCGTGACAGGCGCCGATATCGACGTAGACGCCGACATTGAGATCATCAATCCGGACCAGGTAATTGCTACGCTGAATGGCGGCTCTGACAGCAAACTCAGCATGGAGCTGACCATCACAAATGGCAGAGGCTATGTGAGCGCGGAAAAAGGCAAGAAGGATGATATGCCGATTGGCGTGATTGCGGTAGACGCGATCTATACGCCGGTCGAGAGAGTGAACATGACGGTTGAGAATACCCGTGTCGGTCAGGATACGGACTATGACAAGCTGACACTTGATGTCTGGACCAACGGAACCCTCACACCGGATATGGCAGTCAGCATGGCCGCCAAGGTTCTGAGCGATCATCTGAAATTGTTCATCGACCTGTCTGATAAGCCGCTGCAGCCGGTTCTGATCCAGCCGGATGACACACCGGAAGGCGGACTGCTTGACATGACGATTGATGAACTGGAGCTTTCAGTCAGATCCTACAACTGCCTGAAGAGAGCCGGCATCAACACCGTGGGAGAACTGTGCAACAAGACTCCGGACGATATGATGAAGGTACGCAACCTCGGAAGAAAGTCTCTCGAGGAAGTGCTTGCCAAGCTGCAGGAGCTCGGACTCGGGCTTCGGACAGGCGAGGAGATCTGAGAAACTGTTTGAATATGAGTACGCACATGGGCGGTAAGACCGAAGAAAGCGCGCCCATGCTGCATGAATGGAGGGACCCGAAATGTCAGGTTACAGAAAGTTAAGCAGAACTTCTTCCCAGAGAAAGGCTCTGCTGAGAAACCAGGTCACACAGCTGCTTTACCATGGCAGAATCATCACGACCGAGGCAAAGGCAAAAGAGGCCAGGAAGATAGCGGAAGGCCTGATTGCGCTTGCTGTGAGAGAAAAGGACAATTATGAGGTTGTTAAGGTCATGGCGAAGGTTCCGCGCAAGGACAAGGACGGCAAGAGAATCAAGGAAGTCGTAAACGGCAAGAAGCAGACGGTCTATGATGAGGTCGAGAAGGAGATCAAGAAGGACAATCCTTCCAGACTGCATGCAAGACGTCAGATGCTGAAGGTCCTCTATCCGGTCACTGAGATTCCGGCAGAGGCAGCAGGACGCAAGAGAAACACGAAGAAGGTCGATCTTCCGGCGAAGCTCTTTGACGAGCTGGCTCCGAAGTATGCGAGCCGCAACGGTGGTTACACCCGCATCATCAAGATCGGTCAGAGGCGTGGTGACGGCGCGATGGAAGTCGTGCTGGAGCTGGTTTGATTACAATCAAAACGGACAGATTAACAATCCGGGAGAGTTCTGGAAGGGACTTCTCCCGGATTTATGCTATGCTGCTGTCCGTGAACGATCAACCGCTCTCCGGAAGTCTTGCATATGAAGTGAGTACGGATGAGAACGAAGAACTGGAGAAATACCTCGCTTATATCCATACAGTGTATCCGGTCTTCGGAATCGGACTGTGCAGCGTTGTGCTGAATGAAACCGCAGAGCTCATCGGATGGTGCGGTCTTCAGCCGATCGGTGATGAAGATACCCCGATGGGCAGAATTGAGCTGGGCTATCTGATCGATGCTCCATACAGGGGAAAAGGTTATGCATATGAAGCCTGCCGCGCGATACTAGCGTTCGCTTTTGAGAAGCTGGAGCTGGACTGCGTGTATGCGCAGATCGATGAGAACAATGAGGCGTCTGTGCGCCTGGCCAGGCGGCTGGGCTTCACACCGGAGAAGGGGGCGCTGTGGATCGCCGTGCCTTGATGTGCGGAGGCCTAACGGCAGGGGACTTTCTTTTGCGAACGGAGTCCCAACAGCAAGGGGCTTCCTCGCTCCGCCCCCCGAAAGGCTGCCGCTTGGAAGCCCCTTGACCTTATGGGCCTCCTGGCCCTTGCGTGCGGCCGATGAAAAAGTCCGGTATGATCGACCCCGGGCAATCTACTTTCAAGGAGATAGAATCAGCAGGAGGATTCTTAGTCCTGAATGTCGGAACCCCAAAGGCAGAAGCGGGAATTCTCTCTGCGAACGGAGTCCCAACAGCAAGGGGCTTCCTCGCTCCGCCCCCCCGAAAGGCTGCCGCTTGGAAGCCCCTTGACCTTATGGGCCTCCTGCCCCTTGCGTGCGGTCAAGGAAGCGCCCGGAGATGAGGCGGATTCCGTGCGAAAGACTTTACGCGGGGCAAAAGCGAAGAAGCGCCCCAAGATGAGGCGGATTCCGTGCGAAAGACTTTACGCGGGGCAAAAGCGAAGAAGCGCCCGGAGATGAGGCGGATCCTGAGCGGCAGCCTTTTGGGGGGGCGGAGCGAAGGACCGCCTCAATCCGAGGCGCTTCTGAACATTTACTCTCTGAACGTTAACTCTCTGAACGGCACACTTCCGATCACATCTTCTCCGGCTCCGGATACTCCGTGCCGAAGGTCTCCACTGTCATAGAAGCAATTCTCTGATCCTCCATCGGCCGGTCACTGTAGTCTGTCTCGCAGCCGGCGATCGCATCTACCACATCCATTCCTTCCACGACCTTGCCGAATGCAGCGTATTCTCCATCGAGGTAAGGCGCGTCCTTATGCATGATGAAGAACTGTGATCCCGCGGAGTTTGGATTCTGCGCGCGTGCCATGGAAAGGACGCCGGCGGTGTGACGGAGCGTATTGCCCTTGAATCCGTTGCGTCTGAATTCGCCCTTGATCGAATAACCGGGACCGCCCATGCCACTTCCTTCCGGATCTCCGCCCTGGATCATGAAGCCGGAGATTACACGGTGGAAGATCAGACCGTCATAAAAGCCCTTTCCCGCGAGGGAGAGAAAATTGTTTACGGTGTTCGGGGCAACTTCGGGATAGAGTTCCGCTTTGATGACGCTGCCGTTTTCCATGGTGATTGTGATAACTGGATTCTGTGCCATAGTGTCAGCTCCTTTCCGATTGCAACAGTATCCCGCTCTGATTGGGATCTGTCCAGATAGTCAATTATCACTATAGCATACAGTTTCGATGCGGGAAACAGCATCTTTTGACGCTCACCTGAATCATTGTGCATTCTATACAATGAAACCACAAAATAATTGTAATAATGTAACGAAATGTCATTTCTTTTGTAAAAACGATTGACCGGAAACGGTTCCGGTGCTATAGTACAGATGTTGGCGGAACCGTTCCCGGTAACAGTACCAATAACGATTCCGTGCGGAGCAGATTCCTGCTTCGGGAACAAGAGTTGCAGCATCAACTGTATAGGAAAAGAAGGAAAGAGGGTTTTATCATGAAGAAATTTCTCAGTATCGCGATGAGCGCCGCCATGGTCGCCTCTATGATGACGACAGCAGCTGTTGCAGATGAAGCAGATGACTTTGATCCGGGCACCGGAAAGGTTTATTATCTGAACTTCAAGCCGGAGGTAGACCAGCAGTGGCAGGACCTTGCGGCAGCTTATACCGAAGAGTATGGCGTAGAGGTGAATGTCCTTACGGCTGCGTCCGGTGAATATGAGACCACACTGCAGTCTGAGATGGCAAAGAGCAACGCGCCCACGATCTTCAACTGCGGCAATACCTCCGGAGCGGAGACCTGGGACGATTACACCTATGATCTGACAGGCACATGGCTGGATGAACACAGTGCAAACAAGGAATTCAATGTCAGCTACAACGGGAAGCTTTCTTCCGTAGCGTACTGCTATGAGTCCTTCGGAATCATCTACAACAAGACGATTCTGGAAGGGTACTGCGGAATGGACAATGCGGTGGTGTCCTCCATTGATGAGATCAATAGCTTTGACAAGCTGCTTGAGGTGGCAACCGACATCAACAGCAGAATCGATGAGATCAATGATGAGCTCGGAACCGAGCTGACAGAAGCCTTTGTCGGATCCGGACTTGATTCCGGAAACTCCTGGAGATATTCCGGGCATCTTGCGAACATGCCGCTGTACTATGAGTTTGTTGACGACGGCATCGATCCGGTTACGGACGGCGAAGCAACGATTAAGGGAACCTATCTGGACAACTTCAGAAAGGTCTGGGATATGTATGTTGACACATCTGCGGCTGACAAGGCGACTCTGGACAGCGGCACGCTGAGTGCGGCGGACGAGTTCGGACTGGGTGAGGCTGTGTTCTATCAGAATGGTGACTGGGAATACTCCACTCTGATGAACGAGGACAACGGCTATGATCTGACCGCTGATGATCTTGGCATGATGCCGATCTATTTCGGAGTCGATGATGAGAATGAGGGCCTTTGCTCCGGTACAGAGAACTGCTGGGCGATCAACGCCAAGGCTTCCGAGGAGGACATCCAGTCTTCGCTGGCATTCCTGCAGTGGGTTGTTTCCTCTGATGAAGGCAGAAAGGTTACCAATGAAGACATGGGTCTGACCATGAACTTCGATACCTACACCGGCGACTTCGCTTCCGTCAACCCGTTCGGCGCTGCTGCACAGGAACTGGTTGCAGAAGGCAAGACGGCAGTTGGCTGGGCGTTCAATGCGACCCCGAATGTGGATACCTGGAGACAGGGCGTTGTTGATGCTCTGATCGCTTATACCGCGAATGGCCAGACGGATGAGGACTGGGATGGCGTTGTGAGCGCATTCGTAGACGGTTGGAACGAGCAGTGGGAGCTGGCGCATGCTGAGTAAGCAGACGCGCACGGCAGCTGCAATCGAAAACGCTTGAAATAAAAATGGGGGATGAGCTGGAAAGCGGCCCATCCCCTTTGCTTTGAAACAAAGAACAGGAGAAGGATTCTCAAGATGGAAAAGACGATAAAAAGATACTTTCCGCTGTTTATGCTTCCGACGATGCTGGCATTTGTCGTCGGATTCCTGGCTCCGTTTGCGTACGGAGTGTTCCTGTCGTTCTGCAAGTTCACGACAGTCACGAACTGGAAATGGGTCGGATTCAGCAATTACCTGAAGATGTTTTCAAAGGGGGCGGACGTAGATGTCTTTGTGCATGCGCTCTGGTATACGTCCCTTTTTACCGTGGTGACCGTTCTGATTATCAATGTTGCCGCTTTTGCCATTGCCATGGTTCTGACGAAGGGGATCAGGGGAACCAACCTCTTCCGTACGGCATTCTTCCTTCCGAACCTGATCGGCGGAATCGTTCTGTCCTATGTATGGTTGATGCTGTTTAATTCCGTGCTGCAGAATTATCACATGACCATCACTTCAACGCCCTGGTCGGCTTTCTGGGGTATGGTGGTTGTCGTCAGCTGGCAGCAGATCGGATACATGATGATTATCTATATTGCGGGCATCCAGAACATTCCCGGAGAGATGATTGAGGCTGCAAAGATTGATGGCGCAAATTCGCACCAGATGCTTCGGTATATCACCATCCCGACTCTGGCGCCGACCAGCACGATCTGCACCTTCCTTACGCTGACCAACGGATTCAAGCTCTTTGATCAAAACCTTGCGTTGACCGGCGGCAGCCCCAACCGGATGAGCGAGCTGCTGGCACTGAACATTTTCCAGACAATGTACGGCATGCAGGGCTGGCAGGGTGTCGGCCAGGCGAAGGCAGTTCTGTTCTTCCTTCTGGTTGCCGCTATCGCGTTGGTTCAGAATAAGATATCCAGATCCAGGGAGGTGTGATGATGAGCGCGCAGATGAAAACAAAGGTGAAACGGTCGGAAACTGCATCCGGACCCAGAGGGACAAAGCATGGATGGATCTGGACAACGATCTTCGGCGTGATCTCTCTGATCTGGATCTCACCTCTTCTGATTGTTTTGCTGAATTCCTTCAAGAGGAAAGCCTTTATCTTTAAGAACCCATTCTCCATCAGCCGGTATTCGCTTATCTCAGACGGATTTGAGAAATGGAAGAACGGAATCGAGAAGGCATTTTTCGGAGTACAGAACTATTCGAACGGTATACAGCGCACCAATTTCTGGAGTGCATTCGGGTGCTCGCTGTTCATTACCATTTTTTCCGTGGCAGCGATCCTGCTGTTTTGCTCCATGACGGCCTGGTTTGTCGTGCGGGTGCACACCTTCTATACAAAGCTGTTCTATGTGCTGTGCCTGTTCTCGATGATTGTCCCATTTCAGATGGTCATGTTCACACTGAGCAAGTTCGCGAATATGATGCATCTGGGCAATCCGGTCGGAATCGTTATTGTCTATCTGGGATTCGGAGCAGGACTTGCGGTATTCATGTTCACAGGCTTCGTTAAGAGTATTTCGATCGAGATAGAAGAAGCAGCGATGATTGATGGCTGCACACCGGTCCAGACCTTCTTCAAGGTGGTGCTTCCGATCATGAAGCCAACCGTTGTTACCGTTGCAATTCTGGAAGCAATGTGGGTGTGGAATGATTACCTGCTTCCGTATCTGGTACTGGATATTAACAAGTACAAGACCATCCCGATTGCAGTCCAGTTCCTGAAACAGTCTCATGGGACCATTGACTGGGGCGCTATGATGGCGGTGCTGGTTCTTGCGATTATCCCAATCGTGATCTTGTATATCTTTGCCCAGAAGTATATTATCGAGGGCGTTCTTGCCGGCGCGGTCAAGGGATAAGGAGACAGACATGAGAAGAGCAGGAATCCTGCTTCCGGTTTCGAGCCTGCCATCCCCTTACGGGATCGGGGCTTTTAACGAAGACGCACGCAGATTTGCCGACTTTCTGAAGAAAGCCGGCCAGAGCTTCTGGCAGATTCTTCCGCTGGGACCGACTGGCTATGGAGACTCTCCTTACCAGGCGTTCTCCGCGTTTGCGGGGAATCCATATTATATCGATCTGGATGAACTGATCGCGGAGGGACTGCTGGAGCGCGGTGAAGTCGAGTCCGTTGACTTTGGGCAGGCAGATCCGTCACGGGTAGACTATTCCAGACTGTACAAGGGACGGTTCCCCCTCCTCAGGAAGGCTTGTGCGAGAAGCCGGTTCGAAGAAGAAGCCGCTTACAGGAAGTTTTATCAGGAAAATGAAGCGTGGCTGGAGGATTACGCGCTGTTCATGGCCGTCAAGGACAGCCTTGGCGGCATCAGCTGGTATGACTGGCCGGACGGGATCCGGCTGAGAAGACCAGAGAAGATCCGGGAGCTTCAAAGCAGTCTAGGGGAAGAGATCCGGTTCTATCGCTTTGTTCAGTATCAATTCATGAAACAGTGGATGGAGCTGAAGGCATATGTGAACGGACAGGGAATCCGGATTATCGGAGATATCCCGATCTATGTGTCTGCGGACAGCGCGGACGCATGGGCGTGTGGTGAACTGTTCCGGTTCAACGAGGAGCACAGACCGGATGTCGTGGCAGGCTGCCCGCCGGATGCATTTTCCGCAGACGGACAGATGTGGGGGAATCCTCTTTATGACTGGCCTTACCACGAAGCAACAGGCTTTGCCTGGTGGAAGAGCCGCATTGCCCACTGTCTGAAGCTCTATGATGTGGTGAGAATTGACCATTTCAGAGGGTTCGACGAGTATTATTCCATTCCCGCAGGTGATCCCACCGCCGCGAACGGACACTGGGAGAAGGGACCTGGAATGCGTCTGTTCCATGCATTGAAGGAGAATCCGCTTGTCACACAAAGCTCTATCATCGCGGAGGATCTGGGGTTTCTGACGCCTTCTGTCCAGAGGCTGGTCCGGGAGAGCGGCTTCGCGGGAATGAAAGTAATCGAATTCGCATTTGACTCCAGAGATACCGGGAGCGGATATCTGCCCCACAGCTATACGCCGAATACGGTGGTTTACACCGGTACGCATGACAACCAGACTCTGAGCGCCTGGTACTGGGAACTGTCCCCTGAGGACAGAAGGCGTACGGATGATTATCTGGGCTTTACGAATCAGACAACCTCCCTGGAACGAAACCGGGCATTGATCAGGCTCGCGATGGAGAGTGTATCAGATACCTGTATCATTCCGGTTCAGGATTATCTGGTCCTCGGTCAGGAGGCACGTATGAACCGTCCGTCCACCATGAGCGGAAACTGGACATGGAGGATGACGGAAGGAGCGTTCAGCGAGGAACTGACCGCATGGATCCGCAGGATTACGGAACTGACGGAGAGATGTGGGTGAATCCGTCGCAGACAAAGCAGAATTTGGGCTGAGCCAGGCCAAAGCAGCTGCAGGAAGGACGGGAAGATGGGAAATGTAACAATCAGAGACATTGCGAGGATCTGCGGGGTCGGCGTCAGTACGGTTTCACGTGCGATCAACAATCATCCGGATATCAATCCTGAGACCAAAAAGCAGATCATGGATACGATCCGTGAATACAATTATGTTCCGAACAACAGTGCACAGAATCTCAAACGAACGGAGACCAACACGATCGCGCTGGTCACGAAGGGTGTCGGCAATCCGCTGTTTGCCGAGATGATTGAGATCACGCAGCGCCATGTAAAGGGCAAGGATTACGCATTTGTCCTCCAGCAGGTTGAAGAGGAGGAAAATGAGATCATGGCTGCCATCCGCATCGCAAGAGAGCGGCGGCTGAAAGGGATCATCTTCATGGGAGGAGCGAGCCAGCCGGATGCGGATCTTCTGCGCATGCTCACGATTCCGTATGTGTTCTGTACGGTAGACAGCCGGATCCCGGAGTCTTTGTCAGGGTGGGGGATCGTCGCGATTGACAATGAGGCGGAGAGCTATAAGATTGTAGATTACCTCTGCTCACAGGGGCACAGAAGAATTGCGATTCTCACGGCTTACGCGCATGACACCAGCATCGGAAAACTCCGGCTGGACGGATACCGGAGGGCGCTGAAGGATCATGGAATCGAAGAGGACCCTGCGCTTGTCGTGCATATGCGGGGAGCGGGTCCGATCTATACGATGCAGAACGGATACGACAGAACGAAGGAACTGCTTGCGTCCGGTACAGCGTTTACGGCGCTGTACGCGATCTCCGATACGATCGCGATCGGCGCGTGCAAGGCAATCTTTGACAGCGGCCTCAGCGTGCCGGAAGATATCTCTGTCGCCGGGTTTGACGGGCTGGACCTTGCAGGATATTATCACCCGTCG
>CADBZI010000028.1 GCA_902799015.1 uncultured Lachnospiraceae bacterium | reverse complement strand
TGGAGCAAACCGTTCGTGCGGCAGACCAGGGACCGGAATCAGGAGCTTCTGGAGGCTGCCTCAGCGCCGCGCGCTTCGTTTATGGAGAAGTTTGAACCCTTCGCGCAGACGATGAAGAAGAGCCGCGCGCCGTTCTGCGAATACGCGAAGGCGCTGTGGACGCTTGTTCTTGCATGCGATCTTCCCGGGAAGCTGGACATCCTGGGGAAGCAGTGCATGGAGGCGGGGCGTCAGGAACGTGCCCAGGAGTATGAAGCGGTACTTGGCGTCATCAGCAGCGTGCTGGATGAGGCAGTGCTCCTGATGGGGGAGGAGACGGTAACCAGGAGTCAATTCTCCGAAATCTTAAGAGCCGGGTTTGCGGAGGCAAAGATCGGGATCCTTCCGCGCGGAATCGATCAGGTTCAGGTGGGAGACCTGGAGCGTTCCCGTCTGGAGGACATCCGGGTGGTGCTCTTTCTGGGAATGAACGATGGTTATGTTCCGAGGCGGAAGCTTGCCGGCGGGGTTCTGACAGATCTGGAAAGAGAATATCTGCTCAGTCAGAATGTCCATCTGGCACCGACGGCACGCCAGGAGGCCAACATCCAGCAGTTCTACCTGTATCTGGTTCTGACAAGACCCTCCGAGGCACTTTACCTTTCCTGGTCCATGGCCGGGACCGATGCGAAGGAGCTGAGGCCGTCCGGTATTGTGAATACCATTCAGACACTGTTTCCGGCGGTTTCCTGGGTCAGTGCATCTTCCGCGCTTCCCTTTGACAGCGTCACATCGCTTGAGACAGGCCGCAATGTCCTGTTTCAGGCACTCGGAGACTATCTGCACGGGGAGAGAATCCCGGCGGAGTGGAACCGGGCTAAACTGAAGGAACTGATCCGTCTGTACCTGACGAAGGAAGAAAAGTGGAAGGGGAGGGCGGAAGCGTTCTTGCAAAGTATCTGTGCCAATGACAGGAAAACAGACCTGGATGAGGAAACAGCACTTGCGCTGTATGGCAGCGTACTGAAAGGAAGCATCACAAGGCTGGAGGAATTCTCCGCCTGCGCATTCCGGCATTTTGCCGATTACGGACTGCAGCTGAAGGAGCGGGAAGTGTTTGCGCTGCGTTCTCTGGAGACGGGCAATCTGCTCCACAAGGCGGTCGAACTGTTCTCCCGGAAACTTGGCGGCAGGGAATTCCCCTATGGCTGGCGCGATCTGCCGGAGGATCAAAGAGACAATCTGGCCAGGGAATGCCTCGCTCAGGCGCTGGAGGAGGCTCACGCGGCACAGCTGTATCTGGACAGTGCCCGGTCGGCGGAGACCCTCGCGCGCTGTGAACAGATCTTTCTGCGCAGCGTAAAAACGCTGCAGCGCCAGATTCAGGCCGGGGTGTTTGAACCGGTCCGGTTTGAGCTTTCCTTCGGGAAGGAGGATTCGGACATGGTCTGGATCGAGGATCTTCCGGGCGGGAAGAAGCTTGCCCTGAGCGGGAAGATCGACAGGATCGATACGTGCGCCGGGGAAGGGACTGAGACAATCTATGTCAAGATTGTAGACTATAAGTCCTCATCGAGAGAGATCGATCTGGAGAGCCTGATCGAAGGGGAACAGCTGCAGCTGATCGTGTATATGGACGCGGCAGCGAAGCTCTCCCGCCGGAAAGACCCGGACAGGGAAGTCGTGTGTGCCGGCGCATTTTATTTTTCCTTCCTGGATCCCGTCGTCGGGATAACCCCGCAGATGACAGAGGATCAGATCCAGGACGCCATTGATGCGAGCATGCGGGTAAAGGGACTTGTAAACAGCAGAAAAGATGTGATCGAACGGCTTGACGCGCAGCCGTGGGCGCCGGGTGCCTCGAAGGTCATCCCTGTCACGAAGAATAAAGCGCAGGGCGAGGTGCGCGCCGCGGGCCATATCATATCTGACCGGCAGTTCAGCCTGCTTCGGGACTACGCTGCGCATCGGATGAGAGAAATTGCTTCGGACATTCTCTCCGGGCAGACCGCGCCGAATCCTTCGCGGAAGGACTCCAATACGACCGCATGCACCTGGTGCCCGTACCGGGATGTCTGCGGATTCGATCCGCGCAGCCGGGGGATGGCATACCGGGAAAAGGCAGGAAGAAGTCCGGAGAAGATCTGGGAAGTGATTGAAGAAGGGGCTCTCATGCCGGAGCAAAAGGACAAGGGCCATCCGGGCGGGTAACAGCAGACCTTGCATGATGTGCTCCGCGGGAGCGTATTCTCGGGAAGGAGAGAGAAGAGATGCCGGAGTGGACGGAAGAACAAAAACAGGTGATTGCGTCGCGCGGCCAGGATCTTCTGGTGAGTGCGGCTGCGGGATCCGGTAAGACGGCTGTTCTGGTTCAGCGGATTCTGGAGAAAATTCTGGATCCGCATTCCGAAATTGATATCGACCGTCTTCTTGTAGTTACTTTTACGAATGCCGCTGCCGCGTCTCTTCGTGAGAAGATCCGGCTTCGGCTGGAGGAAGCGTCGGCCGGAGAGGACCCGGCAAGAGCAGGAAAGGCAAGACGCCAGCTTTCCATGCTAGCGGGAGACCATATCGAAACGATTGACCGATTCTGCCGGGAAATCGTTCTGGATCACGCTGACGCGCTGGAGATTGATCCCTCCTTCCGGATTGCGGACGAGGGAGAGCGAAAACTGCTTCAGTCGGAAGCAGTCTCTCAGATCATGGAAGAGAGTCTGTCGGATCCTTCTGAAGAATGGCAGAGGGATTACAGGGATTTTGCCAGGCTGTATGCGCCGGGGAAGACGGACGCGAAGCTGGAGGATCTGATTCTGCGCTTTTATGAGTTTTCCATGTCCCATGAGTTTCCCCGGATGTGGCGGCATCACTGCGCTGATCTGTACCGGGATGAGACGGATTCCGGACAATGGGTACAGGATCTGACAGACAGCCTGAACAAAAAGATGGGGGAGATCCATGAGAGCCTCCTGGCAGGACTTGCCATCTGCCGCAGGGTGGGCGGCCCTTATCACTATGCGCAGGCGATGGAAGCACATGCGGCACTGACAGATCGCCTGTGCAATTGTTCCTCGCCGGCAGCGTACGCGGCGCTGCTGGAGTCATTTCCCTGGCCCAGACCGGGAAGAAAAAAGAGCGGCAAGGACGCGCCGCCGGTGGAGGAGGATCTGGAGAAGCAGGTAAAGAAGATCCGGGAGCGGGCGAAGAAGTCTCTGGATGATCTGGCAGAGAATCTTTTCTATGCGCCGGAGGATACGATCCGCAAGGCCCGTCTTGATACGGCCCGGTATATGGACGTACTGGTCCGCCTGACCGATCTTTTTGAGGAGCGGTTTGAGAAGGAGAAAAGAGCCAGGAATATTGCGGACTTTTCCGATGTGGCGCATTGGGCGCTGCAGGTTTTGATCCGCGTCGGGGAGGATGGCCTGCCCGTATTGGATGAGAGGGGGGAGTATGCTTATACCCCTCTGGCACGGGAATACGCGGAGTATTTCCGGGAGATCTATATCGATGAATACCAGGACTCCAACCGTGTCCAGGAGCTTCTGCTTCAGAGCATCGCAAAAAGCGGCGGCCGCTTCATGGTCGGAGATATGAAGCAGAGCATCTACCGGTTCCGCATGGCGGATACGGGGATCTTTCTGGAGAAGGCGTCCACCTACAGCAAGCAGGAAAATGCAGCGCAGCGCAGGATTGATCTGCACTGCAATTTCCGCAGCCGCAAGGAGGTGCTGGAGGCAGTCAACCTGGTCTTCGGACAGATCATGCGGCAGGAGATCGGAGGCGTGGAATACTCCAGGGAGGAAGCGCTTCGCCCGGGATACCATTTTCCGGAATACGGACCGGGGGATCCGGGCGACGGACCGGATCTGCTTCCGGAGCTGATTCTTGCAGAGCGGGGCGATGTGCCGGATGCGTCGTCCGCAGCCCAGGCGGAGGCAGAGGTTGTGGCAAAACGGATTCTTGCCATGGTCGGCAGACTGCCGGTTTACAACAAGGAGACGGGGGAGTATGCGCCTGCCGCGTTTGGCGATATCACGATCCTGCTCCGCACCGCGGCAGGGTGGGCGCAGACATTTTCCAGGGTGCTGGACGCGAACGGTATTCCGAACCGCCCGGATGCCAGTACCGGATATTTTGATTCTGTTGAGGTGCGTACGATTCTTTCCTATCTGAGCATCCTGGACAATCCACGCCAGGACATTCCGCTCGCGGCCTGTCTCCGGTCTGTGATCGGAGGCCTGGATGACAATGCTCTGGCCGTGATCTGTGCGCAGACAGAAAGAGGACCTTTGTATCAGCGCATCCTTGCGTACAGAGAATCAGGGAGGGACCCCGGGATCCGGAAGAAGCTGGAGGAATTCCTGAGGACCGCAAAAAGGCTGCGCTCTCTCGTAAAGGATACGCCGATTCATATTCTTCTGTGGAGGATCTTTGATGAGACGGGGTTTGAGCGGAAGATCAGCCTGACGCCGGGAGGACGCCAGAAGAAGGCAAACCTGGCACTTTTGGTTGATATGGCGATGACCTATGAGGAAACCAGCTACCGGGGACTGTTTCATTTTATCCGGTATATTGAAAAGCTCCGGAAGGCGCAGACAGATATCGGTCAGGCATCGGAACATACCGGTCGGGAAAACCTGGTGCGCATCATGACCATGCATAAGAGCAAGGGATTGGAATTCCCGATTGTTTTTGTGTGCGGGCTGAACAAGAAACACAATCTCCAGGATGCGAGAGGGACACTCGTTTTGCATGAGCGGTTAGGCGCGGGTCTGGATTACTGTGATGCAGCGCACAGATGGAAAATGACAAACCGGATCCGCAGTGTCATCGCCGGGAGAATCCGGACCGATGCGATCGGCGAAGAGCTGCGTGTCCTCTATGTTGCCATGACCCGGGCGGAGCAGAAGCTGATCCTTACCGGGTGTGTGGACAGCAGAAAGAAGGCGGTTGAAAGGGCGCTGGATGTCCGCACTCAGACGCAGAAGAAATTGAGCACTGCTGTTGTGGAAGGCGCCGGCAGCATGCTGGACTGGATTCTCGCGGCACTTGCGAGGCATGAGACAGAGCGGGGCTTTTTTGACAGCGGCAGGTGGGACGGCCCTGAATTCTGTGAGAGTGATGCCGCCGCTTTGCCCGGACAGATTCTGATCCGGACAGGACAAGAGCTTATGTCTTCCCATGAGAGGCAGTCGGCGGAAGAAGAAAACCGGCTGGAGGAACTTCTGGCCCCGGATGCGGAGCCGGTATCGGATCCGGCCCTGCGGAATCGTCTTGCCTTTATGCTTTCCAGGGGATATGAATGGGCGGAAGGAAGAGAAGGGATGCCCGGAAAGCTGTCGGTTTCCGCACTCAAGGAGAAGGCTTACCGGGAAGAGCTTCTGAGGATCCTGAAAGAAGACGGCGGTATGCTTCTGACGGAAGCGGGCAGCCTGATTCCGGCGCCGGATCCTGCTGCGGACCCGGAGCCGGAGGGGATGCTTCCGGCTCCCCTGGCGATGAGCGCGCCGCATGAGGCAGTGAATATTCCGGTTCCGGAATTTATGAAGGAGACTTCTGCTATCAGGCAGCGCAAAGGAACGGAGGTCGGAACTGCGTATCATCTCGTTCTGGCCAGCCTGGATCTTACAGCGGACCGGACAAAGGCGCAGATTGCGGCACGGTTGGAAAGCATGCTTAAGTGTGATAAAATCCAAAAGGATGAAGCGTCCGGCATCGATCCCGAAAAGATCGAGGTCTTTGTATCGTCCTCTCTGGGCCGGCGGATGGCACATGCCGCACAGGAAAAGAAGCTTTGGCGTGAGCAGCCTTTTGTCATCGGCAAAAAGGCCAGTGAGATCCGCGCGGACTGGAGCGATGATGAGACGATCCTGATACAGGGAATCATCGACGCATTTTTCCTCGAGGAGGACCAGGTGGTCCTTGTCGATTACAAGTCCGACAGAGCAAGAAACGGTGAAGAGGAGAGTCTGGTCAGACGTTACCGGGAGCAGTTCAGGATCTATGCGGATGCATTGGAGAAGCTGCTTATGAAAAAGGTAAAGGAGGCCTGGCTCTATTCGCTGAGTCTTGGGAAAGCGATTCCCGTCAGCCTTTCGGACGAAGAGCAGCATAATGAAGTGGATTGATTGGAAGTTTTCATGAACGCGGCACGCAGACATACAGGCGCATATTATTTCTGGATCGGAATGCTGATCCCGATCCTTCTGGCAGGAATCGGATTTGTCATCATAGGGATCTGGCCCTTCGGCGACGGGACGATGCTGATCATCGACTCCCTTCATCAGTATCTTCCGTTTTACACGGACTTTCACGAGAAGCTGAGGTCAGGAGGCAGCCTGCTGTATTCGTTCTCGGCGGGCCTGGGATATAACTTCTGGGCAACCTATGCCTATTATCTTGCCAGCCCGTTCAACTTTCTGATTGCGCTTGTTCCGACAAAGAATGTGTGTGACTTCATGGACCTGTGCATTCTTCTGAAGATCGGACTGTGCGGCGGATGTATGACATGGTACCTGCACCGCAGGAATACGAGGTCATTTGCTCTGAGTGCAGCGTTCGGAACGATGTTCGCGCTGAGCAATTTCATGATCGGGTATTACTTCAACCTGATGTGGCTCGATTCGGTGGCGATGCTGCCGCTGTGTATGTGCGGCATCGAGATGATCTGCGGAATTGGCACAGACCGCCGTCTGTCGGACACCTCTGACGGAAGGCTGTACGCGGCAGCGCTTGCATACGGAATCTGGTGCAACTATTACATCGGCTTTATGCTGTGCATCTTCTCGGTGCTCTACTTCGCCGTCTGCCTTGTTGTGGCCGGAAAGAGCAGCATACGGAGACTGCTTACCAGGATCCTGCGGTTCGGATGGACCTCCCTGATTGCTGGCGGCGTGGGCGCGGTGGTGCTGCTGCCGGCTTACCGTGCGCTTACCATTTCAGAGTCGATGCAGAACAATCATTTTCCGCTGACGCTGGAAACCTTCGACAGCTTTCTGGACATGATGCTGACGCATTTCGCGATGATCAAGCCGATCAATATCGCGAATACCCAGGTAGGGCTGAATGCCTACTGCGGTGTGAGCGTTCTGATTCTGGTGCTGCTGTTTGCACTGGACAGCAGGTGCCCGCTCAGGGAGAGAATTGCCAGAATCGCACTGGCGGGATTGCTTCTGCTGAGCTTCAGCATGAAGACGCTCAATTACATCTGGCATGGATTCCATCAGCAGAACGGGCTGCCGAACCGGTTTGCGTTCGTATATATTGCGGTTATACTGACGATGTCGTACGACGTACTGAGAGATCTGCGCAGGATCAGCCTGTGGAAGGTGATTGCGGCCGGAATCGCTCCGATTGTGCTGGCGTTGGTGTGCCTGATCGGGCAGTATGGGCAGGATTATGAGGGGAATCCGTATTCCTCCGTCGTGTACCTGGTTACGATTGCCCTTCTTGCGGGCTACCTGATTGTACTGCTGCTCCTTCGGAGAATTCCATTTCCGCGCAGGGCTGCCGCGCTGCTGCTCTCCTCCTTGTGTATCACGGAAGCAGGTGTGAGCGCTGTCTACGGCATTATCTGCAACGATTCCGTTACCCGGTCGATCTATCTGGAGGATCAGGAGTCTTACAAGAATCTGATGGCCCAGATCAATGATCCGGATTGGTTCCGGTCTGAGGTGGATGCGCAGCGGATGAGGAATGTAACCCTGTTCTGCGGGGGCAACTCCATCGTGATGTTTAACTCAACCATGCAGCAGTCCGTGACGAATTTCTGCGATAAGATCGGCATGGAGTCCCGCACCAACAAGAACGGGTACAACGGCGTTACGGATCTGATGAACGATGTGTTCGGCATCCGGTATGTTCTGAGCGCCCACGGCAGGGGGAGCACCTTCTACGGGTTTGAAACCCTGACCAAAGACAACAACCTGACCGTCTATCAGAATGACAATGCGCTTCCGATCGGATTCCTTGCGAATTCCGACATCCGGAAATGGGATCTGTCCGGGGCAACGCCGATCGACGTGCAGAATGACTTTGTTACGCTGGCCACAGGGCATGATCCGATCTTCACACTGGACCGGTACCTGACCCTGGAGGAAGACGTGAGCAGCGGCATCCGGATCCCGGAGGGAAAGCAGGTCTATGTCTATCTGCCGAACCGTGTCAAGGAGCTGGTGGTTACAACACCAGAGTTTATCAAAACATACACCACCTTCACGGATCATCTGTATGTGATAGAAGCATGCGATGACAGCTATGAAGCATCGCTGAAGGCAAAGCTCAACAGTGGCAGCGGTCAGAATTCCATTGTCTATACCTGCCCGGATGAGCTGGAAGAGGAAGTGGTCCGGACGCTGTCGGAAAGCGTGCTGGAACAGGTGAAAGCGGAGGGAAGCAGACTTTCCGGAACGATCCATGCGGCCAGAGACGGAGAGCTTGTCCTTACGATCCCTTATGACCGGAACTGGACCTGCAGGGTGGACGGAAACGTTGTGAAAGCGGACTGCATCGGAGAAGCTCTGATGGGTCTGGCTCTGACAGAAGGAGCGCATGAGATCAGCCTTTCCTATATGCCTGACGGTATGATGACAGGGCTGCTTGTGAGCCTGATCAGCATCGCGCTGATGGTGCTGACTTTTCTGTACGAAAATAAGAAGAAAAGGAAAGAAACTGCTATGGCAGGAGAAAACAGACTGACCGGGGAAGTCATGGATGAGATTCTGAAGATCGTCCCGGAGGATGCATGCGCGCAGCACGAAAGCATGAAAAAGCATACGACCTTCCGGATCGGGGGAGAAGCAGACCTTTTTGTTTCTCCCGGCAGCGAAGAGGAGGCTGCGGCACTGCTGGCGCTGTGCAGGAGAAGGCAGATCCCCTGCTATGTCATGGGGAACGGGAGCAACCTTCTGGTCTCGGATGCAGGATACCGCGGCGTGATCATTCAGATCGGAAAGAATATGTCGGGGATCCGCGTGGCAGGATGCATGATCGAAGCACAGGCCGGCGCCATGCTTTCCGCGGTTGCGCGCCGCGCGATGGAGGCATCTCTGCAGGGGATGGAAGCCCTGTCCGGTATTCCCGGAACTCTGGGCGGCGCCCTGGTGATGAATGCCGGCGCTTACGGCAGCGAGATGAAAGATATCGTTGTTTCCGTCCGCGTACTGGATCAGGACGGGAGGATCCGGGAGTTGTCCTGTGAGGAGATGGAATTCGGCTACCGGACATCCGCGGTGCAGCGGCAGAATATGGTCATTCTTTCTGCCCGGATGATGCTGGAGGAGGGGCAGAAAGAAGAGATTGCGGCCAGGATGGAAGAATACCGGATCAAACGGCAGACCAAACAGCCGCTGGAGCTGCCGAGCGCAGGCTCCACCTTCAAAAGGCCGGAGGGTTACTATGCCGGAGCGCTGATCGAGCAGGCACATCTTCGCGGCTGCCGGGAGAATGGCGCGCAGGTGTCTGAGAAGCACTGCGGCTTCATCGTCAATACCGGCGGCGCCACAGCAAAGGATGTAAGGACTTTGATCCGCAGGGTGCAAAGCGCCGTATATGAGGATTCCGGAGTGCGCCTGGAGCCGGAAGTGCGGATGCTGGGGTTCGAAGAAGAGACGAAATGATGCAGACTGGCAGCGTGAAGCGGGGGATGACATGAGATTTGTAGTGGTAACCGGGATGTCCGGGTCGGGAAAGACACAGGCTCTGAAGATGCTGGAGGATATGGGGTACTTCTGCGTGGACAATCTTCCTCTTGCGCTGATCGGGAAGTTTGCGGAACTGGCCGCGGCACCTGCGCAGGAATACAGCAAGGTCGCCCTCGGCCTGGATGTGAGGAGCCTCTATAAGGGCAAGGGAAGTGTGGACCGGTTCCTGGAGATTATGAAGGACTATCCGCATGAGATTCTTTTCCTTGACTGCAGCCAGGAGCAGCTGGTGCGCCGATACAAGTATACCCGCAGGCTGCACCCGCTGTCGGCAGGCGGACGGATCGAGGACGGGATCAGCACGGAAAGACAATATCTGATGCCGCTGAGGGATGCGGCAGATTATGTGCTTGATACCAGCGACCTTCTGACCAGACAGCTGAGGGGGGAGCTGCAGCGGCTGTTTGAGGGAGATGCGAAGGAGAACAGTCTTCTTCTGTCAATCCTTTCTTTTGGGTACAAATACGGAATCCCTTCGGATGCGGACCTGGTTTTTGACGTCCGTTTCCTTCCGAATCCGTTCTATGTGGATGAATTGCGGCATAAGACCGGAGATGACCCGGAAGTGCAGGCGTATGTGTGCCAGGGCGGTGAGGCGGACGTGTTTCAGGAGAAAGTGATGGATCTTCTTGCGTATCTGATTCCGAAATACAGCCAGGAAGGGAAGAGACAGCTGATGATCTGCGTGGGATGCACAGGAGGCAAACATCGCTCCGTGACGATGGCGAATCGTCTCGCGGATGCCTTCGCGAACAGCTCCTGGCCTGTTTCGGTGCTGCACAGAGATATTGCCAGATAGATGGAGGCACGATGTCATTTTCATCCGAAGTCAAAGAAGAGCTTGCACTTTTGACCCCTCCGGCCAGACACTGCCGGATTGCGCTCATTGCCGCGCTGTTCCACATGTGTCCGGCCCTGACGAAGGACAGCGCGGGGATCCGTACGGAAAATGCATTTGCGGCCAAGGCTTATGAGCATGCGCTCAGGCGTACCTTCACAGCGGATGTGGAAAGAAGCGAAAGCGGGCGGGAAATCACGGTGCAGGTTTCCGGAAAAGAACAGGTGAGAACATTTCTGGAGACGATCAAGCTCGATCCCGTCATGCCTACTCCGGAGGAGGGGGCCAGGAAGACCCCTCGGAGAGGGGAAACGGCCATGGTCTCCAAGGTCCTGCTGCAGAAAACCTGCTGCAGGAAGGCGTTTCTGCGCGGTCTGTTTCTTGCTGCCGGCTCGGTCAGCGATCCTTCCAGAAGCTATCATCTGGAGATTGCGCCGCTGTCGGAAGAGGAGTCGGAGGAAGTAAAGGGATTGCTTGCCCTGGTCGGCTTTCAGGCAAGATGTACCCGGCGCAAAGGCCGCAGTGTGGTATATATGAAGGACGGGGAGCAGATCTCCGATTTTCTCGGCGCCATCGGCGCGACGAAGAGCCTGATGAAGCTGGAAAATGCACGAATCCTGAGAGACATTGCAGGGAATATCAACCGGCAGGTGAACTTTGAGGCGGCAAACCTGAAGAAAACCGGAATTGCGGCGATGAGACAGCTGGAGGATATTCGGCTGATCGAAAGAACCATCGGCATCAGTTCCCTCAGTCCTGCTCTTGCGCAGGCTGCGCGCCTGAGAGCGGAGAATCCGGACGGAAGTCTGCTAGAGCTTGCCCAGGCATCCAATCCTCCGGTTGGCAAGAGCGGGATCAATCACAGACTGCAGCGCCTCGGAGAAATTGCGGAAAGACTCCGTGAGAAGGAAGAAGGAGGTGCAGCATGGCAGTGACCTATTTCATCGCGGTCACACTTGCACTGTTTGCGGGTGCGCTTCCGGCGCAGATTCTGGGCGTGATCTGGGCATCCATCCAGGAGAGCATGACCGTGGAGATTCCCTACATTGCGCTTCTGAGATTGCTGGGATGCGCCGGGGCGATCGCAGCCGTCATTCTTTCCGAGCGGATCAGAGGATATATTCTGGCGAGAGATCTGATCGTGGGGGCGATTGCGCTGGAGGCTCTTTCGCTGATCGGATTCTCTTTGTCCAGGGAATTCTGGAATCTTTGCGTATGGATCACCGCGCTCGGCTTCTCTGCGGGACTGTGTCTTGCGCTCATCAGTTATCTGATCCGGGGAACGTGGCAGCAGAAAGCAAGCCTTCTATTCGCCTTCAGTCCCATGGGAGCAGCAGCCGGCGCCTGCCTTACCAGATACATCCTTTCCGCCGGAAGAAGCTGGCGAGCCGCCTGCCAGGGGCTTTCGATCGCGCAGATTGTTCTGTGCATGAGCGTTTTTTTCCTGCGCAGAACCCTCCTTCGGGACGTTGCAGACATCCTGAAAAAACAAAGGCGCAGGATGGAGATGCACAGGCAGAAGCGCAGGGAGGAACTGATCCGGGAAAAGGGAGAGGTAGATGCGCGTCTGGAACAGACTTTTCTGGTGCGTCTTCTGCTTTTGTACACAGCAGCTGTTTTCTGCGCGCTTGTGCTTCTTTGTGCGATCCATCTGACCTATCGTGTTCAGGCTGTGGAGAACCCTCTTTCCGCGAACCTGGTCCGGAATATTGTGTATGTGTGCGGTGGTATGGCAGCAGGACGAATTGCATGCAGTTTTCTTCGCGCAAGAGCGAAGCAGGTGTGCTGGCTGGGACTGCTTTTGACATTTGCGTCTCTTCTCATTGCCGCGGCATTCATCTGGACGGGGCATGACGCAGAAGGAATCCGGCTCCTGGCTGTCATCGGAACCGGGTTCGGCGCCGGAATGATCTATCCGGCTCTGATCCGGCTCGACGATGAGCGCCTGGATGATGATGCACAGACGAAAATGACAGGTCTGATACCGGCCTTCTATCTCGGAGCGGATGCCATGATCACACCGTTCGTACAGACGATGTCACAGTCCTTCGGCATGGCCAGGTGCATCGGCGTGATGCTTGCTCTTACCTGCTGTCTGGGGATCTGTCTCATATTTGCCTCAGTACGTCTGGGAAAAAGATGAGGAGGAGTATATGGAGAATTATATCATCACAATTTCCAGAAGATTTGCGAGCAGAGGGCACGAGATCGCCAATCTCGTGAGCCAGGATCTGGGCATTCCGGTCTATGACCGCAGCGCGGTGGAAGCGAGAGTGCAGAGCCTGCAGTCGGAAGCGGCTTCCTTTGACGGTGCGGACAGAAATGAAGAAGGAACAAAGGAGAAGCCGCGCCAGGATGGCGGAACCAGAAGCCTTCTGATGAATCTGTTCCGCAGAGAGATGCGGGAGGAGATCCGCGATGAGGCACAGCTGGAGTTTGAGCGTCAGAGTGAGGTGATCCGTTCCCTGGTCAGGGAAGGCCCCTGCATTATTCTGGGACGGTGCGCGGATCAGATTTTTGAGGAATATCCACGTGCGTTGCACATCTTCATCTATGCTTCTGACCAGGAACGGATCAGGAACACGATGCAGATGCTTCATACCGGAGAGGCAGAAGCCAGAGCCTTAATTCAGAACGAAGACAGAGCCCGCGAAGCCTATCGAAGAAGGTTTTCCTCCCATCCAGAGGATGAGGTTACGGGGCGGCATATTCTGATTGATTCCGGAAAGCTGGGCGCCAGGAAAAGCGCTGACCTTCTGACACAGGCAGCAAAATACCTGTTCCTGGAAACCCGGTATGATATGATGATAGAGGTGAAATGACATGAAGCGGGGCAAAGGCACTTTTGACGCCGGCTTCATGGTATACTGTATGGACAAAGCGCCGGCGGCGCTTTTGAATCTGTCAGCAGGAGACCGGCAGCGGTTAAGGGACGCTGTCCTATAAAGGGGAGGAAATATCATGAGATGTCCTTATTGCGGGAGCGATGACACCCGGGTCACGGATTCCAGACCGGTGGAAGAGACAAATTCCATCCGGAGGAGGAGACAGTGCGACCAGTGCGGGAAGCGGTTTACGACCTATGAAAAGATCGAGGCAATTCCTCTTGTTGTCATCAAGAAAGACAGCACCAGGCAGCAATATGACCGGAGCAAGATCGAATCCGGTGTGATGCGCGCCTGCTATAAAAGACCGGTTCCCATCACACAGATTGAATCCATGATTGACAGGGTGGAAGCGGATATTTACAGCCGAAAGGCATCGGAAGTGTCCAGCTCTGAGATCGGAGAGATGATCATGACACAGCTGAAGGATCTGGATCCGGTTGCGTATGTCCGGTTTGCTTCCGTCTATCGTGAGTTTAAGGATGTCGGAACATTTATGGATGAATTAAAACAGCTGATGTAAAAGCGCAGATGTGAGGTTTTTGAAGTGCGTAGACGCCTGGAACAGCTTCTGAATGAATCATTTGAATATGATCCGCCCCGGCTGAGGGTGGAACCGGCTGCACTTGAGGGCAGCGCGCAGGAAGGAGAGATCCTTCGGGGAAGCGTTCTGGTTTCTCATCCGGAAGGGAAGCGGTGCAAGGGGTTCGTTTATTCTTCGAATGTCCGTGTTCTTCCGCAGCCGGCTGATTTTTACAGCCCGAAGTCCGAGATCCGGTATCAGGTGGATCTGACCGGACTGGCGCCCGGCAGGAAAGTAGAGGGGGCTCTTACCATCTGCAGTGAGCTGGGAGAGGTATCCGTTCCTTATTGCTTTCACGTGAAGGAAGCCGCGCCGCAGGGGCAGATGATGGATACGGATGCGCTTGCGGCTCTGGCCCGCACGGATCTGAGCACGGCGGCAGAGGTGTATGCGTCGGAGCGCTTTGGCACCCTGGTCCAGTCCGGAAGCTATGAAGCACTCACGATCCGGGAGGCTCTGCGGGGGGAAGCGGAGCCAAAACATGCACTGGAACAGTTCCTGATCGCGGAAGGAAAGAAGGAGATCATCGAGCTTGCGCTTTCCCGCGAAACACAGAGAATTGTGAATCCTTCGGGCACGGTTCAGGAAGAGATTACGCTGACGAAAAGCACCTGGGGCTACATGGAGATCAGTGTCAGCTCTGACGCGAGATTTCTTCGTGTGGAGAAAAAGCAGCTGACGACGGAGGACTTCATCGGTTCGGAGTATTCCCTGCGTTATATCATCGATTCTAATTTTCTGCATGCCGGACGGAATTTCGGCAGGATTACCGTTCACACCTGCTATCAGACGCTGGCGTTTGAGCTGTGCGTTGAGGTCAGGAAGGAGGCGGATCTTCGCGCGCACCGTGTGCAGAATGTCATGATCAAAAGAGCAGCCTGTCTGTATCTGGACTATCGGCTCGGAAAGATCGATCTGCGTGAGTGGACAGAGCGTACCCACAGGGTGATCGAGAGCTATAAGAGAGCGGGCGGAAAGGAGATTCTTGCGGATCTTCTTCAGGTGTTTGTCCTGCAGGCGGACGGAAAGAGGGCATCCGCGGAGCGGGAGCTGCACCGGATTGAGAAGAATCCCGGAATTCTGGAAGACGCCAACGCACAGGCAGTCTGGCTTTATCTCTCCACCTTCTTTACCAGAGATGAAGATTACCGGATGCGTGTCAGAGAGCAGATGCGGGAACTCCACCTGCAGAAGCGCTCCTCCTGGTTGATTCTGTGGCTGAATCTGTACCTTCTCGAGGATGAGCAGGGCGGAGACGCGGGAAAGCTGGAAAAGATCATCCGTCATGTGGAGCAGTTTCAGGCCAATCCGATCCTGCTGCTGGAGGGAATGCAGATTGTCCGGAGCAATCCCTTCCTTCTTCACGAGTGGACGAAGGGTGTCAGGATGCTTGTGAACTGGGCGGTGAAGAAGAACATCCCTGATGAACGCCTGGTGCTTCACAGTATGAATCTGATCCGGCGCAAAGGCGGATACGACGCTGTGACATTTCATATGCTGGACCGCTGCTACCGGGAAACACGGATGGATGATGTGCTGGCGGTTCAGGTACAGATGGCAATTGCCGGGGAAAAGACCGATGAAAAGTATTTCCCCCTGTATCAGACTGCCGTAGCCCGCGACCTGAAGATTACGGGACTGTATGAATACTACATGCAGACCATGAGCGAAGTCAGGATCGAGCAGATGCCGCAGGTGATCCGCCGGTATTTTGTCCTGAACGAGACGATGGACTGGCGCAAAAAAGCCCGCATCTACCGGTACCTGTCCGATTCCGAGGAGAGCATTCCCCAGATCTTTAACGCCATGCGCCAGGGACTGGAGAAGTTTGTCACAGACCAGATTCAGATGGGACATATCAATGAGGACCTGTCTGTCCTGATCTCCCGGTACCTGACGCGCAGGATGATAACGCCGCAGCTGGCGCGGAAGCTGCTTCGCCTGCTGTTCACATTCGAAGTAGACTGCCTGAGCCCGGACATGAAGAAAGTCATTGTGGCGGATACGCGAAGGAGCCGTGAAAGCATGTGCCTGATCACGGATCATATGGCGCAGGTGCGGATCTATTCGGAGCAGTCGAGAATTCTTCTGGAGGATGAGCAGGGGAGAAGATATACCTCCACGGCTTTGTATATGGCACAGCATCTTCTGGATGATACCGCGCTGATGAATCAGTGTGTGCAGGCGGCCGCGGATGATCCGTCTCTGGTGATGTTCTTCACACTGAATCCGAGAGTGAAGCAGCCGATTACCCACAAGACGCTGAAGTACTATATCGAAGCGTCCCGTATGGCCGCATTTTCCGAAAACTACCGGGAACAGCTGAAAAAATGGCTGCTGAGTTATTATTATGACAACCCGCAGGAGGAGACGCTGTCTGTATTTTTGCGGGAAAGCGATGCCGATACCTACGCGCGGATCGACCGCGGAAAGTATCTTGCGCTCCTGACCCAGGACGGCAGATACGAGCGTGCCTGGACGGTCCTTGAGAAATACGGCATGCAGGATGTGGATCTGAATCTGCTGATGCGGATTCTGTCGCAGATGGTGATCGCGAAGGAATATGAGGAAGACCGTTCTCTGCTGGGCTGTGCAGCCTCTTTGTTTGCGGCGGGCAAGGTGGAAGAGCATATCCTGATCTACCTGCTGATGTATTATGAGGGTCCTGTGGACAGCATGAAGAATGTCTGGCAGGCCGGAAAAGAGTACGGGCTGGAGACGATCAATCTGGAGAAGAAGATACTGAGCCTGATCCTGTTCATGCGTCAGGGAAGCGAGAACACGGAACAGATCTACCGGTCTTACCGGAGGTCTTTGGGAAGCCGCAGGATCTGCCAGGCTTATGTCATCCTGAGATGCTATGAGTATCTGGTAAAAGGAAGCCCCGTGTTGGAGACCGTATTTGAAGATTGCCTGACCGACTACCAGAAAGGAGGCAAGCTGCCGGATGTCTGCGCGCTTGCGCTTCTGCAGTACCTGAGCCGGCTTCCGGTTTATACAAAAGAGCAGGAGGAAGCGGCCGTCAGCCTTTTGGGGCAGTATGCAGGCAGAGGGATCCGGTTTGCGTTCTTCCAGAGGTTCCCGTACGCGATGCGTAAGGAGCTCGGCTGCGAGGACCGGGTATTCTGCGAGGCGGTTGCCAGCCCGAAAAGTACGGTGAAGCTGTTCTACCGTACCCGCTATGAGAATGCACCCTTTATGGAGATCACGATGAAGGATGTGTTTGAAGGAATCCATGTAAAGGAATTCATTCTGTTTGAGGGAGAACAGCTGGAGTGCTTCACGGAGGAGACAAAGGAGGACGGCAGCAAGCATGTCAGCTCCCATCGTTTTTTGAAGGCCGGAAAGATTCCGGAGGAGCTTCAGGACAGCCGCTATGGCAGACTGACGCAGATGGCGGCGCATCTGAAGGAGGGAAGGGAGGAAACCTTCCGGGAGGAGCTGAAGGAGTACAGACAGCTGGACAGTCTGACCAAAGAGATTTTTACACTGCTGTAAAGAGAAGGGAATCATGGAAGACGAAAAGCGTACACTGATCGGTATACAAATGTCTGCAGAGGGGGCACAGATTACCTGGTACACTCCTGCTCTGGCGGAGCCGCAGACGCTGTCTTTGCCCGGGGAGGGGGAAGACGGTTTGATGAGTGTCCCATCGGAAGCGTGGAAAGGAGCAATGCGTGGAGGGCGTTTCGGCACACAGGCACTGTCACGGTTTCTCCAGAGGATGATCGAGACCGTTCCGGGAGAGATTTCCGTGAAGGAGCTTTGCATTGCCATCACGGTACCGTCCCTTTCACAGAGCCTTGGCGACCATCTGATCGCCGCGCTGGAGAGCCTGGGAGCGGAGCGGCGAAATCTCTTTCTGCAGGATTGGAGAACGAGCTTCTATTATTATGTCATCAGCATGCGGAGAGAACTCTGGAGCGGCGACGTCGCATTTCTCCGGGTCAAAAATCAGCAGATGGTCGGAAGCATTCTGCACATTGACCGGACGGTAAAGCCCGGTATTGTCTCGATCGACGAGATTGCCTCCGCGGATGTCAGCGAGCGGGCCCGGGGAGACATGAACGATGAGGATTGGGACAGGGAGCGGGACCGCCGCCTGTATGAGCTGCTTGGAAAGCTGTTTGAGCGGCGCAATGTCACCACAAGCTATCTTTACGGAACCTACTTTGACAGAAGCTGGGCACAGAGATCGTTCCAGTATCTGACGTTCCGCAGGCACGCATTCCAGGGACAGAATCTGTTCTCAAAGGGCGCATGCTATTGTGTCATGGCAAGGCTGGGTTACACGAAGATGCCGGATCTGCTGTTCATGGGTGTGGATCAGATCAGTGAAGAGATCGGCATACGGATCAGAGTGCGGGGAAAAGAGCAGTATCAGGTTCTGATTCCGGCCGGCCTGAACTGGTATGAGGCACATTGTCAGATCGATATGATTCCTGACGCCGTGAAGAGTGTAACCATATTCACAAAGCCTTCGGAGGACGGAGAGACGGTCGGACATGTGCTGCGGCTGGACCATTTTCCGGAGCGTGAAAACCGTGCGTCGAGGCTGCGGATGACAATCTATTTTACCAGCCAGAATCGCTGTGAAGTGGAAGTAGAGGATTTGGGCTTCGGCGGATTCTATCCGCCTACGGGAAAGGTCTGGAAGAGACAGGTGATTCTATGAGCTTTGATCTGTGTACCATTAAGGTTGCGGAGCGCCCGTTTTACATAAGCAGTATCGGAACGAGGATCTATTCCATCGAAGAGCTGTGTTTTTTTCTGTATCACAATCTTTGCCTGATCGATGAAAATGTTGCGTCGAACGCTTTGACGGAATGGGTGAGAGACGAGCTTGGCCTGAAAACGCTGGCGAAAAAGCTGTCGGATGCCCTGGAGCGGCCGGACAGGGATGTGAGCTATTTTATTCTGCCCATTTTTCAGGAAACAGGATACCTGCCCCCCGGGGAATCGAGACGTGTGCGGGAGGAACTGACGCGGGTACAGGTTCAGCCCCAGGAAGAGAGGATGAAAACGCGTGCGGACTATCTGGTAAAGGGCGGCCGTTATCAGGCTGCGGTTTTTTCCTACCGGGAGATCCTGAAGAACCGCAGCGAGAGCAAGCTTGGCGCTCCCTTCTACGCGTCGGTGTGGAACAATCTGGGATGCGCGCTTGCAAGGCAGTTCTGCTTTCAGGAAGCGGCGGAGGCATTTTTGAACGGATGGAAGTCTTTCCAGTCACGAGAGCTGATGCGCAAGTATGTCAGTACGCTTCCTTTGTTCCTCTCACAGGAAGAATACCGGAAGAAGCTGGAGGAGTTCGGGGCGGATCGTGTGCTGACCGGGAAGATTCAGGAATATAATACGGCGGCAGCGAAAAAAGCGCTGGAGAAATCGGTCCAGCACCGGGATTCGCAGAAGGAGAGCGCTGTGGTGCTGGAAGAGCTGAAGGAGGAATACAGAAGGAGTTCGGCCAGTTAGGATGAGAATGCGGATCGGAAAAAACAGAGATCGGATATTGGCGGCAGCGGCAGCCGGATGGATCAGCTTTGCCGCGTGCTGCACCGCACAGGCACAGGCGCCGGGCAGGAGGGATTCTTCCGGCCCGGTTTCCTTGCAGGAGGAAAAGGTACAGATCACGATACCGGGAATGGAAGATACCTGCACACTGCTGTGGATTTCTGACATGCACATCGCGACCGGGGAGGGGGATCCGGATGTCACACAGGAAAACCAGGAGGAGGCACGGGAGCGGCATGAGATGATGAAAGATGCTTCCGGACTTGCGAGCGAGGACATCTGGAAGGATCTGAGCGGCAGGATCGATTCCTACGGGGCCGATTATGTCATCTTCGGTGCTGATATGGTGGATTATGCATCGGAGGAGAATCTGGATAAACTGAAGGCCGGTCTGGATCAGGTTCAGACACCATGGATGTATCTGCGTGCGGACCATGATTACGGGCGCTGGTATTCGGATATGGGAATCAGGCGAATGCGCAGACTTCATCGCTCCATCGCACCGCAGAACAGGCTGTGGTGCGCGCGTTTTCCGGATTTTATCCTGGCAGGATTCGACAACACGACCACTGCGATTTCTGAGGAGACGCTGGAGGAGTTTCGCACGCTCTGTGAGGAGGGAAAGCCGATCATTCTCTGCTCCCATGTCCCCTTTGACACGAAGCAGCCGGATCTGTCTTCTCTGGAGGAGCTGTCCAAAGAAGCGTGGGGAGGCAGGGCCCTTTGCTGGGGGGACAAAACAGAATATGATACCTCCAAAGGAGGCTGCATGCAGGAGCTGATGGAACTCATCACTGCGAAGGACAGCCCTGTCCGGGCGGTTCTGGCCGGCCACCTGCATGTTTCCAGGGAAGGAAATCTGACAGATACCTGCATGCAGCATGTCTTTGGGGCCGCGTTTGAGGATCACATCGGCATCGTCACCATCTCCGGCTGAGTGACTGAATCTGTTGCGTGCCAGGGAGCTTTAGGCTATAATGCACTTTGTTTTGAGAAACAGAGCAAAGAGGCAGTATCGATGCTGCCGGATGCTCGGAGGATCGTATGCCCATGGCAGACAGAAAATGCAGGGGAATGGTTTTGAACAGAGAAGAAACAGGGATTTTTGAGGAATGGGCAATTCAGGATGAACCCCGCGAGGAGTGCGGGGTCTTCGGAATGTATGACTTTTCTGCCCAGGAGAACGTGGCTTCGACGATTTATTATGGACTGCTGGCACTTCAGCACAGAGGACAGGAGAGCTGCGGAATTGCCGTCAGCAGTACCTCCGGCCCGAAGGGGAAGGTCAGAAGCCGAAAGGGGATGGGGCTGGTCAATGAAACCTTTGAAGAGGAAGATTTTGACAGCCTGACCGGCGATATCGGAGTCGGCCATGTCCGCTATTCGACAGCAGGCGCCAGCACCATCGAAAATGCGCAGCCTCTGGTGCTGCATTATATCAAGGGGACGCTGGCCCTTGCGCACAACGGAAATCTGGTCAATTCACCTGAGTTGATGAGAGATCTTTCCCGTACGGGCGCAATCTTCCAGACAACCACGGACTCCGAGCTGATCGCATATGAAATTGCGCGTGCCCGCATCAATACCGGGTCGGTTGAGGAAGCGGTATCGAAAGCGATGGAGCGGCTGAAGGGATCGTACTCCCTTGTTATCATGAGCCCGAGGAAACTGATCGGCGCGAGGGATCCCTTCGGATTTCGTCCGCTGTGCATCGGAAAGAGAGGAAAGGCCTGGTTTCTCGCCTCCGAATCCTGTGCGCTGGATACCATCGGAGCGGAATTCGTTAGGGACGTAGAGCCCGGGGAGATCGTGACGATCAGCCCGAGATTCGGCCTGCGCTCCGACAGAAGCCACTGCATCCGCGGCGGCAGGACGGCAAGGTGCATTTTTGAGTATATTTATTTCGGAAGAGCGGATTCGGTTCTGGATAAGGTTGCCGTCTACAACTCCAGAGTCAAGGCCGGACAGTTCCTTGCGCAGGACAGCCCGGTGGACGCGGACCTGGTGATCGGCGTACCGGAATCCGGGAGCGTGGCAGCACTGGGATTCTCCATGGAAAGCGGGATTCCCTATGGCCAGGGATTCGTGAAGAACGGGTATGTGGGCAGAACCTTTATCAAACCCGGGCAGCAGAACCGTGAGTCGGCAGTGCGCGTCAAGCTCAATCCCCTGCGGCCTGCGGTGGAAGGAAAGCGGGTTGTCATGATCGATGATTCGATCGTGAGAGGGACGACCAGCGACCGGATCGTGCGGATGCTCCGGGAAGCAGGCGCAAAGGAGGTCCACATGCGGGTCAGCTCTCCTCCGTTCCTGTATCCATGCTATTTCGGGACGGATATCCCGGAGCGGGAGCAGCTGCTTGCGTATCACCGGACCGAGGAGGAGATCCGCCGTCTGATCGGGGCTGACAGCCTTGCTTACCTGAAGATGGAACGGCTGAACGAGATCGTTGACGGTCTGCCGATCTGCAGCGGATGCTTCAGCGGAACGTATCCGATTGATCCGCCCGAAGAAGACATTCGGGGCGCTTATGAACCTTGAGGAGGAACACCGGATGAACTACGATGGCTATACCAGTCCCTTGTCACAAAGATACGCATCCAAGGAGATGCAGTACCTGTTCTCCCAGAATAAGAAGTTCCGCACATGGAGAAAGCTGTGGATCGCGCTGGCTGAGACCGAGAAAGAGCTGGGACTGAATATTACGCAGGAGCAGATCGATGAGCTGAAGGCCCATCAGGATGACATCAATTATGAGGATGCCGAGGCCAGGGAGAAGCTTGTGCGGCATGACGTGATGAGCCATGTCTATGCCTATGGCCTGCAGTGTCCGAAGGCAAAGGGAATTATCCACCTCGGCGCGACCAGCTGCTATGTTGGCGATAACACCGATCTGATTATCATGCGAGATGCGCTTTCCCTGGTGCGGCGCAAGGTCGTCAATGTGATCGCGCGTCTTGCCGGCTTCGCGCGCACCTATCAGGATCTGCCGACCCTGGCATTCACGCATTTTCAGCCTGCCCAGCCAACGACAGTCGGAAAGCGGGCGACGCTGTGGATCCATGAATTCATGATGGATCTCGAGGATCTGGAGTATCTTCTCGGATCCTTGAAGCTTCTCGGCTCCAAGGGAACCACCGGAACGCAGGCCTCCTTCCTGGAATTGTTTGACGGCGACCAGGAAAAGGTGGACCGGATCGATCCGATGATCGCCCGGAAGATGGGGTTTGCCGCATGCTATCCCGTGTCCGGACAGACCTATTCGCGCAAGGTCGATGCGCGCGTCATGAACGCGATCGCGCAGGTCGCCTGCAGCGCACATAAGATGTCGAATGATATCCGGCTGCTTCAGCACCTCAAGGAGGTGGAGGAGCCGTTTGAAAAGAATCAGATCGGATCGAGCGCCATGGCATATAAGCGGAACCCGATGAGGAGTGAGCGGATTGCTTCTCTGTCACGTTATGTCATGGTCAATGCGCTCAATCCGGCCATTACCAGTTCTACCCAGTGGTTTGAGCGGACGCTGGATGACTCCGCGAACAGGAGACTGTCGATTGCGGAAGGATTTCTGGCGATTGACGGAATCCTGGATCTGTGCATGAATGTCACAGACGGCCTGAAGGTTTACCCGAAGGTCATTGACCGGCATCTGCGCGCGGAGCTGCCCTTCATGGCGACGGAAAATATCATGATGGATGCGGTGAAGGCAGGAGCGGACCGGCAGGAGATGCATGAAAAGATCCGGACCCTTTCCATGGAAGCCGGGAGAGTGGTCAAGGAAGAGGGCAAAGACAATAATCTGCTTGATCTGATCGCAGCGGACGCGTCCTTCCCGCAGACAAGGGAGGAACTGGAGCGGTCCATGGAACCGTCCGGATACGTCGGAAGCGCACCGTATCAGGTGGAAAAATACTTGGCGGAGGAAGTGACGCCGATGCTTGATTCACATGCGGAAGAACTCGGAATCTCTGCGGAGATCTTCGTATAAGAGGCGTGAGAGGGAAGGAGTAAAGAAATGGTACAGGCGGTAGTAGGAGCCAACTGGGGAGACGAAGGAAAAGGCAAGATCGTGGATACGCTTTCCGACCATGCGGACATTGTTGTCCGCTATCAGGGAGGCGCGAATGCAGGTCATACCATTGTCAATCAATACGGGAAATTCGCGCTGCACACGCTTCCGAGCGGAGTATGCCATCCGGCGTGCACCAATGTACTCGGAAACGGCGTTGCGCTGAATATTCCTCTGGTGACAAAGGAGATCGAAGAGCTGGTGGCAAGAGGCGTACCGAAGCCGCATGTGCGGATCTCGGACCGTGCCCAGATTGTTATGAGCTATCATATCAACTTTGACGCCTATGAAGAAGAGCGGCTCGGCGGCAAGTCCTTCGGTTCAACGAAGTCCGGGATTGCACCCTTCTTTTCCGACAAGTATGCCAAGATCGGATTCCAGGTCTGCGAGCTCTTTGACGAGGAGATCCTCAAGGAGAAGGTACACAGAGTCTGCGAATTGAAAAATGTTCTGCTGGAGCATCTTTATCATAAGCCGCTTCTCAAGGAAGCGGATCTTCTGGAGGAGCTGCACACATACCGGGATATGGTGCGTCCGTATGTGACGGATACCGCTTCCTTCCTGCAGCAGGCGATCCGGGAGGGAAAAGAGATTCTTCTGGAGGGACAGCTTGGCACGATGAAGGATCCGGATCACGGAATCTATCCGATGGTAACCTCCTCGCCGACGCTGGCAGGGTACGGCGCGATCGGAGCCGGAATCGCTCCTTACGCGATTGAACGGATCGTCACGGTTACGAAAGCTTATTCCTCATCGGTCGGAGCCGGTGAATTTGTTTCCGAGATCTTCGGGGACGAAGCGGAAGAACTGAGACGGCGCGGCGGAGACGGCGGAGAGTACGGCGCGACGACAGGACGGCCGAGAAGAGTCGGCTGGTATGATGTGGTTGCTTCCCGGTACGGATGCAGGATGCAGGGCGCGACTGATGTTGCGCTTACCGTAGTGGATGCGCTTGGATATCTGGATGAGATTCCGGTCTGCACCGCATATGAGATTGACTCTGTCCAGACAAAGGAATTCCCGACGACGCCCGGACTGAAGCGGGCAAAGCCGGTCTGGACACGGCTTCCCGGGTGGAAATGCGACATCCGCGGAATCCGTACCTATGAAGAATTGCCGGAAAACTGCAGAAAATACATTGAATTCATCGAGCAGCAGATTGGCTTCCCCATCACCATGATCTCGAACGGACCGGGCCGGGAAGATATCATCTACCGTAAAACCGGCATCCGGGAAGAGTAAGTCACCTTACAGAACCTCGTTATGGGAGGAGGTCTGAGTATGAAAATCTTGCTGCTTGCGGCTGCGGCCATGGCAGTGCAGCTGTTTCTGTTTCTGTGTCTGGGTTCGGTGATCCTGAAGATACGCGGCAGGCAGGAGTATTCCCTGGGCCGCGCCGCGCTTCTGGGTTATTTTGCCTGGTTCGGGATCTTTGAAGTTGTCTGCCTGATCTTCGAAGTGCTGCTGCTGCCCCTTCGCACGCTTGCGCTGGTCATGGGACTGATCGCGGCAGCGGTGATTCTGGCAGGACTTTTCAGCGGGTACCGCTGCTGGATCCAGAGCATGAATTCCCTGCGCTTCAGGCTGAAGCTGCATGGCCTTCCGGCTGTTTTTCTGGTGCTCAGCCTTCTGGCCTCAGTGGCATTTGTGATTCTGTACTTTGATGCGTCAGCGGATTCCGGCTGGTATGTCGGAACTGCGGCCACCGCTCTCGGAACCAATACCATCGGGCGTTTTGATCCGTCGACCGGAGCACGGATTCTCAAGTTTAAGGCCAGATACGCGCTGAACTGTTTTCCGTACTACAATGCGGTCATCTGCTCTCTGGTCCGCGGCCTGCCGGTGATTGTGCAGGCGCGCAGCGTGATGAGCGCGATCAATGTCATCATGAGCTTTCTCGGCGTCTATGAGCTGGGGCTTGCCCTGTTTCCGGATGAGGAGGACAGAGGCAGGAAGGTTATGTCGATCCAGAACCGTTCCGGCAGCTACAGCAGGAGGCGGGCAGACCTGTTTGTCCTCCTGGTGTTTGTCGTGAATCTGCTTTCCGCGACCATCTATATGCCGGGCATCTTTCTGTACACACGTTCCTATGAAGGGAAAGCACTGATTATCAATGTGGTGATCCCGTCTGTACTTGCCATATGCGTCAGGATCTGGCGCGAGACGGAGGAAGACGCGATGCGCAATCTGTTCTGGATGATGGCAGCGGCAGTGTGTTTCTCCGCCAGCAGTATCATGGCCATGATCCTGAGTATGACGGCGATTCTCCCGTGGATTGCGGTCAGAGGGAGATGGAAGCGCCTTTTATCCCTTCTTTGCGCGTGCGCGCCTGTATTCATCTGGGGAATTGTTTATTACATGATTCAGCACAGAATCTTCGTGCTTCGGACGTGGAGGTATGGGCTGACCTTTGTCTGGGCCTGCCTGAGAGAATATCTGGGTGCCTCGTGGCCGTTTCTTCTGATCTTCTGTCTGGGCATTCTGGCCGGCATCCTCATGCCGCACCTGAAGAAGAAAAAAGAGGCGGATCTTGAGATTGTTGACGCGAAGGACTACGTTCCCGGGCAATACGAGGACAATCTGCTGCCGGACGCGTCCGGCACGGCATGGATGTTCCTGAGTGTTGTGCTCTTCTGCGCCCTTACCGTCATGAATCCGTTCCTGGTTCGGTACCTGATTCCGAAATTCGGTATGACCACCGTATATTACCGGTTTTTCTGGATTCTTCCGATCACATTCGGAGCTGCCTATTATCTTGCCAGACTGATCGGGTCCGTGAGGAAAAAGCTGCTTCAGGCGATTGCATTTGCCGTGATCTGCGCAGCTCTGGTGTGGGTGATCCCGCTCAATCCCGGGATCAGAAATCTGCAGATTCCGACGAATGTCTATAAGGTGGACGGCGCGGTTCCGGTTTTGTGCGATGCCATTCATAAAGACTTTGAAACGACCGAAACCTGTCAGGCAGCAGCACAGACTCTGGCAGAGATAACGGACCGGAATTCAAAAAAATGGCTCAAAGCGGAAGGAAGACAGTACCCTCTGTGCGTATTCCCGTATGGCATCGAGTTTTCCGTGCGGCAGTATGATCCCACGATCCGGCTGCTGTTCAACCGGAACCTGCGGCTCTACTACGAGGGAAACAGATCTACCGGGATTACCTACGATACCGGCAAAGTGCGGTACATGAAGAGAAAAAGCATTCTGGATGCCATGTATGGAAGAGATCCGGATCTGACCACAGAAGCCTTTCAGACTGCGATGAATGATACCAAAACGAAGTATCTGATCGTGGAGGAGAATCTTGCAAATGGGTCCTTCCTGGTGAATGCAGGCTGTACGCAGGTTGGGATTGTTGCAGGGTACACCATCTTCCGGTATGGGAATTAATCCTTTTTGGAGTCTTTTTTCATCGCCTCATCGATCACATCGATCGCGCTTTTTCCGGAGACGGTCCTTGCGACGAGAAGAATGGCGTACATCAGAACAGGAACTACGACAGACAGAACCAGAAGGGCGGTCAGCAGTTCTTTGGAGCCTCCGAGGACGCCGGTCAGGAAGGTCGCAATCCAGATTCCTGCGACGAGAATCACACCTGCCATTGCCATGACGCGTTTCAGTTTGTCCATGGGATACCTCATTTCTGCAAAAGTACGGAGGGTTGCGAATCCAGTTTACCACAGATCCGGCCGGAAGGCAGTCTTGAATCCGGAAAGAAGATACGGTATACTGATCTGGCGGCAAAAATTTGAAAAGAGGTAAGACAATATGGCTTTACTGGAAACATGGAGAGGGCAGGCATACAATGCCCAGACGGATCAGAAGCAGATGCAGGCCTTCTGGGATGAGTATTTCAAGAAGGAGAAGGCGATCTACGAGCAGCTTCTGGAGGATCCGGACACGGAAGTGAAGGGGACAGTCAAAGAGCTTGCCGAGAAGTACGGAATCGATATTATGACGATGACAGGATTTCTGGACGGGATCAATGACTCTCTGAAAGAGAAGAATCCGATCGATACGATGGAGGAAGACACGCCGGTTTCCCTTGCGTTTGACAAGGAGATGCTCTACAAGAACATGGTTGACGCGAAGGCGCACTGGCTGTATGGTCTTTCGCAGTGGGAGAAGATCTTTGACGAGGAGACGCGGAAGAAGTTCTACCTGGAAGCGAAGAAGATGAATACGATCGTGAAACCGAAGAAGATCGGCCGGAACGATCCGTGCCCCTGCGGAAGCGGGAAGAAGTTCAAGAAGTGCCATGGCGTAACGAAGGAGCTGGAGGAAGAGCTGCAGAAGATGCTTGCCGAAGCTGCCGGGGAAAAGGAATAATCCCGGCTATTGACAGAGTATGCTTTTGGCGATATGATTCGGTACAAACCAACTGAATAACCGAAAGCGTTGACGAGAAGAGTAAGATGAGAAAGCCGGAAAGAGAGGGGACGGAAGCTGGAAAGTCCCTGCGGCGGAACCATCCGAAGACCACCTCCGAGCGGCCCCAATCCGGCCCGGTGACTCCGTTACAGTCTGAATGAGTGGTCCGGGACCAGACCCCGGGCAATCAGGGTGGAACCACGGTATTGACCGTCCCTGCTGTGTGAAGGCGCAGCAGGGGCTTTTTTATGAAGATCCTGACGAAGAAAGGAGAGAGCAGATGACAAAGCTTGAGAGAAAAGCGGCACTGGCCGTCGCGGCGGCAACCGCGGGCGTCATCGTGTCCGGCGTTTCCCTGATCCGGAAGCATGCCAGATATCTGACACAGAAGGCTGCGGCAACATTTGACCCTCAGGACGAGGATGAAGAACTGACCAGGGAAGCACTCGCAGCCGGAGAGAATCAGACAGAAGAAGCGGGGGCGGATCAGACAGAAGAAGCGGGGGCGGATCAGACAGAAGAAACGGCTGCGGATCAGACAGAAGAAACGGCTGCAGATCAGACAGAAGAAGCGGGTACGAAAGAGGAGGAAGCAGAATGATTATCACATTAAAAGATGGTTCAACGAAGGAGTACAGTCAGCCGATGTCCGTGATTGACATCGCGAAGGACATCAGTGAGGGACTTGCGCGTGCGGCATGTGTTGCCGAGGTGAACGGAGAGACGGTTGACCTGCGCACGGTCATTGACAAGGACAGCACATTGAACCTTTTCACCTTTGACAGCCCGGAGGGCCAGCACGCATTCAACCATACCGCGTCTCATATGATGGCCCAGGCAATCAAGCGCCTGTATCCGGAGGTCAAGCTTGCGATCGGCCCCTCGATTGATCATGGATTCTATTATGACATCGAATCCGAGAAGCAGATGACCAATGAGGACCTCGAAAAGATCGAGGCCGAGATGAAGAAGATCGCGAAGGAGAACCTTGCGCTTACCCGTTTCACGAAGCCCAGAGATGAGGCGATCGCGTATTTCAGGGAGAAGGAGGAGCCGTATAAGGTTCAGCTGATTGAAGATCTTCCCGAGGACGCGGAGATCTCCTTCTATACGCAGGGCGAGTTTACGGACCTGTGCGCCGGCCCGCATCTGATGACGACCAAGCCGGTTAAGGCATTCAAGCTGACCTCCATCGCCGGCGCCTACTGGAGAGGCGACGAGCACAACAAGATGCTGACGCGTATCTACGGAACCGCGTTCCCGAAAAAGAGCGAACTGGATGAGTATCTTGCGCGCATCGAAGAGGCGAAGAAGCGCGATCACAGAAAGATCGGAAAAGAGATGGGACTGTTCATGCTCAGTGAGTACGGCCCGGGTATGCCTTTCTTCCTTCCGAACGGTATGCTGCTTCGGAATGAGCTTCTGAACTACTGGAGGAAGCTGCACCTGAAGAATGGATATGTCCAGATCGACACGCCGATCATGCTCAGCCGCAAGCTCTGGGAGACCTCAGGACACTGGGATCACTATAAAGATGGCATGTATTCTCTGAAGGTGGATGAAGAAGACTATGCCATCAAGCCGATGAACTGTCCGGGAGCGATCCTGGTTTATCAGAACGAAGGACGCTCTTACCGCGATCTTCCGCTTCGCTACGCGGAACTGGGACATGTCCACCGCTATGAGAAGTCCGGAGAGCTGCATGGCCTGATGCGTGTGCGTTCCTTCACGCAGGACGACGCCCATATCCTTCTCGCAAAGGAGCAGATCCAGGATGAGGTGAAAAGGATCACGGCGCTGATCGACGAAGTCTATCATATGTTTGGATTCGAGTACTATGTCGAGCTGTCCACAAGACCGGATGACTCCATGGGCTCTGATGAGGACTGGGAGCTTGCGACGGATGGCCTGAGAAATGCGCTGGAGTCCCTGGGACTGAAGTACATTGTGAATGAAGGAGACGGCGCATTTTACGGACCGAAGATCGACTTCCACCTGAGAGACTGCCTGGGCAGAACCTGGCAGTGCGGAACGATTCAGCTGGACTTCCAGCTTCCGGAGCGGTTCCAGCTCGAGTACATCGGGGCGGATGGCGAGAAGCATCAGCCGGTCATGATTCACAGAGTTGTATTCGGATCGGTTGAGCGGTTCATCGGAATCCTGATCGAGCACTTTGCCGGACAATTCCCGACCTGGCTCGCACCGACACAGGTGAAGGTGCTTCCGATCTCCGAGAAGTATGAGGCGTATGCGAGAAAGGTTACGGACGCACTGCAGGATGCAGACATCCGCGCTTCGCTGGACGAGAGGAATGAAACCCTGAAATTTAAGATTCGTGACGCCCATATGCAGAGAATCCCGTACACCGTGATCGTCGGCGCGAAGGAGGAAGAGAACGGAACCATCTCGCTGCGCTCCAGATTCGCGGGAGACGAGGGATCGAAGCGGGTAGAAGAGTTCATCAAGAGCATCCGGGAAGAGATCGACACCAAAGCGATCCGTGAAACCACACAGGAAGAAAAATAATCCATACAGCAGGAGATGCTGGAACAAAGCAGGAAAGCCGTGGAGCTGCCGCATGTGAATCATGCGGCAGCTCCGTTTTTTTGTCTGGCCGGATGCCGAAAACGGTACTTGACGAAGGAAAGAGACCTGTGTTAGATTATGGAGGCAAGTTAGAGTAATCTAATTTACGTTTTAAAATCCTTATGTCGGTTTAATTAATCTTATTCAGATAATTTACCACTAATGGAAATTGCATCAACTAACACAGCGTTCAGACAAACTTACCTGAATGCGGTGCGGCAAGTACGCTGATGGTGCATCTGAATGACAGGAGAGGAAATGAATAAGAGGGGATTGCTGCAGTGGATCCTGGTGGCAGCGCCGGCTGTGCTGGCAATCGGCGTGATGACCGTCTTTCGTGCATGCAGCGCGAAAGAGGACGGGACCTGGATGCACTGCCATGAAGTTCAGACAGCGCTTGCGTTCACAGGAGTCATTCTGACGCTGATCTCAGTGGCTGCCCTGCTGATCTCTTCTGCGGGCGTTTGCATTCTTCTCAGACTGGCCGGGATTGCTGCGGCAGTCATCGCGGTTCTTCTTCCGGGAACGCTGATGAAGATGTGCATGATGGACACAATGAGATGTTATGCGGTGATGCGGCCGTTTGCATGGATTATGGGCGCCCTGATCGCACTGCTGTCGCTCCTGGATCTGACTGGCAGGATCAGGCAAAAAACAAAGTGACGGATACATGGATCACGGCAAAAAAAAGAACAGATTGAAAGAAGGCTTGTAACAATGAACATTCGGGCAAGACACATCAGACGGATCCTTTCGGCATTTCTGGCGATGCTTCTGCTTTGCTGGCCGTTTAGCGCGTTCGCCGGGGAGGATCCGGCCTACCCTGCGACCTGGCAGGCATATATGGAGGAGAACGGCATTGAGGAGTTTACCTATAACGCGGTCGTAGACGGGATTACACAGGTGATGGAAGCGGCTGCGAAGTCGTATGAGGCGTCAGATGCAGATACGGCGCTGAAGCAGATTGCGGATGCCAAGAATGTGTACTGGGGCGGCTCCGGCTTCAAGGTACAGATGCAGAAGAAGCTTCCGGCGATTCACAAGAGCAGTGCACTGGCGGATTTCAAAGCCTGCACGAAGACGATCAAGGAAGGCGGATCGGCAGACGACTTCAATACGGCGAAGGATGTCCTGATCGCAGACCTTCGCAACGCGGCGAATAAGCTCGATGGCGTCAAGTCGGATGTTGACATCGCAAGCGAGGAAGAAACAGCGGCAACGGCTCTGTTTCGGGAACAGTATTACGGGGACTGGGCCGGCTACAGCAAGGCGGCAGGCAAGGAGAAAGACTGGACCTGGAATGATGTGGCGGATGCGATGACGGAGGTGTTCCGCGACGCCAAGGCAAAGTATGCCGAAGGAGATGCCGAGACAGCATACAACCATGTGAACGATGGCTACTATGGCTACTATGAGACGACCGGATTCGAGCGCAATACGATGGGTTACATCTCCGGCGCCAGAAAGTCAGAGGTTGAGCTGCAGTTCTCCGCAGCGAAGTCCGCTTCAAAAGGCGGAACAGAAGAGGAATTCAATGAGGCGGTGGACATTCTCCGCACGATGATCCGCACGGATGCAAATAAGCTGGACGGTGTGGACGAAGACGGCAATGCAACAGGCGGCGGAAGATCCGCGTCACTTGCCACCTTCATTGCCTGCTTTACGATCATCCTGAGAGAAGGATTTGAGGCGATCCTGGTCGTGGGCGCGATCATTGCCTATCTGATCAAGACAACCAAGGATCGTTCTGATGAGGAAAGAAAACGTCTGCTGCGTCCGGTGTACGCCGGAGCAATCCTCGGAATTGTTCTGAGCTTTGTCTCTGCGTGGCTGCTGAATCAGCTGAAGCTTGCGAACAGCGCTTCCCAGGAGGTAATCGAAGGCGTCACGGCGCTGATTGCGACAGCGGTTCTGTTCTATGTCAGCAACTGGATGGTGTCCAAGTCGGAGTCGGAGGCCTGGGATGCCTACATCAAGAGCAAGGTCGGAAAGGCCGCGCAGACCGGAAGCACCTTCGCCCTTGCCTTTACCGCATTCCTCGCAGTCTACCGGGAGGGCGCGGAGGTCATCCTGTTCTACCAGCCGCTGCTGTCGGGCGGCAGCACCAGTATGGTATGGCTGGGCTTTGCCGTCGGATGCGTGTGCCTGGTATTCGTATACCTGGCAATCCGCCTGATGAGCGTAAGGCTTCCGCTCAAGCCGTTCTTCCTGGTGACCAGTATCCTGATGGCGGTTATGTCCATCGCATTCCTGGGCAGCGGGATTAAGGAACTGATCGAAGGCGATGTGATCTCCATGCACGCGCCGGCATGGGTGGCATGGATCCCGTCCCATCCGGTTCTGGAGGTGCTGGGCATCTATCCCTGCGTCGAGACCATCGTTCCGCAGCTGATCCTGACCGTGATCACGATTGCAACCTTTGTGTTCTGGCTGAAGAGGAACAAAAAGCTGAAGCAGGAGATGCAGGAGCATCAGAGGGAAAAGCAGCAGACAGCGGAAAAAGGGCAGTAAAGACTGCATGTGCCTGCCGGCGGCAGGACAGACCTATGCGTATGATCAGGGAACATCCCTTTTCATAATATAGATTCCATTTACAGCAAAGCTTTACAGGAGGAAAAGACATGAAGAAAAAGATTTTAGCACTGGCACTTGCGGGCGCGATGGCGTTTGCGGCGTTCCCGGCAATGGCGGACGAGGCAGGATTTGTAGAGAATGAGATTTTCTCGGATGAAGAGCTTGATTTCATCAACCTGTCCGCAGTCTGGTTCCAGGCCGTTCCGATGGAAAATGAGACCATGACCTACAGCGCGGAGGATGCGGACATTCACATTGAGGCAGATATCTCTGCTCTGGAAAATGACCTTGGCTATCCGGTCGGCGAGTGGGTACCGTATCTGACGGTTGACTACAAGATCGAGGATCAGGACGGAAATGAAGTTGTCTCCGGAACCTTCATGGAGATGGCGGCATCTGACGGCCCGCATTATGGAAACAACATCAAGCTGGATCCGGGTACCTATAACCTGACCATCACCATCCACAGCCCGGGCGAGAACGGATACCTCATCCACTCCGACGCCGAGACCGGCCCAGGCGGATCTTTGAAGGATCACTTCGCAGACGGCAACCTGTCCTATACCTTTGAGGGATGGGAATTCGCCGGTCTTGAGTAATAGTACAGAAAAAACTTGCATCAGGCAATGCGGCGCGTTTACGGACGTGTCGCATTGCGTGTGTGCGTCTGATTACCGGAGGAAGATATGCTCACATACCTGATACTTACGACACGCCAGATCCTGATGGAGGCGGTGATTCTCGGTGTATTCACCGGCTATGTGATGATTGCCGCCGCAAAGGCGCATCGGCGCATTGTAGGGGCATTTGCCCTGGCGGGGGTCGGAGGCTCCATTGCCGTCGCGGTGATTCGAAATACGACAAGCATGATCGATACAGCGATCCTGAATGGATGGATCTATGTGATCGGACTGATTGCATATGTACTGTTTCTGATCTTTACCATAAAAAAACCATCCGATCACGGATTCTTATCCTTTCTTCCGTGGATCTTCGCGGGCGTTTTGTACGTCACGATCCTGGTATATGCCCTGCCGGATGTCTGGGCTTATCCCTATCATGTGCTGCAGGAAGAAACGACGATGATCTCCACGGATTTTCTGCTGGCGATGATCGGGATGACTGCCGGACTGATTCTTGCGGCAGCCGCGTTTCTTGGCGCGATGAAATGCACCCGGCGCCTGCCCTTTTCTGCGGCTGGGCTTTTGCTGAAGCTTGAGCTGACCATTCACGCAGCCATGCGTCTTGCGAATCTGTTTTCCGTGCTGTTTCAGAAAAAGATCGTCAAGTCCAATCATACGATGTTCACCTATACCGTCTATGTGAAGAATCACAGTGACTGGTTTCTGTTTCTGGCTGTCTTACTGGCAGCAGCAGCTGCTCTCGGACTGTGGATTGCGAGCATGAATCAGAAGGAGAAATGGGCGAACCCTGCACAGCACAGGCAGATCCGCGCAAAGTGGCGCAGGACCCGCCGCTGGGCCAGTACGATGATCCTCTGCTCTGTTCTGGTCATTGTGAATCTGACCTGGTTCGAGAAACTCAATGCGACGGATGTCACCCTGTCTCCTGTGGAGGAAGTATCCGCGGTGGATGAAGACAACGTGTACGTCTCGTTTGATCTGGTGAATGACGGCCATCTGCACCGCTTCGCGTATGAGACGGAGAATGGTGTCCAGATCCGGTTTATTGTCATTCAGAAACCGGGCGGAAATGCATACGGCATCGGTCTGGATGCCTGTGATGTCTGCGGTGAGACAGGATATTATGAGAAGAACGGACAGGTGGTCTGCAACCTGTGCGACGTGGTAATGAACATCTCAACGATCGGATTCAAGGGAGGCTGCAACCCGATTGTCATTCCGTACGAAGTCAATAACGGTCAGATCATTGTTCCGATCTCAGGCCTTCTCGAGTATGAAAGGGAGTTCAAGTAATGTTTGTGAGAATGATAGCCAAGGCCTTCCTGAGGCAGTGGAAGAAGATGATGATGATCGCGTTTACGATCGCTCTTGGCGCTTCCCTCGCGACAGCCATGCTCTGCGTCATGATGGACGTTGAGGACAAGATGAACCAGGAGCTGAAGGCGTACGGCGCGAACATTTCCGTCGTGCCCAAGAGCGCGTCGGTCATCAATGATCTGTACGATGTGGGGGACGAAAATATCTCCGGCACCTACCTGAAGGAGGATGAGCTCGGAAAGATCAAGACCATCTTCTGGGCATTCAATATCGTGGATTACGCACCGTTTGTATCTACGCAGGTACAGCTGGAAAACGGCGATGAGGTTCTGGCGGCCGGAACGTGGTTCAACCATCACATGGATCTGCCGACCGGCGAGGAGCTGGATGCCGGCATTGCTTCCCTGAGAAGCTGGTGGACGATCACCGACGGTCAATGGCTGGATGAGAAGAATCCGGGCAGCGAAGCTATGGCGATGGTCGGGAGCGCATGTGCCGAAAGAGAGCAGATTCATGCGGGTGACCACATCCGTCTGAAAGGAAAGGCGGCGGAGAAAGAACTGGAGGTTGCCGGGATCTTTGATGCGGGCGGCGAGGAAGATGACCTGATCTATGTCACGGTTGATACCGCACAGGAGCTGGGAGATCTGGACGGAAAGATCGACAGCATCGAGGTGTCCGCACTGACGACGCCGGATAATGATCTGGCCCGGAAGGCAGCCAGGGATCCGGGATCTTTGTCGGTGTCCCAGTATGAAACCTGGTATTGTACGGCGTATGTCAGCTCGATCTGCTACCAGATTGAAGAAGTGATCACGGATTCAGTCGCTTCCGCGGTCCGCCAGGTCGCTGACTCGGAGGGACAGATTCTGAATAAGACCAGGCTTTTGATGATCCTGATTACCATCCTGTCAATGGTCGGCGCCGCGCTGGGCATCTGCAATCTTGTCACTGCTTCTGTCATGGAGCGGTCACAGGAGATCGGCCTGATGAAGGCAGTCGGCGCGCACAATGCATCGATCAATGCCCTGGTACTGACCGAGGTTATGTGTACCGCTGTCATCGGCGGCGTCATCGGATTCTACGCAGGAATCGGATTCGCGCAGATTATCGGACATTCCGTATTCAACTCTGCCATATCGATCCGTCCCATGGTAGTTCCGGTTGTCGCGGTGCTCGTGGTGCTTGTCACGCTGATCGGAAGCATTCCGGCGATCCGGATGCTGCTGAACCTGAGACCGACGGAAGTACTTCACGGAAGATAGGAGCGGGGAAATGAAAAAGAGAAAAATGTACATCCGCATGATCATGGCCTCGCTTTTGCGGCGCAGATCACGCATGATCATCGCGCTTCTGGCGATCTCGATCGGCGCAATGATTCTGTCCGGCCTGGTGACCATCTATTACGATGTGCCCAGACAGATGGGACAGCAGTTTCGAAGCTACGGCGCCAATATGATTCTGACGTCGGAAGGAGATTCCATTACACAGGAACAGGTGGAAGCGACAAAAAAGCTCATACCGGATGACAAGCTCGTCGGCGTTGCGGCATACCGGTATCAGACTGTCCGGATCAATGACCGTCCGGTCATGGCTGCCGCGGCGGATCTGGAGCAGGTACGCAAGACAAGTCCGTTCTGGCTGGTAGAAGGGGAGTGGCCTTCTAAGGAAGGCGAACTCATGGCCGGAAAAAACATCGCCAGAACCTATAACCTGAAGGCCGGAAAACGGACGACCTGCACCTTCGCGCCGGAAGCGGAGACAGAGGCGCAGCCGGGAGAGACGGAGGAGATCCTTCCCGACAACTGGGCAGATTTCACCGTGTCCGGAATTCTGGATACCGGCGGCAAAGAGGAAGACTATGTTTATATGCTGATCCCGGATATGGAGAAGCTGACCGGAATGCCAACGGAATATGATGTCTGTGAATTGTCGGTATCCGCAAACTCCGCGGAGCTGTCTCAGATCGCGGAACAGATTGATCAGCAGGTTGAGGGGGTCACTGCCCGGCTGGTAAAGCGTGTGACAGAGTCCGAGGATACGGTCCTGACAAAGCTGCAGTCGCTGGTTTTGCTGGTTACCATTGTGGTGCTTGCGCTGACGATGATCTGTGTGGCGACTACAATGACAGCCGTTGTGGCGGAGCGCCGCAGGGAGATTGGCCTCAGGAAGGCGCTGGGCGCGAGCAACGGCAGTATTATCGCGGAGTTCATGGGAGAGGGAGTCGTACTTGGCGCGTTCGGCGGACTGCTTGGCGCGATACTCGGTTTTGCGTTTGCCCAGGTGGTATCCAGAAACGTCTTCAACAGCTCGATCCGGCTGATGCCATGGCTGATCCCGGTAACGATCCTTGCTTCCGTTGTCGTTACAGGCATTGCCTGCCTGATTCCGATCCGGAGCGCGACCCAGGTTGATCCTGCACTTGTGCTGAAAGGAGAATGACGCAAATGAGTCTTCTTGAACTGAAAAATGTATCGAAAATATATGGCAGCCTCCATGCGCTGGATCATGTGAATCTCACGGTGGAAAAGGGAGAATGGCTGGCCATTATGGGACCGTCCGGATCCGGGAAGAGTACCATGATGAACATCATCGGCGCACTGGATAAGGCGACGGAGGGGGAGATCCTGCTGGATGGAGAGGATATCTCCAAAAAGAATGCCAGAGCGCTCACCGATATCCGGCGGGACAAGATCGGGCTGATCTTCCAGCAATTCCATCTGGTCAGCTATCTGACCGCAGTGGAAAATGTCATGCTGGCGCAGTACTATCACAGCGTTCCGGACGAGAAGGAAGCGCTGGAGGCACTGGAGCGGGTCGGTCTGTCTGACCGTGCGCATCACTATCCCAGCCAGCTGTCCGGCGGTGAGCAGCAGAGGGTCTGCGTTGCGCGCGCGCTGATCAATTATCCTGAGATCATTCTGGCGGATGAGCCGACCGGAAACCTGGACGAGGCAAATGAGGAGATCGTCGTAGAGCTGTTCCGCAAGCTGCACCTGGAGGGTACCACACTGGTGGTTGTCACGCACAACCCTGAAGTGGCAGAGGTCGCCCAGCGTACGGTGGTGCTGCGCAACGGAAGGGTTGACCGTGAGATGATCAACGAGAACTTCACCGGAAAGATCAAACATATTACGCTTCAGTAAACGATCCGTTCCGCCCCTGGAAAAAGGATCTGTTAGTCATACCCCTACCAGTATCTGCGGCATGCACAGGGTTCCTTCGCTACGAGTCTCCGCTCCGCTCCGGTCGGCGCAAAGCGAGCGTCCACCGGACGCTCTGCGCCCCAAAAGTCTCCGCTCAGGAGCTCTGTGCATGCCTTGTACCTGGTCAGGGTGTGACATATAACAAGGATCTGCTGCGTAAGTCTGCGTGCGGAGCGGCTCAGGCAGACGAAGCGTCCTGAGATATGGTATACTTGAGAGGAGAATCCGACAATGAAAAAGAATCTGGCGATTGGTCTTGCTGCAGGCATGGCGGCGCTTTTGCTTGCGGGGTGCGGAGGAAAGAAGGCCTCCTACAAGGACGGGACGTATGAAGCGCAGAGCTCGGTCTTTGAGAACGATGACGGGACGGACGACGGAAACGGATACGGCGTTGTCTCTCTGACCATCAAGGACGGGAAGATCTCCGACTGTACGTTTACGACCTATGAGGCGGACGGTACGCTGAAGGATGAAGCGTACGGCAAGGAAGACGGCCGTATTGCCAACAAGGATTACTATAACAAGGCGCAGAAGGCGAACGCTGCCTGCGCGGAGTATGCTTCGATGCTGGTTCAGAACGGACAGCTCGACGGCATTGATTCCATCAGCGGTGCGACGATCAACTACAATGAATTCAAGGAAGCGGTTGAGTTGGCGCTGGAGCAGGCACAGGAATAAGCCTGCTGAAGGAGACAGTATGGGAAAATCCCTGGCCCGGCATACAGTCATCGTGATAACGGCACTTCTCCTGATTGTGGGAGTGCCGGTTTTTCGCACGGGCTTTTTTCAGAGAAAGCTGTCCGGGGCAGATACCGTCTCCTCCGCGACAGTGGTTCTGGAGCAGCCCTCCGGTGCTTATGTCGTCTGGTTGAATCGCAGCCAACATCCGAATGCAGACAATCTCAGGACCTGGGAGGAGTTCTTCCGGGGTGAGGAGATCGGATATCTCTTTGAGGATATTTCCTGCATGGTAGCCGATCTGGATTCCGGCGGGCTGGAACTGGCAAAAAGCTTCCAGAGCAGACTTCCGGAGAATCAGATGAAGATTCGCAAGGAAGATCTTACCTTGATGCTCTCCAAGGCGCAGAACGCACGGTATGACGTGATCCTGATGTCAAAGGAGATCTATGAAGCCAGCGGTGCATCACAGGAAGAGCGGGAAGAAAACGCCGTTGTGATTGAGGCGGAGGGAATATGAGAAAAGTCAATGCGATGATGACGGTACTGATTATGGTACTGTTCATGGTCCATATGATCCGGGGGATCCTCGTCCTTGCCGGGATGGTACCGGGAGGCGGTACTTTTTATACGGCTCTGACGCACACCCTTCTGACCCTGATTGCCGTGCACGCAGCAATCTCTGTTTTCCTGACCGCAAAGACGCTCTTCCTCTCGCGAAGGGCAGGAGCTTCCTATGCGAAGCCAAACCGCCTGTTCTGGATCCGACGGATCAGCGGACTGGCGCTGATGCTGTTTCTGATCTGTCATATTCAGATCTTCCGCGGAACGACGGCAAGCGGTGCGTACCGGCTGAACCTGTTTGGCGCAACGCAGCTTGCAACACAGCTTCTTCTGGCGGCTTCCCTTCTGGTTCATCTGATCGGGAATATTTCTCCGTTGCGGATTGCGCTTGGCCTCGAAGACCGCCACGCACTCCGGACGGACCTTCTGCTGGTGCTATCCGTTCTGCTTTTTCTGGCGGGTGCCGCGTTTGTGGTCTATTTCATACGGTGGAGTGTCTATTAGCTGCATCCGGATGTTCCGAAAACGATTGGAGGAATGCAGCGTGAACGTCATTGGCGTTCTTGAAATGGAGAACAAAGGAAGAAAAGATCAGGAGGCGGCCGGTTGACGCATCTTAGACAGCTCATTTTCAGAAATCTGGTCAAAAGACCGGTACGCAGCATCGCGCTTTGCCTTCTCGCGGCGGTTCTGTCGGCGGTTCTCTTTGCAGGGACCTGTACGGTACAGTCTCTGGAGAACGGCTTCCGGGCGATGGAGATGCGTCTTGGAGCGGACATCATGGTCGTGCCGTATGCCGCGATTTCAAAGAAGAATTTTGACAATGCGGTTCTTCTCGGGAATGCCGGCGCATTTTATATGCCCGGTGAATATATGGACAAGATCGCCCGGATGGAGGGCGTGGGAAAGATCTCATCCCAGTTCTGCCTGACTTTGACCGAGACAGAATACTGCGATGTGCCGGTCTGCCTGATGGCGTATGATCCTGAGACGGACTTTACGGTCAAGCCCTGGATTCTGGAATCAGACGGGGAAGCGGGAAAAAGCCGGGGAGTGGTAATCGGCAGCAGAATTGACGCGAAAGTCGGAGAAACACTGTCCCTTTTCGGGACCGATGTGACGGTAAGCGCCAGGCTGGATCAGTCGGATACCGATTGTGATACCACGGTATATATGGATCCGGAAACCCTGCGGAGCATCGCGGATGCATCAGGGGATGAGACACTGAAAGAAAGGATCCGGGGATACGATGGCAATGCCGCCTCTTCCATTCTGATCGATGTGAAAGACGGATATGATGTGGAATCCGTAAAAAATGATATCAATATTCACATCAAGAAAGTCCGGGCCGTGCAGTCGCAGCATGTGCTCACACACGCAGCCTCGGGTATGGGAGGCGTGTCGCGGGGCGTGAAGCTGCTGATGGCTGCGGTATGGGCTGTCTGCGTGGGTGTGATGGCAGCTGTCCTGGTCTTCGAGACCAGGGAGCGCAGAAGGGAATTTGCCCTGCTCAGAATCATGGGGGCTTCGGGAAGAAAGATCTCCGGGATTGTACGCGGGGAGGTTCTTTCCGTAAGCGGGATCGGTGCGCTGACCGGAACCCTGGCCGGACTGATTCTGGTTCTGGCAGGGAATGGCTGGATGGTGCGATGGCTGTCTCTGCCCTTTCTGTTTCCCGATGCCGCTCAGATGGCATGGAACGTACTCCTTTCTCTGTTGATTCCGACTGTGACGGGAGCGGCAGCCGCAGCATTTGCGGCAGGGAGAATCAGTGGGAAGGAACCCGGAACGCTCCTTCGGGAGGAAACGTAAGCAAGGATATGGAAGTCATAGCACAGCAGATCAGGAAAGAATTCATACGGGCCGGCAGTCAGACCAATATTTTTACGGCGGTCGCGCCCTGCGACTTTTTGATTCCGGCAGGGCAGGTGACAATGATTCACGGCAGATCCGGATCCGGGAAGAGCACGATGCTCAACCTGCTGGCCGGCATCCTGCATCCGACGGAGGGAAAGGTTTTCTACGATGGCGCGGATCTCTACGCAATGAAGGATGAAGAGCTGTCCGGATTCCGCAATCGTCACATCGGATATGTCCCGCAGGGGCGCAGCGCGGTTTTCTCTCTCAATGTCCTGGAAAATGTCATGCTGCCGTACACGCTGTATGAAGAGGACGGGAGAAATGCCGCACGCAGGATGCTGGAGCGATTCGGGATCGCGGATCTGAGTGAGGTGATGCCGGACCGCCTGTCCGGCGGCGAGCTGCGGCGAATGGCGATTGCCAGAGCGCTGGTCAGAAAGCCGGAGGTCATCTTCGCGGATGAGCCGACCGGCGATCTGGACGATGAGAATACCGAAGCGGTACTGGACAGTCTGTGTCAGCTTGCGCGGGAAGGCGCTGCCGTTCTTATTGTTACCCATGAAGAGGATGCCTTCGCATACGCCGACCGTATCTTTGCCATGAACGCAGGGACGCTGTCACAGGAACGATGACCATGAATACGAAAACAATGGCTGTCAATATTATAGGGGCCGGGCTGGCCGGACTGTCTGCGGCAAGGGCATTTGCGCAGGAGGGAGTTGGCGTGAGGCTGATTTCATTTCAGCCTTCGGAAAGGGCGCAGTCCAATCTTGCGGAGGGCGGGATCAATGCCGCGCTGGATGTCATGGGAGAACAGGATACGGTGCAGGAGCATTTTCTGGACACCATGAAGGGCGGATGTGATCTGGCCGATCCGAACATGGTGTGGAACCTGACACAGGCGGCGGTCGGGCTGGTCAAAGACATGGATCGTCTCGGCGTACCGTTTCACAGAGAGCAGGGACAGATCATCCAGAGAAACTTCGGCGGACAGAAGAAGAAGCGGACCGCTTATGCGAAAAGCAGTACGGGAAAAATGCTGATGGCAGCCTTGATCGATGCCGTGCGCAGATATGAGGCAGCAGGCCTGGTCGAGCGTTATCCCCATCACCGGTTCGAGCGCCTCATCGTGAAAAATGGGAAAGTGGCAGGAGCCGTGATCTATGACCGCTTCCGGAAGGAGAAGATCTCTCTCAGCGGCGCGGTTTTGATGGCATGCGGAGGCATGAACGGTCTTTTTGCGGGTGAGACGACCGGAACGACGGCAAATGCCGCTGATGCGCAGGCGGCGCTCTTTGCGCAGGGAATCGAATTCTCAAACCTTGAATTCCTGCAGTACCACCCGACCACCGTCGCGATCACCGGAAAGCGGCTCCTCATCTCAGAAGCTGCCCGCGGAGAGGGAGGCAGGCTCTTTTACTATGAAGAAGGAGCGACGGACAGGAAAAAGGTCTATTTTCTTGAGGAGAAATACGGAGAGCGCGGCAATCTTATGCCGCGTGATGTGATCTCCAGGGAAATGACAATGCTCGGAAAGCAGGTATATCTGGATCTCACCGGCCTGAGCCGGGAGACATGGGCGGTCCGGCTTTCCGATCTCCGGGAGGAGATCCTGCACTATCTTGGCGTCGACCCTGCCCGGGAATCTGTTCCGGTATCTCCGGGAATTCATTATTTTATGGGCGGCATTCTGGTGGATGAGCAGCACAGGACGAATCTGCCCGGGCTCTATGCGGCCGGGGAATGTGCCTGCGCCTATCACGGAGCAAACCGCCTGGGAGGCAATTCCCTTCTTGGAGCGATCTTCGGCGGCCGGAAGACCGCGCTTTCCATGATGACAGATGGATGCTGCGCGGAGGAGGATGAAGAAAACAGCGAAGAAGCGCATTTTGCGGAAGGCAGCAGCGAAGCGGATCAGTGCGGCGAAGAAGATTGGGCAGAAGATAATTGCGAAGAAGAGAATCAGGTCCGCGGAACGATCACGCAGATTCTGATGGAGGGCATGGCGCCGCTTCGCGACCAGAAGACAATAGAGGCCGCACTGAAGAAACTGGATGCCCTGACGGAAGCTTCCAGAGCTTCCGGCAGGCTGAAACATACCCTGCTTCTGGCCAGGGCTTTTCTTCTCAGCGCGCTGGAGCGCAGAGAGTCCAGAGGAGCGCACACAAGGCTGGATTATCCGAAAACGGATGCAGCTCTGAAAAAGAATACCATCGTATGCTGCGCGGACGGACAGATCCGGCTTTCATACAGAGAGATCCCGGTGCTGCGGGCACAGGCAGAGGACGGCTAAAGCCGCCGCGCGGTCATGTGCAAGTCTGCCGGCAGCAGACTTGAATGGAACTTGGTGCGAAGGGGGACTGCCAATGAAAAAAATCCTGCATATTCTGCGCCGGAAAAACGCAGAGGCGAAGCCGTATTGGGAAGATTTCACCTACGAAACGACAGACGAGGGGGCTACGGTTGCAACCGCCCTTGCTTCTACGCCGGTGGTCTGGGAGCACAGCTGTCTGCAAAGACGCTGCGGCGCCTGCGCGATGGTGATCAACAAGACACCGGCGCTTGCCTGCAATACGAGACTGTCCGAGATTTCCACAGATGTAATACAGCTGGAGCCGCTCAGGAAGTTTCCGGTCATTGAGGATCTTCTCGTTGACCGTTCTGTCATGATGCAGAACCTGCGCCGGCTGTCTGTCTGGCTGGAAGAGGAAGCGCGGACGGGTTCAGAGGGAATGGCATTTGAGGCAGCGAGATGTCTGCAGTGCGGCCTTTGCCTGGAGGTATGTCCGAACTTTGCAGCCGGAGGCGCATTTGCCGGGATGGCAGCGATGGCGCCGATGTCGCGCCTGATTGCGCGTCTTTCTGAGGGAGAAAGAAAACGAATCGCCCGGGCGTACCAGAAAGGTGTGTACAGCGGCTGCGGAAAATCACTCGCCTGCCGGGACATCTGTCCTGCGCAGCTGCCGATTGAAGAATTATTGGTAAGAAGTAACGCGGCTTGCGTGTGGAAGCGCTGGAAAACGGCCGGAAGCTTTACCTCAGTGGGCGATTGATACCCGCCACTGAGACAGAATCGTTACGCACCGCCTATAGAGGCGGGAGTCTCCCTACTGAGAGGAACAGGAGTATCTTACAACCATGCAAATCTTTCGAAAACTGCCGCTGTTGAATATTCTCAGAAAACCGGTACGATCGGCGATCCTGCTGTGCCTTACGGCGGTGCTTTCCTTTACTGTATTCGGGGGAGCGCTGATGGTTTCCTCCCTGCGCAGCGGAATGACCTCCCTGAAGGAGCGGCTGGGCGCCGATATCATGGTGATCCCGGAGGAGGCGGCGGAAAAAAAGAATCTGGAGGAGATTGTTCTGCAGGGACAGACCGGATACTTCTATATGGAGGATACTGTAACCAAAGCCGTGGCTGATGTGGAAGGCACAAAGCAGGTGAGTGATCAGATCTTCCTGGCTTCCCTGGCTGCCAGCTGCTGCTCAGCCAAGGTGCAGCTGATCGGATTTGACCCGGAGACGGACTTTACCGTGCTTCCATGGATTCGAAGATCCTGCAGTGGACAGCTGAAGAAGATGGAGGTTGTGGTCGGACATGATATTGTCTCTGACGAAGGGGATACCCTGACCTTCTACGGAACGGACTGCATCGTTGCAGGAAAGCTGACCAGAACAGGAACCAGCTATGACCACTGCGTGTTTGCGGGAGCGGATACGATCCGGGAATTGACGATGTCCTCAATCGGCAAGAACCTGAACCAGTTCAAGGAGGTGGATCCCAACCATGTCGTTTCCTGTGTACTGGTGCAGGCAGAGGAAGGGATAGAGATTGACGCTCTGGCGGAAAGGATCCAGGCGTCCGTACCCGGTGTATGCGCGGTTCCGACCTCCGGCATGATTGCAGGGATCAGCGGAAACCTTCTGGGGATTTCTCATATCGTGCGGATCATGACGGCTGTCATATTGATCCTTGCATTTTTGATCATGATGATCGTGTTTACGATGCTGATCAATGAAAGGAAGAGGGAGTATGCGCTCCTCAGGGTGGTCGGCGTCTCGCGCGTTTCGCTCAGGAGAAGTGTGATGAGTGAGATTCTGCTGATCTGCCTGGCAGGTGCCGCGGCAGGGATATGCGCGGCATTGCTTGTGGAGATCCTGTTTGCGGGAGCGCTGCAGGGAACGCTGGATATGCCGATGCTGATGCCCGGCGCAGGCAGCGTGATCAGTTACATGCTTTCCGCTGCCCTGACGGTTGTCGCGGCAGGGATCCTGTCCTCCTTCTGGAACGTGAACCGGGTGAGCAGCGGGGAGATCGGACTGGCACTGCGCCAGGAAAGATGAGCGGCAGAACTGGCAGATGGAACGAACAGGAATGACGGAGCAGGAAACATGTTACTGAGAGCGGAAAAGATCAGCAAGAGCTATCCAAGGGGAGGCCGGGAATTCTATGCCCTGCAGGAAACGGATCTTGTGCTGGAGCCGGGAAAACTGATCACAGTGAGCGGAAGGTCAGGCAGCGGGAAGACCACACTGCTGAATCTCATGGCGGGACTGGCGAAGCCGTCATCCGGAAGCGTCCTGGCCGTAATTCCGACGCTGCACGGTGAGGCTGCGGCGGAAACCTTTGGCGCTGCCCTGGAAGCGCTGCCCGGGCAGGATGCCGGCTATAGGGCGGATCTTTACCGGATGGATGACCGGGCACTGTCCAGATTCCGGAATGAATACTATGGTATTATCCCGCAGGGGGAGAGCGCGGTCGCTGCCCTGAGCGTTATGGAAAATGTCATGCTTCCCGCAACTGTGTATGCCGGCGATGAGACGGTAAAGGACAGAGCGGCAAAGCTTCTGGAACGAATGGGAATCAGGAACCTGGGCAATGCATTTCCGAAGGAGTTATCGGGAGGCGAGCTGCGAAGAATGGCAATCGCGAGAGCCATGATCCGGGATCCGCAGATCCTGTTTGCGGATGAGCCCACAAGTGATCTGGATGACGACAATCGGGATGCTGTATTGTCCATGCTCAGAGAAATCGCAGACCAGGGAAAGGCGGTTATGGTAGTGACGCATGAGCGTGAAGCGGCGCAGTATGCGGATCTCAGATACCGGATGGACGCGGGCGTTCTGGAGAAGGTGACATGAAGACACGCTTTTTTCTGAGCCTTCTTTGTGCGGCTGCATGCCTGCTGTCAGGATGCTCTCTGACCAGCCGGCTGGGCACAGAAGAGCAAAGTCTCCTTTCCGCGTCTTCCCTGAATAAGGGAGATCTGGTTGCTTTCGGTTCCTTTGAGCAGGATGGCGACACGAAGGACGGAGCGGAGCCGCTTTGCTGGATGGTTCTGGAGGTTTTGGAAGACCGGGCCTTGCTTCTTTGCCGGGATGTGCTGGCAGCCATGCCTTTTCATGATACGTATGAAGAGATCACCTGGGAGGACTGCTCCCTGCGCGCCTTTTTGAATGGATCTTTTGCGGACGGTACGTTTACTGAGCAGGAGCGGGAGCGGATCCTGACGGTTTCCAACCAGAATCCTTCCAATCCGGGCATGGAGTCCCATGGCTGCGGTGTGACCAGGGACCAGGTCTTTCTGCTGAGCCTGGAGGAGGCAAGCGCCAGTATGCGCACCGAGGAAGCGCATTATGTGATCGGAGCGGCAGACGCAACCAGATACGCTCAGATTCTTCATCTCGAGACAGATGGGGAAAGGGATGAAAATCCCGGGAAGGCATGCTGGTGGACAAGAACCTCCGGCTCGGACCAGTATGCGGCGGCATTCGTGGACCGGGATGGGAGACTCTATCCGGCGGGTGCTCAGGTCACGCATGAGACCTACTGCGGCATCCGGCCTGCCGTCTGGGTAAGCATGAAATGAATTCCGATGACCTTTCAGAAAACCGGGTCCGTCTTCGGAGCGCTGTGCCCGGTTCCTTTCGGTAAAGTGCCGGAAACATTTCAGAAAAAGTGCCAGATTCCTTTCCGGAAATAGATCAGGGTTTTTCAGAAAATGGTTGACAGAAAGGAGCCCAGATGGTAGAGTAGCAACAGTTTTGAGACAGGAAAGCAGAGTATCCACTCTCACCCAGACGCCGAGGGGCGATTCGAGGTTCATAGATAGCCGGAGATTGCGTCTCCGGGTATATGTGTGAGCGGATAACCTTGCGGTTAGACGCTTTTCTTATTCTTAAGACAAGCAATACACGTAACACGGATGTCGTCCAGATTAAGGTGGGAGGTGCAATACCATTAGCGATTACATGATTAACGAACAGATCCGCGACAGAGAAGTTCGTTTGGTAGGGGAAAACGGAGAACAGCTGGGCATCATGTCGTCATTTGACGCCCTGAAGATGGCGCAGGAAAGAGAACTGGATCTGGTCAAGATCGCTCCTCGCGCGAAGCCCCCGGTATGCAAGATCATCGATTACGGTAAGTATCGCTATGAGCAGGTGCGCAAGCAGAAGGAAGCCCGTAAGAAGCAGAAGATCATTGAGCTGAAAGAGGTGCGGCTCTCCCCGAACATTGATGTGAACGACATGAACACGAAGGTCACCGCTGCAAGGAAGTTCCTTGAGAAGGGGAACAAGGTCAAGGTGACGTTGCGGTTCCGCGGACGTGAGATGGCGCATATGCAGGCAAGCAGACATATCCTGGAGGATTTTGCCCAGAAGGTGGAAGACATTGCCGTAATTGACAAGCCGATCAAACAGGAGGGAAGAACCCTGACCTGTGTCCTGTCTGCAAAGAAGAACTGACCAATAAGGAGGAAGACAGTCATGCCAAAGATGAAGACAAGCAGAGCAGCAGCCAAGAGATTTTCCAAGACCGGAACAGGCCTGCTGAGAAGGAACAAAGCTTACAAGAGCCACATCCTGACCAAGAAGTCTACGAAGAGGAAGAGGAACCTGCGCAAGTCTACGATCATTGACCCGACGAACGCATCCAACATGAAGAAGATCCTGCCGTATCTCTGATCGGCAGCTGTCACAGATTTCGGGATTCCAGATGAAAGACATTGAAGTCAGGAGGATAATAAAATGGCTAGAATTAAGGGCGGCCTGAACGCCAGAAAAAAGCACAACAGAGTTCTGAAGCTCGCAAAGGGTTACAGAGGAGCAAGAAGCAAGCAGTACAGGATCGCGAAGCAGTCCGTCATGCGTGCCCTTACCAGCGCGTATGCAGGCCGCAAGCAGAGAAAGAGACAGTTCAGACAGCTGTGGATCGCACGTATCAACGCGGCGGCAAGACTGAATGGTCTTTCCTACAGCAGATTCATGTTTGGCCTGAAGCAGGCTGACATCGACCTGAACAGAAAGGTTCTTGCAGATATGGCAGTCAACGATCCGAAGGGATTCGCTGATCTGGCAGAGATTGCGAAGGCAAAGCTTGCGTAATAGCGGAAGAGGCATTGCGTATCAAACCGGCAGATACAGGTCTGCCGGTTTTTTGCTGCCCGGGACCTGAGGTCCATATAAATTTATTGTTGACAGGAACGGCTGGTTTTGGTATATTACATTTTGTTCGCGGAAGTGTCGGAACTGGCAGACGAGCTAGACTAAGGATCTAGTGACTATTGCAGTCGTGTGGGTTCAAGTCCCATCTTCCGCACGTGTTTACAAGGGTTCTGAAAGTGAGGCACACAAGCAGGCACACAAATCTAAGAGTTTGAGTTGAAACTGCGGGATTTCTTGAAAAGTAAAAACACACAAGAAAATGCCACACGAAAGGTAACGCTGTACACATTGCAGGATGGTGTCATCATTAAGATGACATCATCTTTCTTTATGCATAGGATTCTGTGAGTATTGGGATTCTTGCTTCTTATAAGGTCAGCAGCTTATTTCCATTCATTACGCAACACCATATATTCCATTTGTCACCAATCTGCTTCCATATATTGTATGGAAATCATCAGTATGATATACTGGCCGAGGTGTGTAGCTGCAACACTTGGGAGGAGGTCAGTATGGAGGTCGAGGAACTTAAGAGTCGTTTAAGGTCACTGCTTCACCAGCGGGATATGCTCAGCTATGAGCGGGACAGCCTGGAACTGTTCGATCTTATAGCGGAGATTGATGAGGAGATCAGAGAACTTCATCAGAAACTCAAAGTGACAGCGTAAATTGAAAGAAAATATAAAATCCTGTGAAGTGCAATCAGGCTTCGCAGGATTTTTTATATGGAGGCAATAATCTGCCGAAAAAAAAGAGGGAGCGCCGGTCAGTTGGCTGACCGGCGTAAGTAGTAGTGAAAAGTTTTATTGCATGCCTCTGTACATCACAGTCTAACTATAACATAGTCAGTTCGTTACGTGGGTGAAAGCTCTGTGAAACACAGATCCGGCGGCTGAAAGAAGAATCTCTTTCAAACCACCGGATTATTTGTGTCGGCCATTTTATAAATATCGCCTGTACCCCGGGAGGCGGAGTACAGGCTTTGGAGGGTTTAGCATGAAGTTTTTTCTCATCTAACTGAAGATACGACGCATTCTCGATCAGGGCCAAAAAACGTATGCTCCATTCCAGCACTATAGTTACAGGCAGTCTTTTTGGAAAGGAGCAAGAACAATGAGAACGAAACGAAGAATAAATGCCTGTAACCTGATACAGAAAATAGGCAGCCGGAGAGGATCATCCTCCATCATGATCTTTTTTTCCTTCACTGTTGCCGCTTTGATGATGTCCATGGTGATTCTGCAGTACAGCCATGTATACCTCACGACGGAGCACACCCAGATGCTTGCGGATGTCATAGCGGACGGAATTACGGTCGGAGCGGATTCCGGGTGGGGGCTCATCTACAGCACCTCATCAAAGGGATATAAGGACTCTGCCGTAAAGGTAAAGGAGAAGCTGATCAGCGCCAATACGGACAGGACGGGGAGCGGTGTGTCCTATCTGATTGAGGAGGATTATGACGACAAAGTATCCCTGAAGTCATCAAAAAAAACCGGGGAGAAGGGAATTCGGCAGGCATACTACACCATTCAGGGAAAGAAGATAAACAATGCGATCAACGTGAAGGTGACAGGGAAGACCGAAAACATTCTGTCTTTGATCGAGGATACCTATTCAGTAAGAAGGGAGGCGACCTCAGTTCTGAATTCCCCTACCGGAGGAATCCGGATTGCCATGTATGCATACAGCTTCTCTGATTCCGCGGAGGCCCATGGAAGGCTGAACCCGGCGGTATCCCACAGGACAAGGTATGTCTGGGGCGCCGGCAGGGGAGGCGCGGAAGATACCAGCTGGCAGCAGTACACGGACTGCTCCGGGTTTGTATCAGGCGTCTATAAGCATTTCACGGATGAGAGCGGGAAGAGGTATTTCTTTACGGCATATACCGGAGCGCTCCAGACGGTAGGGGAGTGTGTATACCGTGGATATTCCTCCGGTGTGGATCT
>CADBZI010000027.1 GCA_902799015.1 uncultured Lachnospiraceae bacterium | reverse complement strand
CACTGCAAAAGGAAGAACTTGTATACAATGCTGCAGTGCAGAAACCGGGAGTAACATCCGTAGAATTGAGTGGAAGAACGCTTATCGGGGGAACAGACTTTGTAGTGTCACATCCGGATACTTCAGATTATATCAACCCCGGAACATATTCTGTCAGAGTAACCGGAAAGGGGAATTATACCGGCGTAAAGAACACTTCTTTCGCTATTATTCCTGCACCATTAGATTCTGAGGAAGTAGTGATTGAACTTGGGAAGGATACTTACGACTATTCCGGAATGGCTATTGAACCTGCTGTGACTGTCAAGATCAGTGGAAGCGTTGTTTCGAACAATAACTATACGGTTTCCTGCCAGGATAATCAGAATGCAGGAACCGGAAAGGTGACAGTCACTGCAGCTTCGGGCAGTGTGCTTTCGGGTTCAAAAGAACAAACATTTACAATTCTTCCGCGGTCTATCACAAATGCGCAGGTAACCTTGCAGAGCAGCGACGTATATTACAATGGAAAACAGCAGAAACCGGAAGTATCGTCTGTATCGATCGGGGATCTGACACTGAGACCTGAGGAATATACAGTATCTTATGGATCTAATGTGGAAGCCGGAGAGGGACAAGTGACCATAACTGCGGCAGAGGGCGGTAATTATAAAGACGCTGCATCTGCAACATTTAACATTCAGGCGGTTTCGCTGGGCTCTGATCAAGTGACCATCGAGGTTTCCAATACTACCTATACCGGAACGGCTATCGCTCCCGCGGTATCGATCAAAATTGATGGGAATGAAATTGCGTCAGACAACTTCAGTGTTTCTACGGAATCCATCAATGCCGGATCAGCCTTAGCCACGATCACGGCAGCGGGCGGCAACCTGACTGGATCAGCGAATGAGGAGTACGATATTCAGCCGGCATCGTTGGACGGCGCTGCTGTGAGGCTGTCATTGCCCGAAGGCGGCTATGTATATACAGGATCTGCATTTGAACCGACGATCGCACAGATCGTTACAACAGGAGGTCTTTCTCTGACTGCTGATGATTATACAGTTGAATACGTTAACAACATAAATGTCGGAACTGCTGTCATAACGGTTACCGGAAAAGGAAACTACAAGAATTCAGTATCTAAAACCTTTGAGATCAAACCGGCACCAATTGATAGTTTTCAGGTTTCGATTCCGGATCAAACCTACAGCAGTCAGAAACTGATGCCAATTGTGACAGTGTCTAAGGATGGAAAAGAATTGCAAAACGGAAGAGACTTCTCTTTCACACCAGAGGAAGCGACAAACGCAGGCGATCATATCATTACTGTGACCGGAAAAGGAAATTATAAAGGAACTGTCACAGGTACATTCAAAGTAAATCGTGCGTCTATGGATGATGTGTTGGTTTCATTCAAAGATTCATCCGCAGTATATACCTACACCGGAGAATTGATTGAACCGGCTATAACGGTCAGTCTGAATGGGATCGTATTGCCGGAGGCAGATTATGAAGAAATGTATTCCAACAATGAGAATGCCGGAACCAATGGTTCTGTTATTGCGAAAGCGAAAGAAGACGGTAACCTGACCGGAACTTCGACGGCATTGTCCTTTGAAATCAAACCTGCGGATATTTCTGAAGACGCCGTAATAACACTGCAAAAGGAAGAACTTGTATACAATGCTGCAGTGCAGAAACCCACTGCAAAAGGAAGAACTTGTATACAATGCTGCAGTGCAGAAACCGGGAGTAACATCCGTAGAATTGAGTGGAAGAACGCTTATCGGGGGAACAGACTATGAAGTGTCATATCCGGATACTTCAGGCTATACCAATCCCGGAACATATTCTGTCAGAGTAACCGGAAAGGGGAATTATACCGGGACTGCGGAGCAGGTATTTACGATAAGGGCAGACTTGACGGAAGCTGAGATAACGCCTCAGGCGTGTATCTATACGGGAGCACCGGTGACAGCTGTTCTTTCAGTGCACTTGAATGGCGCTGAGCTGCAGGAAACAACAGATTATACGGTCTCCTATGACCCAGGACAAGACTATACGAAGACAGGACAGCCTGCTGTGAAGGTGGTTGGCTGCGGAAATTATACCGGTGAGAAAGAGACAGCTATAAATATCTTACCGGCTGATATCAGCACCGTCATAGTTTCCGCGCCGGATCAGACCTGGACCGGATCGGAACTCAGACCGGCAGTAACAGTAAAACTGAACGGGAGGGTTCTCCCCGCGGAGGATTATACCTTAGAATACTCCAACAATATCGCAGCAGGTACCGCTTCGATTCTGGTGAAGCCTTCCGGAAATGGAAACCTGTCCGGGGAATCTGCATCAGGCACCTTTGTGATCAAGGAGAAGCCAGCTGCGCCACAGACGAATCCGGCACCTTCAACGAAGCCTGTTGTGCAGCCGTCATCACAGTCGATGCAGCAGCCGTCATCACAGCCGGCACAGCAGCCTGCAGCACAACCGGCACCGCAGCCACAGCAGAGCCCGGCGGTGATAGTGGAATCCATCACAATTCCGAAGGCTCCTGCATCCGTCAAGGCGAAGGCCAAAAAGAACAAGGTTACAGTATCCTGGAAGAAGATTAAGAAGTCTAAGAAGACAAAAGCCCTGCTGGCACAGATTCATGGAATTGAACTGCAATACAGTACGGAGCCAGGCTTCCCTGCGGAAAATACAGTCAAAGTATCTCTTGGTAAAAAGAAGACGAAGCTGGTTCTGAAGGGACTTCAGCCGAAGACAGCATACTATGTACGTGTCCGATATACGGACGGCGCAGGTGGATACTCGAACTGGAGTAAAGTAAAAGCATTTAGGACGAAATAATGCACAGCAGATGAGGGACAGCCCGTCCCTCATCTGCATTATCATAAAACTTAGGACTGTTACCGAGGAAAAAAACATGCGGCTTCAGTCTAGGGCTTTCTCATTTGCAAAATTGGCTTACGCTGGCTCACCTAAGAGCACCTAAAAAACTGTCAACCATGCGGATTTGCGGACATTGGAATAGAGTTCGAATCTCCTCTCCGCTACTGAAAGAAAAGGACCGCGTATGCGATCCTTTTCTTTATACTCCCACAGATTTGAGTTACTACGATAACTCATTGCAGGGGCATGTTCTTAAGCTGATCTTTCTGATCTCGTCCATGGTAAATAACATCTGTCACCTGGACTAAACAATTATCCTCATCAATCCAGAAGTATACGTAGTAATTATGAACGAGCACTTTTCGCATGCCTTCACTTCCCCATGGTTCCTCATTGATTGGCTTGATTCTCTGAGGCATCTCTGACAATTTCCTGATTCTATCCCGCAGGTTATACAGAAGATTCATTGCAGCTTGGGGATCTAGCAATTCAAAAGCTATATATCTGGCTATTACATGCATTGCTTCTTCCGCATGCTCCGTAATCCTGACTTCATAATGCTCAGTCATTTGCGATCTCTCCAATAACCCGATCAAACACTTCATCTACAGGACTTGATTGTCCAGACTTTGCTTGCCTCAAACCTTCTTTCATCCGGAGATCAAATTCTTCTTTAGTCATTGTATCCATTGAGAGGGGATGGTCCATGGGAATAGTTGGGCGGAAGGGCATTCCATTCCAAAGAATAATCTGTCTGTAAAACATGTTAATAGCAGTCGAGGCAGGGATTCCAAGCCTTCCCATGATATCCTCAGCTTTCTCTTTAATCTCCGGTTCAACCCGGGCGATTACATTTGCAGATTTAACAGCCATATCTGAACCTCCTTTCCCATCATTATAGAAAAATGTATATCGGATTGCAATACTTGCTGCTTTTCTGCTCTCAAAGTTTTACATACTTCATGATGAACGGCACGAAACTGTAGTCATACCCCTACCCGCGTCCCAGCTTAATCGTGGAAAATCCTGTATATAGCCTGCTGGTGGAAACCGGCGTATCGGTAACCCGGATATCAAGCCCTTTGGCGATCTTCTCAAGTTCTCCCATGTCCGACATTCCCGCAACAATGATCATATACCCCGCATCCGGGTCAAAGAGAATTACATAATTCTCCGATACCCCTTCTGCTCTGGAAAGTGTTATCTCCGTCACCTGCAGTCCATCCCAGTCAGTCTCCGCCTCCGTCTCAATCTCACCAAGCAGGACAAGCTTTGTGTCAGCCAATGCATAATGAACGCTGATCTGCCAGGGAATCGGATCCGTGAACCCGGATTCACCGGAAAGGTATTGATACCAGCCCGGTTCTCCTTCTATCATAAGATCCTGATTCAGCTGCTCCGGCTCTTTGGGCAGATAGTCTGGATGTACCCAGACTTCATTTGGTGTATCCTCACCGGTAAAGGTAAATGAAACCGCCACATCCCTGAGCACATATTCCTCAGTCTCTGTCTCTCCCGTTTGGTCATTCACAAGAATGACATCGCTGCGTTTTTCTGTTTCTCCCGGCGAAGCATGCTGTTTATGCATCACAAAAATGCCTGACGCGAAGGCAGTACCGACCGTTGCTGTCGCTGCCAGGTATCCCTTCAGGCTTCCCCGGCCAGGATCTCCCGGATGATTCCACAGAGACAGGAAAACATCCGATACGACTTCCTCTAGATCTGCATCTGTCATCGGCGGTTTTATGATATTGGCGGCTATGGCTTTCACGTAAGAACCATATCTGTCGATCACTGTTTCCAGTGCCTTCTGACTGTCGGATTTTATCTGCCGAATCAAGTACTGTTCTTCAATCATACACTGACTCCATTATTGCATTTTCCAGAAGACGTCTTCATCTATCTGAACGCAGTGGGAGGATAAAATGTTTCAAGTCACAATATATCATTTTTTCGCAACTTATTGATGGTTGCCAAATGTCCATTCCGAATACGATAAGATTCTCCTGTTCATTTGTGGCTTATTATTATTTGCGCTATACTATGATTGAGAAAACAATTGAATTGCAGGAAGAACTTTTATGCCAGAGATTAACAGATTTTTATGCTGTCCGGAATAACACAGTGCGTAGCATTCCGTTTGACCGTATAGAGCCGTTATAAATAGGAGGATATCCATGTCATATTCAATGTTAGAGGAAAAGCTCAAAATGCTGCCTGAAGAATGTCTGGATGAAGTATCCCAGTATGTGGAATTCATTCTATTTCGTCAAGAGCATAAAAGTAGAAAAAAACTTTCCGACTTGAATGAGTTCTTTGGAAGCGCAAAGAGCCTCCCGGATGGACTCGACTTGCAGCGGAGGTCTCGTGATGAGTGGGTTTGATTATATTGCCGATACAAACGCTGTCGTGTATCTGCTGGCAGGAAATGCTTGCATGGAGCCATTTCTCGAAAAGAAACTTGCAGTATCTGTGATTACTGTTATGGAATTACTGTCCTTTCCTGAGATTGATGAAAAAGAAGAGACCATTATTCGCAATTTTCTTAACAATTGTGAGATTCTGAATATTAGTGAAGGCATTAGAGAGCTTACAATTGAGATTCGACGTACATACAAAACTAAGCTTCCAGATGCAATAATAGCAGCAACAGCTGTTTCAAGCTCAGTTCCACTAATTACTGCTGATGTTGGCTTTCTAAAAATAAAATCTATGCAAGTCGAGAAACTTATGCCTTGATAACAGACTTCGAATTCTCATGATTAAGCCCCGGCATTACCCGGGGCTGTGGAGCAGAGGATTGATTTCCTCCCTTCTCTTTGATTTCATTTGGCGGAGAGGAGATTCTGGCTAAGGTTTTTCGGATAAAAATCCAACAACCATGCACCTTTGCGGGCTTTCTTCGAGGTTCGAATCTTCTCTCCGCTACTGATTACCTTGTAGATGTTTGGAATGACATTTGCAAGGTTTTTCTTTTCTCTCCATCCCCTCTTTCAGATTCGTAACAGCTTGTAACAGGCCGATCCATCATAGTTGAAGCCAAAAGGTTTTTTCGCCCCCAACATCATAAGTTCCGGAATTTTAAAAAGACAAAAAATATGATTATCCGATAACCGCTGTTTTGTGTTAAGATGTCTGCCGGAGGTTTGTACAGATGGGAAACAGACATAAGGATCATACTTCAGGAATGTGGATGAACGCGTCCCAGATTCTGCCGGCGGTGCGCTATCGGTTTATCCACGATATGGTGCGTGAGCAGGAAAAGAAGGAACAGGAAGGCGCAGGTCCGCTTTCTTTGTGGAAGCAGGATGCGCCGGCGGCCAAAGAACTGATCTCGTATATCGAGGCGGTCACAAAGGAGGGCGGAGAGGACTTTATTCCGCCCAGAAACAGGATTGCGGTGTTTGATCTCGATGGAACGCTTTTCTGTGAGACCGATCCGGTCTATTTTGAGTATCGCCTGCTGCTTCACAGAGTCCGTGACGATGAGACGTACAGGGACCAGGCAAGTGAGTTTGAAAAATCGGTGGCGCAGAAGATCGAGACGACGATTGAAACGGGGACAGCGCCGGAGGGACTTGATCTGGAGAACGGGCAGGCGATCTCATCCGCCTTTGCCGGCTTCCGGGTAGATGAGTTTGCGGATTATGTGCGGCGCTACAGGGAACAGCCCGCGCTCGGATTCAGCGGTATGCGCATCGGGGATGCATTTTTCAGACCCATGATCCAGGTGATTGATTATCTGAAGCAGAATGGATTCTTCATCTATATCTGCAGCGGAACGGACCGCATGGTTGTCAGAAGCATCGTTGAGGACGAAGTGGATGTGGCGCCGTCGCAGGTGATCGGCACAGACGAGGTGCTCGTCACACGCGCTCAGGGCGAAGCAGACGGAGCGGAGTGTGCGTTTGAGGGAAACGACCAGCTGGTTCTGGGCGGAAAGCTTCTGATCAAGAATCTGCAGATGAACAAGGTTTCCGGGATTGCGCATGAGATTGGTCTGCAGCCGGTTCTGTGCTTCGGCAACAGCCCCGGTGATTATAGCATGGCAAATTATGTAACCGCGGGAAACCGTTACCGGACAGGTGTTTATATGGTGTTGTGCGATGATCTGGAGCGGGAGAGAGGGAATCTTCAGAAAGCCGAAAAGATGGCTGCCTTGTGCAGACAGTATGGATGGACTGCAATCTCCATGAAGAATGACTGGCGCACGATCTATGGGGATGGTGTATCCAAAATAGAGTATGCATAGTTTGTTTCAGAAGAGGTTTGTCTCAGGCGGACAGAGAATCCTCAATATGACGACAGGGCAGCCGTGGAAGCTGCTGATTCGTTTTGCGGTTCCCATGCTGATCGGGAACCTGTTCCAACAGGCCTATAACCTGGCGGACTCGATCATCGTGGGACGTCTGGTCGGCGCCGGCGCCCTTGCGGCGATCGGTGCCACAAACTCTGTCACCTTTCTGTTCTTCTCGATCTGCAACGGCATGGGAAGCGGCGGCGGGATTGTTGTCTCACAGTTTTTCGGTGCGGGAGACGAACGCCGTGTGAAGAAGGCGATCACCAATTCTGCCTACCTGATGTTGGTATCCTCCCTCATCATGGGACTGGCTGCATTCTTTGCGTCGGCTTCCGTCCTGGGGCTGATTCATACGCCGGCGGACATTCTGCCGGATGCAGTGACCTATATGCGGATCGCCTGCATCGGTGTTCCGCTGATTGCCGTGTATAATTATGCCTCTTCCATGCTGCGCGCTCTGGGGGATTCCAGGACACCGCTGTATTTTCTTGTTACGGCCTGCGTGATCAACATTGTGCTGGATCTTCTGTTTGTCGGACCATTGAATATGGGCGTGTTCGGAGCCGCATTGGCAACGATGCTTTCGCAGATGATTGCAGGTGCGGGATGCCTTTTATTCGCGGTCAGAACGAATCCCTATTTCCGGCTGGAGCGGGAGCATTTTTCCTTCGACAGGAATATTACATTTCGCGCGATGCAGATTGGCTTTCCATTGTCTCTGCAATGGGCCATGATTGCGATCTCCACGACCGGCCTGCAGACAGTGGTCAATTCCTTTGGATCTGCCGCGGTGGCAGCATTTACCGCAACATCACGGATTGAAAATCTGGTTCACATGCCCTTCGGATCGATCGGGCAGGCGTTGTCTACCTTTGCGGGGCAGAATTACGGAGCAAGGAAGCCGGAGCGGATCCGGACGGGCTTCTATCAGAGCATGGTACTTGCGGCTGCGATGTCTGTCTGCCTTTTCCTGTTGATGCAGCTGCTTGGCATGCAGGCGGTCAGTGCATTTGTCAAGGATCCTGAGGTGATTGCGCTTGGCGGAAGAGGTCTGAAGCTGACGAGCTGGTTCTATCTGTCCCTCGGGACGATCTATATCACCAGGGGAATTCAGAATGGCATGGGTGATGCGCTCTTTGCGTTTATCAATGGCATCATTGAGGTGATCTCCCGGATCGGGCTGCCGATTCTGCTGCTGCAGTTTTTGGATATTGGTGTGTGGGTAATCTGGTGGACCGCAGGCCTGACCTGGATGGCCAGCGCCGTGTTCTGTCTGCTTCGGTATGTCACTTATAAGAGAAGCTTATAAGAAATTCCGGCTATTTCGGTCGAAAAGAAGATCTGTACGTATTGCGTCAGGAGAAACTGAAAGATGTCGTACTCAGGAACTACTTTACTGGCCATACTGGTCCATATCATTATTAATTACAACGTAATCAGAAACAAGCATTACAGGCATGAATCATCGGTGGCGAAAACATATCGTACATGGATTGTAAGCCTGATGGCCTTTTACACATTTGATGCACTCTGGGGTGTACTGTACAGCGCGCATTTTCTGAAAGCAGTGTTTTTTGATACAATGCTCTATTTTGCGGCTATGAGCCTTTCTGTTTTCTGCTGGACACGTTTTGTGATTGGCTACCTGAAAGAAGAGAATCGGCTTTTGAAGGCGGTATCCGTAACGGGCTGGCTGATGCTGGGGTCAATGGCTGTCTTTTTGATTCTGAACCTGTTCATTCCGCTGATCTACTGGTTTGACGCTGATGGGACTTATCATGCCGGGACGGTGAGATATTTTGTTCTGGCCATTCAGATTCTTCTGTTTTTATGCTCTTCGATTTATGCTCTTCTGAGTGTCAAGAGGGGAAATGCAAAAGGAAGAGTGCGTCATCTGGCAATCGGTGCCTTTGGAATTGTCATGTCTGTCATGGTTGTACTGCAGGTTCTCTATCCGCTGCTTCCGCTGTATACTGCCGGTTCTTTGCTGGGAAACTGCATCATACATACCTTTGTGATTACCGACATGGAATATGACCGCAGGATGGAATTGGAGGGGATGATTCGCCGGATCGAGCTGCAGGAGCTGGAGCTGGGCTCCGCGAAGCATATGGCTTATACAGATTCTCTCACAGGGGTAAAGAACACGCATGCTTATGAGGAAGCCCAAAAGCAGGTGGATCTGCGTATCGTGAATGGGGAATTGAAGGAGCTTGGAGTCGTAGTTTTCGATCTGAATGGACTGAAGGAGATCAATGATACCAAAGGACACGATGCAGGGGACCAATATATACGGAAGGCCTGCCGGATGATCTGCAGGCAGTTCACACACAGCCCTGTGTGCCGGATCGGTGGAGACGAGTTTGTTGTCTTTCTGGAAGGAGAGGACTACAAAAACCGGAGGCAGCTTCTGGATGAATTCGATGCGCAGATTGATGAGAATCATCGGAACGGCGATGTGATTGTTGCAAGCGGACTGGCGATCTACCGGCCGGGCTACGACAACAGTTACCGCCGCATCTTTGAGAGAGCGGATCAGAGAATGTATGACCGCAAAGGCGATCTGAAAGCCATGGATGTCTGAAAGAGATGCTCTTATTCGGACTCTGTGTGAACCGGCGGGAGGGCGTCGATGCATTGCCCGGCGAGCAGGGCACGCTGAATGATATACGCAGCCTCCGGCTCCTGCTTTTCGAGCATGTCCAGCCGGGAGGGGTCATAAGGAATATCATTGAGGAAATCGAAAGAGGCTTCGATGATGGCGGCTGCCGCAGCATCTCCTTCGCCTTCCGCTTCCCGTTCGAGAGCAATTCCATTGTCTTTCATCATGCGCAGTCCGCTGTCGCGCTCGATGACCATCTCATTCAGGATATCCAGCATCTGGGCAAAATGAATCTGATCCCAGGCGGAAAGATACATGCATTTACACAACCCCTTCGAGAAAAACGGCGCATCGCAGTAACAGTCAAGGAGATCCCGGAAACGTGTCTGATGATCGCTATCCTCGAACAGATTGCGCTGTGTCATCTCCATCATGCACTTTTCAGACCATTTCATAGAATCGGCTCCTTCATATATGCTTCGGACTGAAATCAGGTTGTTTCGAATACTATACTCATTTTGCCCGGTGCTGTAAAGATGCATCACCGTTGCTCTTGTATTTTCCCATAAAGTTGCGTAAGATGCATGATGTGATAGTCAGAAGCCCTGAAGATCGGGCATGTTTGCTGCCGGAGACAAACAGGGTGACGGCCTACCGGACTGCAGCAGGAAGGAGCAGTGCAAGTGAGCAGGAAAGGTGCAGGAAACAAGTATTATACAACCGTTGTTGCTAATATACGGGAGTACAGGCTTCCGACGATTCTGACGCCGACATTTATGATCGGCGAGGTCATTATGGAGATGGTGATCCCGCTCCTGATGGCATCGATCATTGATGACGGAGTGAACAAAGGCGATATGAATCATATCCTTCAGGTGGGAGGACTGATGTTCATCGCAGCCGCGGCAGGTCTTCTGTTTGGCCTTGGAGGCGCATATTGCGGGGCAAGAGCTTCCACAGGTCTTGCGAAGAATCTGAGGCGGGCAGAGTTTGAGCATATTCAGAGATTTTCCTTCGCGAATATCGATCATTTCGGCGTGAGCAGCCTGATCACCAGGATGACGACGGATGTGGCGAATATTCAGAATTCGTTTCAGATGGTTCTCAGGATCGGATTCCGTGCTCCGGCTTCCCTTCTGATCGCGATGGTAATGGCCTTCTTCATCAGTCCGCGCCTGACCAGCATCTATCTGATCGCCGTTGTGGTACTGGCGATCTTTCTTGGCTTCATGATGCGCAGGGCAGCGAAGTATTTCCGGGAAGTTTTTTCACGCTATGATGACCTGAATGAGAGCGTGCAGGAGAATATCACCGGAATCCGCGTCGTGAAGTCTTTTGTCCGGGAAGAGTATGAGAACGACAAGTTCAAAAAGGCCGTCGGTACGCTGTACCGCTCGTTCATCCGGGCGGAGAAGCTGGTCGTCACCAACATGCCGGTGATGATGGGGTCCGTCTATGCCTGCATCCTGCTGTTGAGCTGGTTTGGCGCGAAGATGATTACAGCCGGAGATCTGACGACGGGCGGGCTGATGAGTCTGCTTGCATACTGCATGACGATCCTCATGAATCTGATGATGGTATCCGTGCTGATTGTCATGTTTACCATGAGTGAGGCAAGCATTACCAGAATCGCGGAGGTGCTGGACGAAGAGATCACATTGACGAACCCGTCTCAGCCGGACATGGTCGTTCCGGATGGCTCAATCCGCTTCGAGCATGTGAGCTTTTCCTATAATGATACGGCTGAGAAACCGGTTCTGGATGATATTGACCTGGAGATTGCTTCCGGCGAAACCATCGGAATAATCGGCGGAACGGGATCCTCCAAGTCTTCCCTGGTGAATCTGATTCCGCGTCTGTACGACGCTACAAAGGGCTCCGTCCAGGTTGGCGGCAAGGATGTAAAAACCTATGATCTGGATACCCTGCGCAAGGAGGTCGCTGTCGTTCTTCAGAAAAATGTTCTGTTCTCCGGAACGGTTCTGGAGAATCTCAGATGGGGCAATCCGGACGCGACCGAACAGGAGTGCATCGCAGCCTGCCGGCTCGCGTGCGCGGATGAGTTCATTCAGAATCTGCCCGAAGGGTATCAGACGCATATCGAGCAGGGCGGAACGAATGTTTCCGGCGGACAGCGCCAGAGGCTGTGTATTGCGCGGGCTCTTTTGAAGAATCCGAAGGTACTGATCCTGGATGACTCCACCAGCGCGGTGGACACCGCGACGGACGCAAAGATCCGGGAGGCATTCCGGGAGAAGATTCCGGATACGACAAAACTGATCATTGCGCAGAGGATTTCTTCCGTCGAGCATGCGGACCGGATCATTGTCATGGAGGAAGGCCGCATCAACGGAGTGGGGACTCACGAGGAACTGCTTGCGTCGAACGAGATCTATCGGGATGTCTATGAGTCACAGATCAAAGGGTCGGGCGACTTCGACAAACAGGGGAGGTGAGGACAGATGGCCGAAAAAGAAAACAATCAAAGCACGGGCACGATGCGGGGACCGGGAAGAGGACCGGGAAGAGGACGTGTCATGGGCCAGCGTCCGAAGCTGGAGCACCCGTGGAAGCTGTTTGGACGGGTCCTTGGCTATGTGATGAAACGATATAAGCTGCATTTTATCGTTGTGCTGTGCTGTATCGTCGTGTCGGTTCTTGCGAATCTTCGCGGTACCTTGTTCACCCGGACCCTGATCGACAGCTATATCATGCCGCTTCTAAAGAGCAGTGATCCTGATTTTGGTCCGCTGGCCGCCGCAATCGGACGCGTCGCGATCTTCTATGCAGTCGGCGTGCTGGCGTCCTTTATCCAGAATCTGATCATGGTTTACGTGACGCAGGGGACGATGAGAGATCTCAGAACCGATCTGTTCACGCACATGGAGAGTCTGCCGATTTCCTATTTTGACATGCATCAGCATGGAGATATCATGTCGGTCTATACCAATGATGTCGATACGCTCCGGCAGATGGTGTCCCAGTCAATCACACAGGTGTTCAATGCCTGCATCACAGTGGTTTCGACTCTGTCAGCGATGATCATGCTGTCCTGGCCTCTGACGCTTCTGTCACTGTTTATGGTGGGCGTGACAATGTTTGCCACATCAAAGGCCGCCGGGGCCTCCGGTAAGTATTTTGTCGCCCAGCAGCAGCATCTCGGCAAGGTGAACGGGTTCGTGGAGGAGATGATGAAGGGGCTGAAGGTGGTGAAGGTCTTCAGTCACGAAGAGATCAACCAGAATACCTTTGACGCGCTCAATGAGGATCTGTATGAATCTGCAGACAAGGCAATCCGCTATTCGAATGCACTGGGTCCGCTGAATGCGCAGATCGGAAATGTCAGCTATGTCTTGTGCGCGATCATGGGAGGCGCGCTCGCTCTGAAGGGCTTCGGAGGATTCACTCTGGGAGGCTTGGCAGCGTACCTGACCCTGAACCGTTCCTTCGCGATGCCCATCAACCAGATATCGACCCAGCTGAATTCCATCGTCATGGCGCTGGCGGGCGCAGACAGGATCTTTAAGCTGCTGGATGAAAAGAGTGAGTCGGATAATGGCTATGTCACTCTGGTCAACGCAAAGATCGACACGGACGGGACGGTCACGGAGTCCGCGCAAAAAACCGGCCAATGGGCATGGAAACATACACATCAGGCAGACGGGACAACCGATTATCGTGCCTTGACGGGTAAAATTGTAATGGATCATGTTGATTTCGGCTATGTACCTGAGAAAGAGGTGCTGCACGATATCACGCTGTTCGCCGAACCGGGACAGAAGATCGCGTTCGTCGGATCCACCGGCGCGGGCAAGACGACCATCACGAATCTGATCAACCGGTTCTACGACATCGATGACGGCAAGATCCGCTACGACGATATCAATGTCAATAAGATCCGCAAGAGTGACCTGCGCCGCTCCCTTGGAATGGTCCTGCAGGATACGCATCTGTTCACCGGCACGGTGATGGACAACATCCGTTACGGGAAGCTGGACGCGACCGATGAGGAGGTCATCGAAGCGGCAAAGCTGGCCGGGGCGGACGGATTCATCCGCCAGCTCAAGGACGGATACCAGACGAAGCTGTCCGGAGACGGCGGCAACCTCTCCCAGGGCCAGAGGCAGCTGCTCTCGATCGCACGGGCGGCCATCGCGGATCCTCCGGCGCTGATTCTGGACGAGGCGACCAGCTCGATCGATACAAGAACCGAGCGCATCGTGTCGGAGGGAATGGATGCGCTGATGAAGGGGCGTACTACTTTTGTGATTGCGCACAGACTTTCGACGGTGCGCAATGCGGACTGTATTATGGTGCTTGAAAACGGCAGAATCATAGAGCGCGGTACACATGATGATCTGATTGCCCAGAAGGGAAAGTATTATCAGCTCTACACCGGGAATCAGATCACGGCGTAATCCGGCCAAGCTGTGCCGGACAGCAAGGAGGTTTTGTATGGGGTTCAGTGATCTTGGCAAGAAACTGTCCAAACTGGGACAGGACACAAAGAATGGAGTGCAGAAGGTGAGTGATTCCGTTTCAATTTCAAACAGGATCTCGCAGGAGAAAAAGTCTCTGGAAAGGCTCTTTGCCCTGATCGGAGAGGCGGTTTACAAGGAGAATCCTGAGACGCCGAAGGCAGGACTCGAGGATGAGTGGGCAGCTGTAAAGGTGGCGTATGCCAACATCGCTTCCTATACAGATCAGCTCAACCATGTAAAGGGGATCATCTATTGTCCGAACTGCGGCAGGCCGGCAGCCAGCGGAGATAAGTTCTGCGCGAAATGCGGCTACAAGCTGAATATCCGCCCGGAGACAACCGGTGCGAAGATGGCAAAGGATCTCAAAGAGGCAGGCCAGGAAGTCGGGAAAATTGCCGGCGATGCGGCCGACAAGACCGGTGAAGCCGTCGGTGGTGCGGCCGCTGGGACGAAGAATGCATTTTCCTGGCTGAAGGAGAAGCTTAAGAAGCCGAAAAAGGCACAGGAGGAGCCGGAGGCATCCGGCGAGGAGCGGAAGGCAGCGGAAGCCGCGAAGGAAAGCGCGCAGACGCCCGGTGAGCAGATCACAGAGACCGCCAGGGAGAGCGCGCAGACGACCAGTGAGCAGATCACAGAGGCCGTCAGGGAGGCCGGCGAGCAGATCGCAGAAGCTGTACCGGAAAGCGCACAGGAGACCGGTGTGCAGGATGCAGAGGCCACGCAGGAGGTTGGTGAGCAGGATGCAGAGGCTGCCAAGGAGAGCGCGCAGACTACAGAAGAATCGAAATTCTGAGAATATAAGAAAAGAGATGACATCATGAAGAAGACCGATCAGACATACCGAATTTTTATCATTAACCCGGGTTCCACATCCACGAAGCTGTCTTTATTTGAAAACCGGAAAAACATCTTTACCACGGATGTCTTTCATGATTCCTCCGTGCTGCTGAACTTTCCGACGATCAATGACCAGCTGGATTACCGCATGGAAGTGATTCATCAGTTCCTGGAGGAGGATCATATTGACCTGAATGGAATTGATGCGGTTGTCGGAAGAGGCGGCGGCTGCTATGCGATTCCGGGCGGCATCTATCAGGTAGACGAGCGCCTGATTGAAGATACCCGGGCGACAAAGGGTGGCCTGTACCATGCCTCCATGCTTGGCGTCCAGATGGCGAATGAGATTCATAAGATCTACGGGGGACTCTGCATTATGATGGATCCTCCGATTGTGGATGAGCTGTGCGACGAGGCGCGGATTACCGGTATCAAAGGAGTTTACCGTCGCGCTGTCTCCCATGCCCTGAATCTGAAGGCAACCGCCCGCCATCATGCGAAGCTGATGGGGAAGCGGTATGAGGACTGCAATTTTATCGTGTGCCATATCGATGGAGGGATCTCCATTACCGCGCACGACCATGGCCGCATGATAGACGGAAATGACGCCGGCGGCGGAGAGGGACCTTTCACCCCGACCCGGATGGGCAGCCTTGCGATCACGGATGGACGGCGGGTCCTGGAAGGCCTGAGTGATGAACAGATCCGCGATCTTTGTTCCCAGGCAGGCGGTCTGACCAACTGGTTCGGTACCTCCAATTCGGATGTCATTCACAAGATGGTGGAGGATGGCGATGAGGTGGCAGGACGAGTCTGGGATGCCATGATCTACCAGATCATCAAGTGGATCGGCATGATGAGCACTCCTCTGAAAGGAAAAGTGGATGCGATCCTGCTGACCGGAGGACTGCTGCGCTTCCCGGAGATCGGAGAGCGGATTGAGGAAAGCTGCGGCTTTATTGCCCCGGTATTCCAGTACCCGGGAGAGTTTGAGCAGGAAGCAATGGCAGCCGGAGCGATGCGGATTCTTACAGGAGAAGAGAAGCTGAAGATCTATCCCGGAAAGCCGGTGTGGGAAGGCTTCGGGCAGTAACCGTTCAGACAGCAGCCGGAGTTCTCCTTGCAACAGGTCAACCCTGGCCAGATACAAGGCGTACACAGAGCTCCTGAGCGGAGACTCGTAGCGAAGGAACCATGTGTATGCCGCAGGTTCTGGTCAGACCGACATAGATTTTACACAATTTATTTAGCACTCAAATATTGACACTGCTAACAGATAGTGGTATGGTTGGTTCACACAATAATTAACTCGTCAAAAAGCTGATTACGGATTCTATCAGGGATCGTTTCCCTGCGGTAAGAGGAGGACAACCATATGATTACAATACCTGTTTATAACATGATTATCCTTCCGAATATCTCTTTGACATTCAAGAAGGATTTTTTTGATGAGATCTCCGCCGCGAATATGCGGGAAGGAGATAAGGTGCTGTTCCTGTTTCAGAAGCAGGAAAAAAGCAGAAAGCATCTGACCCAGGAGGATTTTTATCCGATCGGGCTGAATGGCGTCATTGAGTCTGTGGATGATGACGGCGACATTACGGTCCGGACCCTGAACCGGATGAATATTGATTCCGTGCTGGTTACGGAACACGATATCTTCGCGCAGGCGGTGATCCGGGAGGATATCGAGGATGTAGATGAGGAAACGCGCCGGGTCGACCTGGAGGCCATGAAGAGCAGGCTCTATGAGTTTCTGAAGAAGTTCCCCTGGGGCCTGATGGCGCGCGCATATGTGAATCGCTGGAAGAGTGCGGAGGAATGCATCACTGCGCTCAGCTCCTATCTGACACTGGACGCGGAGGAGAAGTACCATATTCTGGAGGCGGACAAGGAATCCGAGCGCCTTGCGCTGATCGAGCAGGCTCTGTATGGTTTCATCGCCGTTTCGGATGTGAGTACGGAGGCGCAGGAGCATGCGAAAGAGACAAACGAGAAGCTCTACCGTGAAGATGCGCTGAAGAAGCAGATCGGATTCCTGCAGGATCAGCTGGACAACATGCATCCGGAAAATGTGTCGGACGTGGCGAAGTTCCAGAAGAAGATCGAAGAATCCGGTATGAATGAGACTGCGCGCAAGGAAGCCGAAAAGGTTCTCGAACGTATCCGGCAGGAAGGAAAGAACTCTCACGAGTACGGGCTTCTGTACGATTATCTGGACTTTGTAACCTCCCTGGAATGGAAGAAGGCAAAGTACAAGAAGATTGATCTTGAAAAGGCGAGGGAGATTCTTGACGAGGATCATTACGGCCTGAAGAAGGTCAAGAACAGAGTGATCCAGCAGCTGGCGGTCATGAGCCTGAATAAAAAACAGTCCGGATCGATTCTTTTGTTTGTTGGTGCGCCCGGTACCGGAAAGACGAGCATCGGTCAGAGCATCGCGAAGGCGTTGGGACGCAAATATGTGAGAATCTCGCTGGGCGGCGTGCGGGATGAAGCGGAGATCCGCGGACATCGGAGAACCTATATCGGCGCCATGCCCGGCCGCCTGATGAATGCAATGAAGAATGCGGGAACCTCGAATCCGGTGATCGTACTGGATGAGGTGGACAAGCTGAGCAGGGACTTCAGCGGCGACCCCTCGAGCGCGCTGCTGGAGGTACTGGATCCGGAACAGAACTTCAGCTTCACGGATCATTACATGAACGTGCCCTACGATCTGTCGGACGTGCTGTTCGTCTGCACGGCGAATACGACCGACACGATCCCTGAGCCGCTGCTGAACCGGATGGAGGTGATCCAGTTCCCGGGCTATACCGCCGTCGAGAAGTTCCAGATTGCGAAGCGCCATCTTCTGCCCCGCGCGAGGAAGGCAACCGGAATCACCGAGCAGGAGCTGGAGGTCCCGGATGAAACCATCCGTGCGGTGATCGATCATTACACGATGGAAAGCGGCGTCCGTGGGCTGAAAAAACAGATGGATACGCTCTGCCGCTACGCGGCCGTTGAGGTTGTGGAGAACAAAACAGCAAAGCGGGGAAAGAAAACGGAAGATAAAAAAAACCGATCCCAGAAAGCGGGTGGCCGGAAGGGCGGATCCGGCAAGGCCGATGTGAAGACGGTTGTGGTGACGCCTGAAAATCTCAGGAAATATCTGGACCAGAAGCCAATCCGGCATGACAGCGTCCACGAAGAGAAGCGACCCGGCATTGTAACCGGTCTTGCCTGGACAGCCGCCGGAGGAGAGATTCTGTTTATAGAAACTCTGTTCACGAAGGGAAGCGGCAAGGTGGTCATCACCGGCCAGCTGGGAGATGTCATGAAGGAGTCTGTCCAGATCGCCATCTCCATGATTAAGGCGATGTACCCGGACAAGGTCAGACTGTTTACGGAAAATGACCTTCACATTCATGTTCCGGAAGGCGCGGTTCCCAAAGACGGACCGTCCGCCGGTATTACGCTGACGACAGCGCTGGCTTCTCTCGTCTGCGGACGTGAGGTAAGCCCGGAGTGGGCGATGACCGGTGAAGTATCTCTGCGCGGCAGGGTGATGCCGATCGGCGGCCTTCCGGAGAAATTGATGGCAGCACAAAGAGCGGGCATTAAGAAGGTATTCATTCCGGAAGAGAACCGTGAAGACCTGGATGAGGTTGCCCAGGAAGTGAAGAGCGCACTGAAGATCTTCCCGGTGAGCAAGGTCAGCGATGTTCTGGAGATGCTGGAGCTTCATCCGAACACTGCGGAAAAGAAAGGAAAGAAGAAAAAGGAAAAAGGGATCGAGACAGATCCGTTCGGCAATATGGAATCCTTCTGGGGAATGGAGAAGAACCCGATCTCCATCAGGCCGGTAGAATAACAGACAGGCACATGACTCAGCACCCTTGTCAAGGGGGTGCTGAGTGTGCTGTATAGCGTATGGAACATTCCGGCAGTATGCAGATGATTTTGCCGGGGAACGCAATGGAGCGTGAAGAGAAGAAAGCATTTAAACTGCGGGAGGACAGAATGAGAGCAGGAATCGGATACGATGTACACAAATTTGCGGAAGGAAGAAAGCTGATTCTGGGCGGCGTGGACATTCCGTTTGAAAAGGGGCTCCTCGGCCATTCCGATGCGGATGTCATCGTGCATGCAATTATGGATGCTCTGCTGGGGGCAGCCGCACTGGGTGATATCGGGCAGCATTTTCCCGATACGGATCCGGCTTATGAAGGGATCTCCAGCATCAGCCTGCTGGAGAAGGTGAGACAGCTGCTGGAGGAGCATGCATACCGGGTTGAAAATATCGATTCCATTATTATCGCGCAGCGGCCGAAGATGATGCCGCATCTGCCCAGGATGCGGCAGAATATTGCGGATGCGCTTCACGTAGATGTGGACCGGATCAGTGTCAAGGCAACGACACAGGAAGGGCTTGGCTTCACGGGACGGGAGGAAGGAATCGCCGCGCAGGCCGTCTGCATGCTGGAAAAAATCTGAACATGCGGGATCCGTTTGACAAACCGGTTCCCTGTGCATAAACTTGAAAAAGATTCCGTCCTGGAGACAGACTGAGAAGGAGAACCGATATGCTTTTCTATAACACCCTGAATAAGAAAAAAGAAGAATTCGTACCGATCGTGCCGGGAAAGGTTTCGATCTATGTCTGCGGTCCTACGGTGTACGATTTTATTCATATCGGAAATGCACGTCCGATGATCGTATTTGATACCCTGCGCCGTTATCTGGAGCACAGGGGATATGAAGTGAATTATGTATCGAACTTTACCGATGTTGATGACAAGATCATCAAGAAATCGATCGAGGAAGGGATATCCGCGCAGGAGGTTGCCGAGCGGTATATCAAAGAATGCAGGCAGGACATGGAGCACATGAATGTGCGGCCGGCGACCACACATCCCAGGGCAACCCGGGAGATCGGCGGTATGATCGAGATGATCTCGGATCTGATCGAAAAGGGATATGCCTATGAGAAGAACGGCACGGTTTATTTCCGCACCAGAAAGTTCAAGGAATACGGAAAGCTTTCGCACAAGAATCTGGATGACCTCAGATCCGGATCCAGAAGCCTGCTGGTGACGGGCGAGGACGAGAAGGAGGATCCGCTTGACTTTGTGCTCTGGAAGCCGAAGAAGGAGGGCGAGCCCAGCTGCGAATCTCCGTGGAGCGACGGCAGACCGGGCTGGCACATTGAGTGCTCCGTCATGGCGAAACGTTATCTGGGCGATACCATTGACATTCACGCCGGCGGCGAGGATCTGATCTTCCCGCACCATGAGAATGAGATCGCGCAGTCCGAATGCAGCAACCAGGTGCCGTTTGCGCATTACTGGCTGCACAACGCATTTCTGAACATTGATAATCACAAGATGTCCAAGTCACTGGGCAACTTCTTTACCGTGCGCGAGATTGAGCAGCACTATGATCTGCAGGTTCTGCGGATGTTTATGCTGAGCGCACATTACAGAAGCCCGCTGAACTTCTCGCATGATCTCATGGAGAGCGCAAAGTCCTCCTATGAAAGAATCTGCAACGCAGTCGACAATCTGAACTTCCTGATCGGAAATGCGAAGACGGAAGCGATGAGGGAAGCGGAGCAGGAGAAGGCAAAGGAACTGGATGGATTCACGAAGCGCTTTGACGAGGCGATGGACGATGACATCAATACAGCGGATGCATTTGCGGCAGTATTTGACCTGGTTCGTTTCGCGAACAGCGAGGTGAAGGAAGACAGCTCAAAGGCATTCGCGCAGGCGGTCAAAGATGAGATTCTGATGCTGGGTGATATCCTCGGGATGATTTTCGAGAAGAAGGCAGAGGTTCTGGATTCTGAGATTGAAGCCCTGATCGAGGAGCGTCAGGCAGCCAGAAAGGCGAAAAACTTCGCCAGGGCAGACGAGATCCGGGATCAGCTGGCAGGTATGGGAATCACCCTGCTTGACACCAGGGAGGGCGTCAAGTGGAAGCGGAGCTGAACGACCTGATCGGAACGGTATTGCAGCTTCCCCGGAGGGACTGGACGCAGTATCCTCCCCTTTCCCTGGCGTGGATCGGGGACACCGTCTATGATCTCATTGTCCGCAATATGCTTCTGAGACGGGGAATGACAAAACCGGAAAACCTGCATAAAAAAGCATCTTCCATTGTAAATGCGCGTGCGCAGGCGGCGCTTCTTGGCCGGATCCGGGAAAAACTGACCGAAGAGGAGCTGGCCGTATGCCGGAGGGGGCATAACGCGAAGCCCTCACACAAGGCAAAGAACGCTGACATGAGAGATTATCTTGAGGCCACTGCTTTTGAATGTCTGGTGGGATATCTGTATCTGACCGGACGGTATGAAAGGCTCCTGGACCTGCTCCGGGAAGAACTGAATGCATATGGATGAGAAGAGTATCAGAGAAACAGACGAACAGCAGTCCATGATCGAGGGGCGCAATGCGGTGCGGGAGGCATTTCGCGCTGGAAGCACCATCGACCGGCTCTATGTGCAGGAGGGGCTGAAGGATGGCCCTGTTATGGATCTGATCCGCAGAGCGAAGAAGGCGGACGCGGTGGTGGACTATGTGACAAAGGAACGCCTGGACCGGATGTCTGAAACCGGACGTCATCAGGGCGTGATCGCGCATGCTGCGGCGTACGAGTACGCACAGGTGGAAGACATCCTGAAAAAAGCGGAAGAGAGGGGAGAAAGCCCGTTTCTTTTCGTGCTGGATGAGATTGAGGACCCTCATAACCTTGGTGCGATCATCCGGACTGCGAACCTGTGCGGCGCACACGGTGTGATCATCCCGAAGCGCCGGTCTGCGGGACTGACCGCGACGGCCTTCAAGGCAAGCGCGGGCGCAGTCAGCTATACCCCTGTGGCGCGGGTGAACAATCTGTCCCAGACGATCGAGGAACTCAAGAAGAAGGGCCTGTGGTTCGTATGTGCGGATATGGATGGAGAAGTCATGTACAACCTGAATCTGACAGGGCCCATCGGCGTTGTGATCGGATCGGAGGGAAGCGGCGTCGGGAAGCTCGTGAAGGAGAAATGCGACATGACCGCGTCGATTCCGATGAAGGGAGATATTGACTCCCTGAATGCATCGGTGGCGGCCGGAGTGCTGGCCTATGAGATCGTCAGGCAGAGAATGAAGATTAACGCTTGATTGCGCATAAGGGTATGTGGTAATATGTCTTTTGTGCCGCACGGCGGCATTTTAACTGAACAGACAAGGAGTAAAGGGTTATGAAGATCTTTTTGACGATCATTTTTCTGTTGGTCTGTATTGCACTGACGGTAATCGTTCTGATGCAGGAAGGAAAGGCCGCGGGACTGGGTTCTATCGGAGGAATCGGTGATTCTTACTGGGGAAAGAACAAGAGCAGATCCATGGAAGGCAACCTGGTGCGGTTCACCAAGTTTCTTGCAGTTGCTTTTCTGCTGATTGCGCTGCTGCTGAATATGATTCCGGATTCTTCCTCTTCTTCGTCCACACCGACTGCTACAACGGTTGAGACGGAAAGCGCAGCCGGAACTGTTCAGACGGAGAGCGCAGCTGTGACTGCCGAGACGGAAAGTGCAGCCGGGACTGCCCAGACAGAGGCTTAAAAGAAAACAATTGACACGGATTCTCCGCTGTGGTAGAATCCGTGTCGTTGACGAAAGGTCAATAAGCTGCTGTGGCTCAGTCGGTAGAGCGTCACATTGGTAATGTGGAGGTCACCAGTTCGATTCTGGTCAGCAGCTTTTCTGCAGGGGTTGACAAACCCCTGTTTTTTTTATATCCTTTTCCCATCTGGAAAATCTTTTATCATTAGATAAATATCACATTTTCTTTTAGAGGCATTTCGCCTCGGGATATTTCCTTTGTCGTTCTATTCAATTTAGTGGGCTTTTGTTGCTGCAAACTGTGAACAGCAACGCAGTCCCGGCGGGACTTTTGCATGATCCTGGCAGCTTTCCCGGCGCATGTTCCTGACCGGATGCCGGGTCGATGGTTCTTTTGCCGCCGGCCGGTATGTGCGGATCGATTCGAAAGGAGGCTCTGGCATGTACAGTACGGTTGTTTCCGCTTCCATCAACGGAATTGAAAGCAGGAGGGTGATCGTGGAGGCAGATGTCTCGGACGGGCTTCCGACGTTCAGCCTGGTTGGGTTTCTGGCGTCAGAGACCAGGGAGGCAGCGGAGCGGGTGCGGTCAGCGCTCAGAAACAGCGGGGTCAGACTGTCTCCGCAGCACGTTACGGTCAATCTTGCGCCGGCTTCCTTCCACAAGGATGGGGCGCTGTTTGATCTCGCCATCGCGATCTCGCTGATGGGCGGATACGGATTCTTCCCGCAGCAGGCGCTGAATGGCGTGCTGCTGCTCGGGGAGCTGAGTCTGAATGGTGAGATCGGGCCCGTCAGAGGGGTTCTGGAGATTGTGTCCCATGCAAAGGAATATGGATGCGGAACGGTGATTGTCCCTTCGGAGAATCTTGCGGAGGGCTCTGTGGTGCGGGAGGTCAATGTTCTGGGAGCTGAGAATCTGAATCAGGTGATTCATTTTCTGGCGGAGCGAACAGGCGCGCGGGTCTATCCGGTCGAAGAGGCTGCCTATGAACCTCCGCTGGCTGATCCCGGGCCGCTTCGTTCGATGAAGATCGACATCCATGCGCTCAGAGAAGCCCAGAATGAGAGCGGCGGCGTGGATTTTTCCCTGATCAGGGGCCAGGCGCTGATGCGGCGGGCGGCAGAGATTGCGGTGAGCGGATTCCATAATCTCCTGATGGTCGGCCCGCCCGGAGCGGGGAAGAGCCTGACAGCCAGGTGCATTGCTTCGATTCTTCCGCAGACAAGCCTGGAAGAAGCACTGGAGATCACCAAGATTCATTCGATTGCGGGAACGCTTCCGAAGAATACGGGATTGATGATGGCCCGGCCCTTCCGGGCGCCTCATCATAACGTCACGGCAGCAGCACTGTGCGGAGGCGGAAAAGAGCCGTCTCCGGGGGAGATCTCCCTGGCGCACCGGGGCATCCTGTATCTGGATGAATTGCCGGAGTTTGACCGGTCGGTTCTGGAGATGCTGCGCGGCCCTTTGGAAGATGGCAGCATCCGGATCGCACGGGTGGGCGGCACCTACACATTTCCTGCGGAATTCATGCTGATTGCCTCGATGAATCCCTGTCAGTGCGGGTATTTTCCGGATCGCAGCAGATGCACCTGCACGAATGCGCAGGTGAAGCGATATCTGTCGAGGATCAGCATGCCGCTGCTGGACCGGATCGATATGTGCGTCGAGGCAGACCGTGTGAAGTATGAGGAATTAACCAGCGATGCGTGCGGGGAAAGCTCTTCCGAGATCCGTCAGAGAGTGATGCAGGCGCGTGCGGTTCAGCAGGAGAGATACCGGGGAACCAGATACCGGTTTAATTCTGACCTGGATGCTGATGCGGTCCGGAGATATTGCGAAATGGAGGACGGCTGCCGGGAAATGATGCGCGATTTGTACGAAAGGATGCATCTTACCGCGAGATCCTATCACCGGATCCTGAAAACGGCGCGGACCATAGCGGATCTTTCGGGAGAGAATCTGGTCAGGATGGAGCATCTGGCGGAGGCTGTCTCCTACAGAGCGGTGGACCGGAAATATTGGGAACAGGCCCTGCGCACAGCCTGATGCGGTGGACCGAAAGGATTGGGAACAGGCCCTGCGCACAGCCTGAGGAGACGGACCGGAAGGATTGGGAACAGGCCCTGCGCGCGGCCTGAGAAAGGAAGAAGGAATGGACAGAATCAACACACAGGAAAGAGAGATGGAACGTTACTGGCTCTGGCTGTGCAGCTGCCCGGGGCTGTATCGCTCTGAGATTGCCGGCCTGATCGGGTACTTCAGGAATCCGAAACAGCTTTATGAAGCGCAGCCCAGAGAACTGATCCGGTGGAAGAAGCTTGCGGATGCGGCGACGACAGCATGGGTCAATGCACTGATTAATTATAAGGATACAACTTCTGTGGTTGAGGCGGAGGAACGGCTTGCGCTCAGGAAGCTTCACTTTGTCAGCCGCCAGTCCCCGCTGTTTCCGGAAAAGCTGAAAAACCTTCCGGACTGTCCCTGGGGACTGTTCTACAGAGGCAGACTCCCGGATCCCGGAAAAAGCGCGGTTGCGGTCATTGGCGCCAGAAGATGCAGCAATTACGGGAAGCAGATGGCTGCGGTGCTGGGAAAGGCGCTTGCGCTTGACGGGTATCAGGTCATCAGCGGAATGGCAGCCGGTGTGGACGGTACCGCTCAGGCTGCATGCATCGATTCCGGCAGCAGCTCCTTCGCAGTCCTTGGATGCGGCGCCGATGTCTGCTATCCGGCGGAAAACGGCGGCCTCTATGACCGTTTGATCGAGGAGGGAGGGGTGATCTCGGAATTCGCACCCATGACACCGCCTCTGCGGCATCATTTTCCCATGAGAAACCGCCTGATCTCAGGGCTTTCCGATGCGGTGATCGTGGTGGAAGCCCGGGCGCAGAGCGGTTCCCTGATCACGGCAGACCTTGCGCTGGATCAGGGAAAGGAGGTCTATGCGGTACCGGGCCGCTACAATGACCTGCTCAGCTATGGCTGCAACCGGCTGATCGAACAGGGCGCCGGCATCGTGCTCTCCGCGGAAAGCCTTCTCAAGAATCTTGCGATCGCGCTGAATCTGGAACGAATACCGCCGAAGGAGGAGGATCTGATCCGGGAGATTATGAAGAACATGGAAGAAGATGAGAAAAAAGTCTATTCGGCACTGAACTTTGATTCGAAAGGAATCGATGAGATCGCGCAGGAAGCAGGACTGACCCTGCTGCAGTCCATGCGGGCGCTTTTGAATCTGCAGCTGAAGAATCTGGCTTCGGAGGTATCGAAGAACCGGTATATCAGGAAGATTGCGTAAGGCCGGCAGACCGGAAAAAAGCCGGACAGCGAACGGGGAGGGGAAAAGCAGCCCCACTTGCGTCCTGTGTAAATTTGGGTTATAGTGTTGTGGCTTTGGACCATTGCACGGCCCAATGCAGAAAGGAAACAGGACACATGGCAAATAACCTTGTGATTGTAGAGTCCCCGACCAAGGTCAGGACCATCAGCAAGTTTTTAAATAAGAATTATAAAGTCGTGGCTTCTGTCGGTCATGTGCGGGATCTTCCCAAGAGCCAGCTCGGATTCGACGTGGAGCATGATTATGAACCAAAATACATCACGATCCGCGGAAAAGGTGAGCTGCTTGCGGCACTTCGCAAGGACGCAAAGAAAGCCGACAAGATCTATCTCGCAACCGACCCGGACCGGGAAGGGGAAGCGATCAGCTGGCATCTTATGTCAGCATTGAACCTGGATCCGAAGAAGTCCTTCCGGATTACGTTCAATGAGATTACGAAGAATGCCGTCAAAGAGGCGATGAAGCATCCCCGCCAGATTGATATGGATATGGTGGATGCCCAGCAGGCAAGGCGGATTCTCGACCGTATGGTCGGATACCGCATCAGTCCGCTTCTCTGGACAAAGATCAAGAAGGGACTGAGTGCAGGCCGCGTACAGTCAGCGGCACTGAGGATCATCGCTGACCGGGAGGCGGAGATCTCGAATTTTGTTCCCAGGGAGTACTGGACGATTGAAGCGGATCTTCTGCCGGAGAAGGCAAAGAAATGCCTGACGGCACAGTACCACGGAATCGGCTCTTCCAGGGAACAGCCGGAGAATGAGGAAAGGGCGAATGCCATTGCCCGTGCGCTCGCGCATGCCGACATTTCCGTGACGGAAGTGAAGAAGGGAGAGAAGCTCAGAAAAGCGCCGCTGCCCTTTACGACGAGTACACTTCAGCAGGAGGCAGCCCGCGCGCTGAATTTCAGCACGCAGAAAACCATGCGGGTCGCCCAGCAGCTTTATGAAGGCGTTGACCTCAAAGGAAAAGGCGTGGAAGGTCTGATCACCTATCTGAGAACGGATTCCACCCGGATCTCGGCCGAGGCATCGGCGGCAGCTGCCGCCTATATCGGCAAGCAGTACGGGCCGGAATATGCGGCAGAAGGGGAGAAAGCCGGAAAGACAGCAGCTGAAAGCAGCGCAAGGATTCAGGATGCCCATGAAGCCATCCGTCCGACCGATATCAGCAGGACTCCGGAAAGCGTGAAAAACGCGCTGTCCAAAGAACAGCTGCGCCTGTATACGCTGATCTGGAAGCGGTTTGTCGGAAGCCGCATGACACCGGCCAGAATTGAAACCCTGCAGATCCGGATTACGGCAAAGGCAGATGTGGATTACCTGTTCACAACCGGAACAACCCGTACGATCTTTGAAGGATACAGGGCTGTATACCGCGAAAGTGAGGGGGAGGAAGATCCTAAGGTTTCCGGATTGACAACATTGAAGGAAGGGACAAAGCTGTCGCTGGAGGCGGTTCACCCGACACAGCACTTTACACAGCCGCCGGCGCATTTTACGGAGGCAACGCTCGTTCACGCGTTGGAGGAGAAAGGGATCGGCCGCCCGTCGACCTACGCGCCCACGATCTCTACGCTGCTGGCGCGCCACTATGTGACAAAAGAGGGCCGCAGCCTGTATGTGACAGAGCTTGGAGATGCCGTGAATGCCATTATGAAGAGCTCCTTCCCGGAGATCGACGATATCGGATTCACCGCGAATATGGAGTCTCTTCTGGACATGGTTGCAGAGGGACAGATGGACTGGAAGGATATTGTGAGAAACTTCTATCCGGATCTGGACCGTGAAGTGCAGGAAGCAGAAGGAACGCTCTCGAAGATCAAGATCGCCGATGAAGAGACGGATGTCCGGTGCGACAAATGTGGGCGCAATATGGTCATTAAGTATGGCCCCTATGGAAAGTTCCTGGCTTGCCCGGGCTTCCCGGAGTGCCATAACACGATGCCCTTCTATGAGAAGGCAGGAGTATCCTGCCCGAAGTGCGGCAGTGAACTGATCGTGAGACGTTCCCGCAAGGGAAGAAGATTCTACGGATGCGAGAATCCGGAGTGTGATTTTATCTCATGGGCAAAACCAAGTGAGAAACGGTGCCCGAAATGCGGCGGCTGGATGGCGCATAAAGGGGAGACACTCGTTTGTCAGAACAGTACCTGCGGATACTCCTGCACCGAGGAGAAGGATTCCTGACCCGGAAGATTCCGGGCTGTATGATACAGGAGGCAGCTATGAGCGTACAGCTACTCGATAAGACAAGAAAGATCAGTCAGCTACTGTACAACAATACGACGAGAAAGATTATCTTTAATGATATCTGCGAAGTCCTGACGCAGGTTCTGAATTCCAACGTTCTTGTGATCAGTAAGAAAGGCAAGGCGCTTGGAGTCAGCAAAGCGAAGAATACACCGGCCCTGCAGGAACTGATCACGGATCAGGTGGGGCAGTTTATCGACCCGATGCTGAATGAACGGTTCCTTTCCATTCTTTCCACAAAGGAAAATGTAAATCTCCAGACACTGGGATTTACCGGCGACAGCATTCATCAGTATCAGGCGATTGTCAACCCGATCGAATTCGCAGGGGAAAGACTCGGAACCGTCTTTATGTACCGCACACAGGATCCGTATGAGATTGACGATATCATTCTCTCCGAATATGGAACGACCGTGATCGGGCTCGAGATGATGCGTGTTCAGAGCGAGGAGAGCGAAGAAGAAAACCGCAAGATGCAGGTTGTGAAGAGTGCCTTCAATACGCTCAGCGTTTCCGAGCAGGAAGCCATTGTGCATGTCATCGAGGAGCTGGACGGAGAGGAAGGAATACTGGTCGCGAGCAGGATCGCGGACCGGGTCGGCATTACACGTTCTGTGATTGTCAATGCGCTCAGGAAGTTTGAGAGTGCCGGCGTGATTCAGTCTAAGAGCTCCGGCATGAAAGGAACCTATGTGAAGATCATGAATGATGCGGTTTACACGCAGCTGGAGGAGCTTCGCAGGTCGGGAAAGGGAAGAGCCTGACTTTGTTAAGAAATGATATGAAAAAACGAGAAAAAAAGAGAATTATTTTATAGAGGGAAGGATTGTGCATTTCCGCAGGGGTTGCATAATTCTTTTTTTCTGTTATGATGAGTATCGTAATTTAGCACTCATAATTAAAGAGTGCTAATAAATAAGGAAATACCGATACAGGAAATGGAGGCATGCACAATGAAATTAGTTCCGTTGGGTGATAAGGTTGTTCTGAAGCAGTTTGAGGCTGAGGAGACAACAAAGGGCGGCATTATTCTGGCGGCAAAGGCGCAGGAAAGACCCCAGGAAGCTACCGTAATCGCGGTAGGAGATGGAAAGATCGATGGCAAAGAGATCGTCATGAGCGTAAAAGAAGGCGATAAGGTTGTCTATTCCAAATATGCCGGCAATGAGTTCAAGCTTGGAGACGAGGAGTATATCCTCTGCAAGATGAGCGATATCCTGGCGAAGGTCGAGTAAAGAAACGGAGGTAGAAGAAAGATGGCAAAAGAACTGAAATATGGAGACGAGGCAAGAGAAGCCCTTCGGATCGGCGTTGACAAGCTGGCAGATACCGTCCGCGTGACGATTGGACCGAAGGGACGCAACGTCGTTCTGGATAAGACATACGGCAGCCCGGTTATCACGAATGATGGCGTGACCATCGCCAAGGAGATTGATCTGGAAGATTCTTTCGAGAACATGGGCGCACAGCTGATTCGCGAAGTCGCTTCCAAGACCAATGATGTAGCCGGAGACGGCACCACGACAGCGACCGTTCTGGCGCAGGCAATGGTTCATGAAGGCATGAAGAACCTGGCAGCAGGAGCAAACCCGATCGTGCTGCGCAAGGGCATGCAGAAGGCAACGGACGCGGTTGTGGAAGAGATCCGCAAGATGAGCCAGAAGGTCAAGGGCAAGGAACAGATCGCGAAGGTCGCGGCAGTTTCTTCCGGCAATGACGAAGTTGGCATGATGGTCGCGGACGCGATGGAGAAGGTTTCCAAGGATGGCGTCATCACGGTTGAGGAATCCAAGACCATGAAGACCGAGCTGGATCTGGTCGAAGGAATGCAGTTTGACCGCGGCTATATCTCCGCGTACTTTGCAACAGATACCGAGAAGATGGAAGCTGTTCTGGATGATCCGTATATTCTGATCACCGACAAGAAGATCAGCAACATCCAGGATCTCCTTCCGCTGCTTGAGCAGATCGTGCAGGCCGGCAAGAAGCTTCTGATCATCGCAGAGGATGTCGAGGGCGAGGCTCTGACCACCCTGATCCTGAACAAGCTGCGCGGGACCTTCTCTGTTGTTGCGGTTAAGGCACCGGGATACGGCGACAGAAGAAAAGATATGCTGCAGGACATCGCGATCCTTACAGGCGGCACCGTGATCTCTGATGAGGTTGGCCTTGAGCTGAAGAACGCTACCGTTGATGTGCTCGGACGTGCGAAGAGCGTTAAGGTAACGAAGGAGAATACCATCATCGTTGACGGTCTGGGCGAGAAGAAAGACATCAAGTCCAGAACCGATCAGATTCGTGCGCAGATCGAGGAGACCAAGTCTTCCTTCGATAAGGAAAAGCTTCAGGAGAGACTGGCGAAGCTGGCAGGCGGCGTTGCGGTTATCCGCGTCGGCGCGGCGACTGAGACCGAGATGAATGAAGCGAAGTTCCGTATGGAGGATGCCCTGAACGCGACGAGAGCCGCTGTTGAGGAAGGCATCGTAGCGGGCGGCGGTTCCGCGTATATCCACGCTGCGGCTGCAGTCGCGAAAGACCTGGAGAAGCTCGAGGGTGATGAAAAGACCGGAGCGCAGATCGTCCTGAAGGCACTGGAATCCCCGCTGTACTTCATTGCCGAGAACGCTGGTCTTGCGGGATCCGTTGTTGTCAATAAGGTCAAGGAATCCGGAAAGAATGAAGGATTTGACGCTTACAACGAAGAATATGTCAACATGGTGGAAGCCGGCATCATCGACCCGGCAAAGGTGACACGGTCCGCGTTGCAGAACGCAAGCTCCGTTGCAAGCACGCTGCTCACCACCGAAGCGACCGTCGGAACCATCAAGGAGCCGGCACCGGCAGCACCTGCAGCACCGCAGGGCGGAATGTACTGATGAAGCGCTGCTGACGAAAGCAGAAAAAAGTGGTCTGGTGAAAACCAGACCACTTTGTTATACTGTTAGTATTCATCTCAGTGGGGGCGTCAATCCCCACTGAGATAAAGCCTCCGGCGGATCGCAGCCGCGCTCAGAGGAAGGTGCTTCGCACCGAGCGCACCGCGGCAAGAACGCCGTTGGCGTTCTTGAATCCGCAGAGGACACAGGAGCAGTTCGGATATGACAGAGGAAGAAAAGAAACATCAGAAAGAACTGTGGAAGCAGGACCGCATCCGGGCACGTCATGAAGAGTGGAATAAGATCCGCAGCATGGGAACCGGAGCAAAGCTCCAGTATTTCTGGGATTATTATAAGATTGTTCTGGTCATCGCTGCCTCCATTCTCCTGATCGCCTATCTGGCTGTGACGATCATTCATGGATCGCGCACAAGAACGCTTTTGTATGCCTGTTTTCTGAATGCGGATGAGTTGGATCCGGACACGGAAACGCTTCAGGCAGATTACATTGCATCACTGGGCGGGCTGGATCAGAACAAAGAGATCATCTTTGACTCATCCATCCGGGTGAACCCGAAGGCCACGGGAACCTCTCAGCAGGACGTGGCAGCTTCCATTAAGATCACCGCCTATACCGGAGCGGGGACTTTGGATGTCTTTCTTGCTCCTCCTGATGTGACAGCGTACGAGCAGGAAGGCGGGATGCTTCTGGAACTGGAGGATCTTCTGACGCAGGAGGAGATCGAAAGGCTGCAGGAAGCCGGCTGCCTGTATTATGCGCAAGAGCCGGAGACGGACCAGGACACAGGGGCCGTGATGAAGCGGGACCAGATGCCGGATGACGGCCAACAGGATACCCTGAATACGCAGCCGCAGAAAGGCATGCATATTTATGCGGTCCGGATCGATCCGGCCGGGGTCATCGGCGGGTATCCGATCTATGCAGCAGGCAGTCAGGTGTGGGTTTCTCTGGTCGGAAATACATCCAGAAGCGAGGAAGCAATGCGTTTTCTGCGTTTCCTGCTCGCGCAGGAGGAAAGCAGCACAGAGCAGGCAAAGTGACACGGATCATCGGATAAGCATGGAGAAGATTCCTGCAGGCAGGAAATCTTTCAAGGAGGTCAACATGAACGACGGATATGAAGAGATTCTGGTAAAGCGCCAAAAGACACCAAAGGATACGCTGGTGAAGGGACTGGTAATCGGTGTGGTTGCCGTTCTGCTTGCCGGCGGGATCTTTTTTTTCAATCCCATCTTTCTCGCTGCGGGAATGGTGCTGGGGATGCTTGCCTACTATCTGATTCTGCCCATGCTGGATCTGGAGTATGAATACCTGTACGTCGGCGGAGATATTGATATCGATAAGATCATGGCAAAGAGAAAAAGGAAAAAGGTTGCTTCCTATTCGAAGGACAGCCTGGAGGTCATGGCGCCCACGGGCAGTGAGCATCTGAGGTCTTTCCTGGGGAATCTGAAGGTGAAGGATTATACCAGCGGCGATCCGGAGAAAAAGACATGGACCCTGGTATACGGGGGCGAGCAGGGATCCGAGGCGGTATGCCTGGAGCTGACCGGGGAGATCGCCCAGGACATGCGCAGATTCGCTCCGAGGAAGGTGTTCTTTGACTAAGCACATTGCATGGTGCAGTTATGTATGGTATCATTTGCGCATCCTGAAAGAAACAGAATGAAGAGAGCACATGAAAGGAGAACACTGTCGTATGGGAAAGATCGTAGGAGAAGGAATTACTTTTGATGATGTATTGTTGATCCCAGGGTATTCAGAAGTTGTTCCGAATCAGATCGATCTGACAACACAGCTCACAAAAACCATCCGGCTGAATATTCCTGTTATGAGTGCCGGCATGGATACGGTGACCGAACACAGAATGGCGATTGCAATGGCCAGACAGGGCGGCATCGGAATTATTCATAAGAATATGTCCATTGGCATGCAGGCAGAGGAAGTCGACAAGGTAAAGCGCTCTGAATTCGGCGTGATCACGGATCCATTTTCCCTGAGTCCGGAGAATACCCTTCAGGAAGCGGAAGATCTGATGCATAAGTACCGCATCAGCGGCGTTCCGATTATAGACCAGGACGGAAAGCTGGCAGGAATAATCACGAACAGAGACCTGAAGTTCCAGGAGGACCTGACGCGGAAGATCTGCCAGGATATGACAACGGAAAACCTGGTAACCGCGCGGGAAGGCATCACACTGGAGGAAGCAAAGAAGGTTCTTGCCAAAGCGAGGAAGGAAAAGCTTCCGATTGTGGATGAAGAAGGTCATCTCAAGGGACTGATCACGATCAAAGATATTGAGAAGAACATCAAGTATCCCAACTCCGCGAAGGATGCACAGGGACGCCTTCTGGTCGGAGCCGGCGTGGGCGTGACCATGGATGTGCTGGACAGAGTAGCCGAGCTGGTAAAGGCGCACGTGGATGTGGTTGTTGTGGACAGCGCGCACGGTCATTCCGCAAATGTACTTCGTGTCGTTGGTATGATCAAGGAGAAGTTCCCGAATCTGCAGGTGATCGCTGGAAATGTCGCCACAGCGGAAGGTACACAGGCGCTGATTCAGGCAGGAGCAGACTGCGTCAAGGTCGGAATCGGCCCCGGTTCTATCTGCACCACAAGAGTCGTCGCCGGAATCGGCGTACCGCAGATCACAGCCGTAATGAATGCATATGAGGAAGCGGACAAGTACGGAATTCCGATCATTGCAGACGGCGGCATCAAGTACTCCGGCGACATCACGAAGGCGATTGCGGCCGGAGCGAATGTCTGCATGATGGGTTCCCTGTTTGCGGGATGCGATGAAGCGCCTGGAGATTACGAGCTGTATCAGGGAAGAAAATACAAAGTTTACCGCGGCATGGGATCGATCGCGGCGATGGAGAACGGATCAAAAGACCGCTATTTCCAGACGAATGCGAAGAAGCTGGTTCCGGAAGGAGTCGAAGGCCGCGTCCCGTACAAGGGATCCGTGGAGGATTCTATCTTCCAGCTGATGGGCGGACTCAGGTCCGGTATGGGCTACTGCGGAGCGAAGGACATTGAGACGCTCAAGAAGAACGCCAGATTCACAAAGATTACGAGCGCGGCGCTGAGAGAGAGTCATCCTCATGATATTCACATTACGAAGGAAGCACCGAATTATACGGTGGAGGACGACATCTGACGGCGGAAGGAAAGACAGATACACAGAGAAATAAGAGGAAACTGTCCAGCTTCTGCTGAGCAGTTCCTTCTTCTGTGTCTGGCAGGATAGAACACATGAGTAAGAAACCGGAACAGGAAAACAGGGAATGGGTGCCGCGAAAGCTGACACCGTATGAGCAGTATCTGCAGCAGAAGAGAAGACGGCGCACGGGGAGAATCATATTCTGGGTGATTGTCATCGAGGCAGTCTGTCTGATCCTTGGAGCAATCGTTCTGTTCATGCCGAAGGAAGATCCGGAGATCGAGGAGCTGATCACGAAGAAGGTCAGCTTCGATTACGAAACGGAGTCAGACCGTGTTGTGACATTCGGACTGGCGGTTCCGAAGCCGAACATTGATGTGCAGCTTCTGACGATCAATGACTGGTCGAGGCCGGGCATTGCGGTAAGCGACATCAAGAAGATCGTCGTCCATTATCTGGGGAATCCGGAGACCACAGCGCAGGAGAACCGTGACTACTTCGAGAGCCTGAAGAATCTCCAGGATACCTGCATGAGTGCGAACTATGTAGTCGGTATGGACGGAGAGATCATTCAGTGCGTTCCGGACGGTGAGGTTGCGTGGGCATCCAACCGGGCGAATTATTATTCCATCTCGATTGAGAACTGCCATCATGATGAGAGCGGAAAGTTTACCGATGCAACCTACTGGTCCGATGTACACCTGGTTGCTTACCTGTCGGAGCGGTATGACATTGACCGCGACGATATCATCCGGCATTATGACGTGACCGGAAAAGACTGTCCCAAATGGTATGTGGATCATCCGGATGACTGGGAACAGTTCAAGGATGACGTTATGACCTATCGCGAAGAGTGCAGAACGAAGCAGCGGGAGATGGTCGATCAGCTGCTCCATGGGGATCCGACGGATGAAACGGAAAAGGATGTCCTCAGGGAATATCTGGACAGCTTCAAGGAGGAAACGGTGGCCGAGATGGAAACCTCTGATCAGGATCTGTGGGAAGACCTGAAGAAGAGAGCGGAAGCATACGGAGACCATTGAGACCGCTTGTCGGAAGAGATCCGAAGAACATGGCTTGCAACAGAGTGCCGAAAGAGGGGAAGAATCGCAGATGGCAAGAGTAGAGCAGCTTCTGGAACAAATCAGAAAAGACCACGATGTGAGGCAGAACCTGATCGAACTTCGGCAGAATATATCGGATGAGTCCCTGCGCAGACGGTTTATCATGCAGCTGGGAGACGACGATTCCCTTCTGATCTCTCTGCTGAAGCACGAGGATCCGAAGGTGCGCAGAAATGCGGCACTGATTCTTGGTATGACAGAGAATGAGGATGTTCTGCCTGCCCTGATGGAAGCCTGGGAGAGGGAGAAAACCCTGTATGTGCGGGAAGATTATCTGAAGGCTGTCAGTGCCCTGGATTACAGGGAATATCTGCCCCGCCTGAAAGAACGCATCCATGAGCTGTCAGAAATGATGGAGGACTCACTGGAGCATCCTGTACAGGAGAATCACACGCAGGAAAATGCCCCGCTGGAGACGGAGGAGAACTCCGTCCCCGCTGATTCGGAAGAGGGGGATTCCGGGGAACAGACAGAAACAGGTTCTGCGGAGAATCCTCTGTGGGACAACAACCGGCATCTGCTTGCGGAGCTTTCCAGACTGCGCCGGATGACCGAGCGCTATGAAAAACATGAGCGGCATCATTTTATCAAAATGAATCCGGCGCCGGAATTGCTTCTTCGCACGAATGTACTGCATGCGGATGTGACAGCAGGACAGATCACCTGCGGAGCAGTACACGCCATGCGTGGAAGTGTGCATGTGAAAGGCGGGGATCTCAACGAGATTCTGAAGATCCGGACATGGACAGAGTGCCTGCTTCCGATTCCCGGCGCGCGTCCGATCACAGGCGATGAGAAGATGATCGCCTCGAAACTCAGGGATCTGAAGATCGGGAATTATCTGAATTATTTGCATGAAGCTTCCGATCAGCCATTTCGCTACCGGATCGAACTGAAGAGTCCATCGATTCCGGCAGAGAAAAAAGGGGAATACATCCGCAGAATCGCCGCCAGGCTTGACGCGCTGGAGAAGGGCAAACTGCTGAACAGTGATTCGGATTATGAGGCAGAGCTGCGTCTGATTGAACGTAAGGACCACAGCCTGATTCCGATGCTGAAGCTGTTTACCTTGCCGGATCAGCGGTTCTCCTACCGGAAGGAGACGACGGCACAGAGTACATCCGCGCCGCTCGCTGCACTGGCGGTTTCGCTCGCTGCCCCATATCTGAAACAGGATGCGCAGATTCTGGACCCGTTCTGCGGCGTCGGAACCTTGCTGATCGAACGCTGCCTTCAGGTACCGGCTGATCCTGTGTACGGCGTTGACAAGTTTGCGGAGGCAATTGAGAAAGCCAGGGTGAATGCCGAGGCCATCCAAAAGGAACGGCATGCTCCCATCCATTACGTAAACAGAGATTTCTTTGATTTTACGCACGCGTATCCTTTTGATGAGATCATCACGTACCTTCCGGACACGCAGCCGGGAGAGGAAAAGGACTTTGCTGTCCGGTTCCTGAAAAAAGCCGAAACGGTGCTTGGCAGCAAGGCTGCTCTGATTCTCCTTACAAACGCACCGGATGCATTGGAAGAAGCGGCAGCTCAGACAGAAGGCTATTCTGTCTGCAGGAAGTACTTGCTGAATGAGCGCTCCGGATGCACGGAGATAATTCTTACAAAAAACTGTTGACAAAGAGGATAATCTAATGTATGATCTGTCTGTTCGCAAGAGAGAACAGACAGATATGCGCGAGTGGCTCAGGGGTGGAGCGTCGCCTTGCCAAGGCGAAGGTCGCGGGTTCGAATCCCGTCTCGCGCTCTCTTTTTTTGCCCGGAAATCCAGCAACCATGCGGGTTTCCGGGGTTTCTTATATTCCCCAAAAGTGTTGGACCTGTGTTGGACTGAGCATTTGCAAAGTAGATTACCCATCAGAGAGCTTCCCCTCCGATGCCGGAAGTGCCCTGCTGATGCCGCTGTTCTTTTGAGGGACGGAAAGCAATAATGTTGCTTCTGGAAGGAAAGATATCAGCCATCGCGGCATTTTCTGCCGGAGCAGCCGATACGCCTGCCGGTCCGGAAAGATCTTTCAGTGCATCCACAACCCTCATGCGGTCTTCTTCCTCTGCGTCAATGTCCACAATATAGCCCCAGGTCGTCAGCACATCGCTGTGTCCGAGGAACTTGCGCACCAGCTCGATGTCGTGCGTATTGCGATAAAGCCTTGTCGCGACCGTTCTGCGGATATCATGAGCGGACTTTACAGGATCAATCCCTGCACGCAGGCAGAGCTTCCGGATCCGGTTGTCCACCGCGCGAATGTGAATCCGCTTTCCCTGCTCCCCCAAAAAGAGAAAATCCTCGTCCTGGAAGCCATAATCCCTGTTGACCGCCATGACCTGACGGATGATCGCGGCCCCGCTTTCTCCAAGAGGAAGGACCCGGTTTCCGTAAGGGCTCTTTTTCTTGGTGTGGTTCACCAGACGGGGTGGTCCTTTCTCCATGCGCTGCTCTGTCCGCTGAATGTGGATCGTCAGTTTATCCCAGTCAATATCAGACTCCCTCAGCGCGACAAGCTCGCCGACACGAAGTCCGAGGACAAACAGAAGGCGGATCGCCAGTGCAGTCGTATTGTGAGGGATAGCCCGAAGCTCCGTGTCGATTTCCTTCTGGATTGCAGGAATCTCATTAGAGAGATAGACCCTCGATTCACTGAGCTTGGGCTGCGCTGGAGCGCAACCGGTGGTATTGATCTCCACGTCCGGCATGGGATTGACCGGAATCAGCTTGTGCCGGAACGCATATCCAAAGGACTTCCGGAGAAGAAAACGGATCTCGCGCAGCTCCTTTGTGGTGATCGAGTTCTCCCTGATGATCCTGAGCAGGTGTGCTTCGATCCGGAAATTGTCGATCTCGTCAATCCGTCTCTTTGCCAGATCCGTTCTGGCCAGGTACTTGTCCCAGCGCTGCCGCTCACGCTGCAGTGTCGCAGAGGCAAGGCCTTCCTCCTTGCGCTGCTCGGCCCAGAGAGCATGGATATCCTCCAGTGTACCGGGCCCGACATAATGGTCATAAAGTTTGTTATACAGGCCTTCTTCTGTTTTCGCACCGTGCTTTCTTTTTTTGGTTCCTCCTTTTTCGATGATGATTGTTGTCCGCCACATCTTCTTGTTCTCATCATAGAAGATGGCGGCTTTATGCAGAGAGTTAACAAGTTTTTTTGTCATACCCTGTACCAGGTTCTTAGCCTCAGGAGGTATCTTATCACATTCGGTATCGGAGAACATTATTTTTAATGATCGGATTTTGGAAACCTGATCAAGTTGTACTGCCGTCATGTGATAATCACCCCCTTTCCGTTGCCAGAGTTCCTTACATCTTTATTGTGCCGGAATGGAGGCAGTTCCAATTTGCAAGGCTGCGACTCGTTCCTGTTTTTATAGTGCTGGTTCAGAGGGTCAAAAATAAAGAAAGAAATTTTGAATTAGAGCCTGCTTTAAAACCACATCATACAGGCAGGAACCCGGAGACTCTTTTACAAAGAAGAGAGAGCCTCTTCCCTGAGTCTGGAAACAGGCGAAGCATCTGGTATACTGAAAGTGTTCTGAGTGATTCGATTCTGATGAAGGAGATAAGACGATGGCAGCAGACAGGCGGCGACAGATCATCTTCTATGGCGATTCGAATACGTACGGATATGACCCGGCGGATCCTTATCGCCAGATATTCCCATATGATGCGCGGTGGACGACGATTGTCTCGAAGAATCTGAAAGATCATTTTCAGGTGCTTGCGGAAGGGATGAATGGCAGAATGCTTCCGGCTCCGCCATATGAGCAGTCATACCTGATAAAGCTGATCAGCCTGTCGGAGGGTGACGGCATCCTCAGCACAATGCTCGGGACAAATGATATCCTGCTGACAACGCACCCGGATGCGGATATACCGATCCGGAAGATGGAGCAGTATATCACGTTCCTGAAAAGGAACCTGGATCGCTCTCAGATCCTGATCATCGCCCCGCCATTGATCGGCGGCGGGGATATTGGGGATCCCCTGCTGGAGAAGTATCATAAAGAGAGCAGAAGGATGAACGACGGCTTCCAGGAAATCGCGTCGCAGCAGGGAGTGATGTTTACGGACGCATCGGAATGGGGAATTGATCTGGGATATGATCAGGTGCATTTTTCTGCAGAAGGCCACAGGACATTTGCCGGGAAAATGATAGAGCTGATCCGGAAGATCCAACTGGAGAGTGAACAGCTAAAAGCCACGGACATGGAAGACGAAGTAGAAAATGAAGAAGCAAAGTGGTAACCTGTTCGCCCCTACGGTATGTTTGTACAGTCATTACGGGACATCTGCACCGTCACTTCGGTGCGTTTGAACCGTCAATATGACGGTATGATTATACCGGACTGACGGTGAGAAAGAACCGTAACCGTCGGTATGTTTTTACCGACCAGATTGCCTGAGGGGGTCTCATTGAGTGGAGTTACAGAAGAATATCAGCCCATTGATAATCTTCTGTATCAAAATCCTGTTTATATGGAGGGAAAGATACTTTACTTCTCAGGGCGGATATTCTTCTTTTCAGCAGGCCAAATCATGTGTAACACTTCTAAATCAAACAATTTAACATGGGATTTCCTGCATCTGTAAGGGCAAAAGCCCAATTTGAAAGGATAAGATGGGATATACATGATATTCTTCTGTACGAGTAAGACTGGGCTATAAATTCGGAAGACACATTGACCCACAAGGTGCGCCGAAGTCAGAGTTCTGCCAAGGACAGATCCGCGCACCCACTTCAGGATCTTTATTCTGTCCCTCAGCATGCAGGGAACTGCTTATTCAAGCGCGCATGGACCGGATTCCCTTAATCCGCTGATTCGCGCGTCTATCGACGAATCTGTCATTTGGGCGTTTTGAGAAGCCTTGGGAGATCTGCCCGGGTGACTTTGGTATTCTAAATGAACTCGGCTATGATGCCAGACCGGCAATTTTAGGGGACATTAACAAAGAGACGGCATACATTTTGAAAACGGCAGGTGTGGATGTACCGCCTGTTCTTGAAGATGCTTCAGGGAAGAATGTGGTTCTTGTTGATCATAGCGAATACAGCAAGTCTGCGGAATGGTTGAAAGACGCAAATGTCTCATGATTATTGACCATAACGGGGATGGGAGTGTGACTACAGGCAATTAGCTGATCTATGAAGTCAGACCTACGGGGGGATCGGCGGCCACCATAAAACGGCTCCGGCAGGAAGAGAGGCTGACTGTCAACGACCTCCAGGAAGCACTGGGGTTTGAAACGCTTTATTCCATATACAGATGGAAGAAAGGTGATACGGTTCCGAGCGTGGACAACCTGGTAATTCTGTTGGATGTCTTCGATGTAGCGATGGATGAAATTGTAGTCAGGAGGAAGATTTGAAAAGATGGCAGACCACAGAAAAACAATAGAGCTGAATGAGAGCTATGCGGTTCTGTCCCTGCCGACAGAAACTGTGGAAATAGAGTTGACCGCGCATGTGTATCACGACGGGAAGATCATTACTGTCGAGAGGAAGTATTCGATGGAAGATGTCCGGGAGGCCTTCAAAAGTGCGGAAGAGGACTATTTTGCGCCGGATGATATCTGGAGTCTGAGATCGGAATATGAGGTATTGTCAGGGTCGGGTAGAAAAGGCCACTCCTGAGCCGGGTAAGAAGGGCCAATAGTAGTCGGATGAGAAGGACCACAACCGGTCGGGCGAAAAAGG
>CADBZI010000026.1 GCA_902799015.1 uncultured Lachnospiraceae bacterium | reverse complement strand
GATCGAATCACAGAATTCTACAGAAGTCGGATCTCCGCCATGCTCGCCGCAGATACCGATATGCAGATTCGGATTCACATCCTTGCCAAGCTTGATCGCCATCTCCATCAGCTTGCCGACACCGCTCTGGTCCAGCTTCGCAAACGGATCGTTCTCAAAGATCTTCGCATCATAGTATGCCTGAAGGAACTTGCCCGCGTCATCACGGGAGAATCCATAGGTCATCTGTGTCAGATCATTGGTTCCGAAGCAGAAGAAATCAGCGCCCTTCGCGATCTCGTCAGCAGTCAGGGCCGCTCTCGGGATCTCGATCATGGTTCCGACTTCATACTGCATGTCGACTCCAGCCTTCGCGATCTCCTTGTCGGCTGTTTCAATGACCGTCTTGCGGACAAACTCGAACTCCTTGTTGTCTCCGACAAGCGGGATCATAATCTCGGGCTTGATCTTCCATTCCGGATGCTTCTTCTGAACATTGATCGCCGCACGGATCACAGCCTTCGTCTGCATCTTGGAAATCTCCGGATAGGTGATGTCAAGACGCACACCACGGTGACCCATCATCGGGTTGAACTCATGAAGCGCGCTGATGATGGTCTTAATCGCCGTCACGCTCTTATGCTTTGCATCCGCCAGCTTCTTTATATCCGCTTCATCGGTCGGTACAAACTCATGCAGCGGCGGATCCAGGAAACGGATCGTAACCGGCGCACCCTGGAGTGCCTCATAGAGCTTCTCAAAGTCATGCTGCTGTACCGGAAGGATCTTTGCAAGCGCCTCTTCTCTCTCCTCAACGGTATCAGAGATAATCATCTCACGGAACGCTTCAATACGATCCTTCTCAAAGAACATATGCTCCGTTCTGCAAAGGCCGATGCCCTCAGCGCCAAGTTCATGTGCTCTCTTTGCATCCGCCGGCGTATCCGCATTCGTACGGACCTTCAGCCTGCGATACTTATCCGCCCAGCCCATGATCCGGCCAAACTCACCGGCAATCTTCGCCTCAACAGTCGGAATGACGCCATCATACAGATTGCCGGTGGAGCCATCTGCAGAGATCCAGTCTCCCTCATGGAAGGTCTTTCCGGCGATGGTGAAGCACTTGTTCTCCTCATCCATCTCAATCTGGGATACACCGGATACACAGCATGCGCCCATGCCTCTGGCAACAACCGCCGCATGGCTGGTCATGCCGCCGCGCACCGTGATAATACCCTGCGCGCTCTTCATTCCTTCGATGTCCTCCGGGCTCGTCTCAAGACGCACCAGGACGACCTTCTTGCCCTTCGCCTTCCATCTGGTCGCATCCTCCGCGGTGAATACAACCTGTCCGCAGGCAGCGCCCGGAGAAGCCGGAAGACCATGCGCGATCGGATAAGCCTTTGCCAGATAGGTCGGGTCAAACTGCGGATGCAGCAGCGTGTCCAGATTTCTCGGGTCGATCATCAGAACCGCCTGCTTCTCATCAATCATTCCCTCATCCACAAGGTCGCACGCGATCTTCAGGGCAGCCTTTGCGGTACGCTTCCCGTTTCTGGTCTGGAGCATATACAGATGCTTGTCTTCAATTGTGAATTCCATGTCCTGCATATCCCTGTAGTGATCTTCCAGGATCTTGCAGATGGATGTGAACTGCTCATAAACCTCAGGCATCATATCCTTCAGCTGATCAATCTTGTTCGGTGTACGGATACCCGCAACAACATCCTCGCCCTGCGCGTTCAGAAGGAATTCACCCATCAGGTGCTTCTCACCGGTCGCAGGATCTCTGGTGAAGGCAACGCCGGTTCCGGAGGTCTCGCCCATGTTTCCGAACGCCATCATCTGAACATTGACAGCGGTTCCCCAGGAGTACGGGATATCATTGTCACGGCGATAGACATTCGCGCGCGGGTTGTCCCAGGAACGGAACACCGCCTTGATGGCCTCGACCAGCTGCTCCTTCGGATCATCCGGGAAGTCCTTGCCGAGCTTTTCCTTGTATTCTTCCTTGAACTGATTTGCCAGGGTCTTCAGATCCTCCGCATCCAGCTCGATGTCCTGTGTGACACCCTTGTGCATCTTCATCTGGTCGATCAGCTCTTCGAAATACTTCTTGCCGACCTCCATGACAACATCCGAAAACATCTGGATAAATCTGCGATAGCAGTCCCAGGCCCAGCGCGGGTTGCCGCTCTTCTCAGACAACGCGTTCACGACATCCTCATTCAGACCAAGGTTCAGGATCGTATCCATCATGCCGGGCATGGACGCACGCGCACCGGAACGGACCGAAACCAACAGAGGGTTGTTCCTGTCACCGAACTTCTTACCAGTGATCTGCTCCATCTTATCGATTCCCTCGCGGATCTGTGCCATGATCTCATCATTGATCTGACGTCCATCCTCATAGTACTTCGTGCAGGCTTCTGTCGTAATGGTGAAGCCCTGCGGAACCGGAAGCCCCAGTCCCGTCATCTCGGCAAGACCTGCACCCTTGCCGCCAAGCAGATTTCTCATGCTGGCATTGCCTTCCGTGAACATGTACACGTACTTTGTTGCCATTTTCATTCCTCCTGTGTCTGTTGTGATAAAACGACGTTCTGATTCTTTCTATAGCTCGTGTGAGAAAGGCTGACCGGATTCACAGCCTTTTTCAAGGCCGTGAATCACGGCTCCTGTCTCACATTCCCTTCTCAAGCGCCAGCGTTCTGGTGGTGATGTCGCACACGGAAGCCGGTCCGAAGTACTGAATCGCGCCCGGGAACAGGTAGCATGTCTTCTCTGCCCACTCCTCTCTGTGCGCTTCAAAGTACTTGAACGGAGCACCGTCCAGCTCCACAAGTGCCTTGCGGATAACCGGCTTGTCCTCGCCGTGTCTTCTTTCCATATTCATCATCTTGGTGATGGGCATGCCGCCGGCAATCCACTCCTCGGCAGGTCTGGACAGGTTCGAAACCTTGGACAGGTACCCGGTGTATCCATACTGGATCAGCATGAATGCATTGTAGCCGAGGGAGTAGCAATAATCGGAATCGAAGTTCGACGGGAACGCGCATCTTCCCTCGTATCCGAAGAAATGGTGCTGTGTCGCGTATTTTCCTGTATAGGTTCCGGCTGCCTTTCTCTGGGCAAGCTTTGCCCCGACCATCGCAGAGAACAGCTTCTCGGACTCGATCAGCGATACCTGCACATTTCCGTGCGGGTCTCTCTCCAGGAACAGCTGCTGCTGAATGGCCTGCGGAAGGATCTCGAATACCTTCATGGATTCCGCGCTCAGTCCTTCGCTGATAAATGCATATTTTTCATCCCAGCTTCCCAGCTCATTGAACTGAGCTGCCTTGCTTCCCGCAAGCATCTCATTGATCTCAGCGATCAGCGCAGAGAACTCAGGGACAAATTCGACAACACCCTCGGGAATGATCACAACGCCGAAGTTCATTCCAAGGGATGCTCTCTTCTCGACAGAATCCGCAATCTGATCCGCGATCTGGGACAGGGACATCTTCTTTTCCGCGACCTCTTCAGAGATCAGGCAGACGTTCGGCTGAGTCTCGAGTGCGCACTCCAGTGCGACATGAGAAGCGCTGCGTCCCATAACCTTGATGAAATGCCAGTACTTCTTTGAGGAGTTGCAGTCTCTCTCGATGTTTCCGATCAGCTCACTGTAGGTCTTTGTAGCTGTGTCAAAGCCGAAGGACGCCTCGATGTCCTCGTTCTTCAGGTCACCGTCAATGGTCTTCGGGCAGCCGATCACCTGGACTCCGGTATTGTGGGCAGCCATATACTCCGCCAGAACAGCAGCATTCGTGTTGGAATCATCACCGCCGATGATGACGATCGCGGTAATGCCATGCTTCTCACAGACCTTGGCCGCAACCGCAAACTGCTCTTCGGTCTCCAGCTTCGTTCTTCCGGAACCAATGATGTCAAAGCCGCCGGTATTCCGGAACTGGTCGATGTACGCGTCATCAAAGATCAGGTAATCATCCTCAAGCAGTCCGCTGGGGCCTCCCTTGAAACCGTAAAGAACATTCTCACTGTTTGTTGCCTTCAGCGCATCATACAGTCCGCAGACAACATTGTGTCCGCCGGGAGCCTGTCCGCCCGAAAGGATGACGCCCACAACCTGCTTCTTCGCAGGAGATGTGTTCGCACCCTTCTGGAAAGTAATCTCTTTCTTTCCGTAGGTGTTCGGGAACAGTGCCTGGATCTTCTCCTGATCCGCGACACTCTGCGTCGGCTCGCCCTCTTTCACGCAGATATCCGCGATCCCGTGTCTGAGCATCCCCGGAAGCTTCGGGGTGTACGCATACCTTGCTGCCTGTAGCGGTGATACATTCATGTTTTTACTCCTTTCCTTACCCTTCGGTAATGCCAGTTCTGTTTTGTCTTTGTCTGTTCAGAACGAAAACTTTCCGTCAAACCACTGATCCAGTTCGTCGATCTTCACTCTGACCTGTTCCATAGAGTCGCGCTCACGGATCGTAACGCAGCCGTCTGTCTCCGAATCGAAGTCATAGGTTACGCAGTACGGGGTTCCGATCTCATCGGCTCTCCTGTACCGCTTTCCGATCGCTCCTCTGTCATCGAACTCACAGTTATACTTCTTCGCCAGGCTTTCCCAGATCTTCTGCGCCGGATCCGTGAGCTTCTTGCTCAGCGGCAGAACGCTGATCTTGACCGGGGCCAGCGCCGGATGGAAGCGAAGAACCGTACGCACATCGTTCTTTGCCTCATCCAGAACCTCTTCATCATAGGCCGCGCACAGAAATGCCAGGACAACTCTGTCCGCGCCGAGCGAGGGCTCAATGACATACGGCACATACTTCTCATTTGTACTGTCGTCAAAATAGCTCATATCCTGGCCGGAGGTGTTCTGATGCTGCGTCAGGTCGTAGTCTGTCCGGTCAGCGATTCCCCACAGCTCGCCCCATCCGAACGGGAACAGGAACTCGATGTCCGTTGTTCCTTTGGAATAAAATGCAAGCTCGGCCGGATCATGATCACGAAGCCTAAGTTCCGATTCCTTGATGCCCAGTGACAGCAGCCAGTCTCTGCAGAAGCCTCTCCAGTAGGAGAACCATTCCAGGTCTGTTCCCGGCCTGCAGAAGAACTCCAGCTCCATCTGTTCGAACTCACGTGTACGGAAGGTAAAGTTTCCGGGCGTAATCTCGTTCCGGAATGACTTTCCGATCTGGCCGATTCCGAACGGAATCTTCTTGCGGGAAGTTCTCTGTACATTCTTGAAGTTGACGAAGATACCCTGCGCAGTTTCCGGACGCAGATACACCGTATTCTTTGCATCCTCTGTAACACCCTGGAAGGTCTTGAACATCAGGTTAAACTGACGGATATCGGTAAAATTGTGCTTTCCGCAGGTGGGGCAGGGAATCTGGTTGTCATCGATAAAGCCCTTCATCTCCTCATGGCTCATCGCATCGACACTCTTTCCCAGGTCGATCCCCTTCTCCTTGCAGTAGTTCTCAATCAGCTGGTCTGCGCGGAATCTCTCATGGCACTCCTTGCAGTCCATCAGCGGATCCGAGAACCCGCCGATATGGCCGGACGCGACCCAGGTCTGGCTGTTCATCAGGATCGCACAGTCAACACCGACATTGTATGCACTCTCCTGCACGAACTTCTGCCACCAGGCCTTCTTGACATTGTTCTTCAGCTCAACGCCAAGATTCCCGTAGTCCCAGGTATTGGCCAGTCCGCCGTAGATCTCGCTGCCCGGATACACAAATCCCCTGTTCTTGGCAAGCGCTACGATCTTCTCCATCGTCTTTTCCATGATGCATCTACTCCTTATCTTTCTTTACTCTGACTGCTGCGTATAGAATTCCTGATCCTTCTCATAGATAATCGTGAGGACTGTTTTCCGGTCATCCGTCTGTGCGTCCTCCCCAGCCTTCGCAACATGGCTGTTGATTATCTGTGCTCCCTCTCCCACATACCGGATCTGACCAGGTACCTGCACCGTATGCGTCCCATCGCAGATCACCACACTGTACTCTTTGTGGCTCAGAGGAACAGAAGCTTCCAGCGCTTCACCTTTCAGACTTGCTCCGTCCACTTCATGGAACAGGCCTTCAAACAGGAATCCTTTCATCTGCGCATCCAGCATGGAGCCGCAGCAGAACTCAGTATTATTATATGCGGCAAAGTCATCTCCCGTGCGATAGTCGATCACGACCTTCACCTCGCCGCCCTCATCGCTGTAGGATACGACATTGACCGCTCCGGCTGTATGCGCGGCATTGTATTCATTCATCGACCGCGCAATCATATCCTGCAGCTCATTTCCCGCATACCAGCTTTTATCAAGCGTATCAAAAATTGTCTCTGTCAGAGACCCGTCCGCATGAACCTGTATGCTGTTGGAATCCGGGGTCCAGCTCTTCCAGTCATCCTCACCGATGATCTGATCGAGCATGCTGCAGCCGGAAAGAATCCATGCACAGGCAATTATCGCTGCAAATGTTCCCACTCTGGCAGTTTTCATATTGCCCGGATGTCCTCCTCCCCTTCGATTCTCCTAAGCCTCCCGGCGCTCTTTCTAAGCCTTTTCGCTGCTTAGCGTACTGAAATCATTTCATTATAACGTGTGTGTTTTGGCTTTTCAATCGCAATGTGTGAAAAACTGGCCAAGCTGCGGCTCTATGTGCGCAGCAGTTCCTCCAGCACCTCCAGGCTGTGAAAGCTGCGGTCGATGAACCGCTTGCGCAGCCTGTCCTGGCGGTCCTGGATCTCCCGCATGATCTGAGGGGAGACCTCAAAGGAAAACAGCTTTCCCAGCGGAGCGGTGATCATATGGTAAAATGCCTGTCTCGCGGATGGCGCAAGCGTCGCGTCCTGCGTGATATCCACCGGATATTCTCCCGCCTGAACCATGAGCCGTACCTCAAACGCATACCGTACACGTTCATTCGGAATCGTATCTTTTTCCAGAGCCAGCAGTGAAACAAACAGAAGATTCAGGGTATCGCCTGCCTCGAGGTTCTCCTGGGCGTAATAATCCGCGAACTCCATGAAATAAGCGCCATAGCACGCCCCGATATAGTCAGTCTTCAGCGCCTGGAAGTATTCCCGGATCTGTGCGCTGACACAGGTATAGGCAGACCGCCCTTCATACAGGCGGAATGTGCCGAACGAAAACGGAACCGTCGCGGCCGAGAGGGCATTCCCCATTCTGCGCGCGCCTCTGGCAAAGGCTGTGATCTTCCCTCTCTCCTTTGTCAGCAGCACGATTCTCCTGTCATATTCTCCGGCAGGGGCTGCCTTCAGCACCATTCCCCAAAGTTCTATGCTGCCTGTGCTCAATGATCCTTCTCCTTCCGCGCGGTCCTGCTCTCAAAGCATTCGAAGCATGCAGGTTCCCATCGCGCCGGGCTGGTTACTTCAGGGCTTTGGGATCATACCCCAGGCTTCGGAGTATGCCTGCATTGTCTCTCCAGTCCTTGCGCACCTTCACAAAGACCTTCAGGTTGACATGCTCATCCGCCATCTTTTCGATCTCAAGGCGGGCCTGCGAGGCGATCTTCTTCAGCATGCTGCCGCCCTTGCCGATGATAATTCCCTTGTGGGAATCCTTCTCCGTGATGATCACCGCGTCAATATCCCAGATCTGATCCCCTTCTTTTCTTTCTCTTTCCTTCATGGACAGAATCTCGACCGCGATGCCGTGAGGCACCTCCTCCTTCAGGCAGCGCAGCGCTTTTTCCCGGATGATCTCGGCTGCAATCGTCCGCATCGACTGATCCGTAACGGTCTCTTCATCATAATACATCGGGCCCGCCGGAAGATGGGCAAAGATTGCATCCAGGACGCTGTCGATGTTCACNNNNCTTCGGTACCGTATCGACCTTATTCATAACCAGAATCACCGGCTTTTTCTGAAGCTTCAGCTTTGATGCAATCAATCGCTCCCCTGCTCCGCTGAAATTGGAAGGCTCCACCAGCCAGAGGATCACATCCACCTGAGATAGCGTCTCAAATGCGACATCATCCATATATTCCCCCAGCTTGTTCTCCGCCTTATGAATCCCCGGCGTATCGAGAAAGACAATCTGTCCCTTCTCGCATGTATAGACGGTCCGGATCTGGCTGCGTGTTGTCTGGGGTTTTGCGCTTGTAATCGCAATTTTCTGCCCGACCAGATGGTTCATGAGCGTGGACTTTCCGACGTTCGGCCGGCCGACAATTCCGACAAACCCGGACAGAAACGACTTCTTCATACCCAATCCTCATTCCTCATAAAAGCTCTGTCACAGTGCACTGATGCTGTCAAAGATTGCCTTCTCCGCGTTGATCTTCTCTTCATTTCCAACCACGCACACGGCCCCCTTCTCCAGAATTGCCTCGATGTACGGCGCCAGCGCACGGATATCTTCCACCTGAGCGTGAAGCACCTCGTCACGGATCTTCTGGATCTCTTCCTGCGTGGTGCCGGTCAGATATGCCGTCATGGAACGCGCTCCTGCGCTTCTCGGCGTAAGAGGCGTATCCAGTCCGGAGATGGTTCCGATAACATACTTGGTCATATCGCGCTCATCGCAGTCAAACTCCTCCAGGAAACGGCCGATCCCTCTATACACCGCAAGGGTCTCCTTCAGATGCGGATCGCGGTAGGAATAGAAACCGGATGCGCCGTTTCTTCCGAATGTCGCGCCGCAGCCATAGGCGCCACCGATGACACGCAGATTCGTCCAGAGGTACTCATAATTCAAAATGACTCTGAGCACGTAGAGCGCCCCCGTAAAGGGAAGCTGCCTGTCTCTGAAGTTTCCTGCCTGCGCTACATACTGAATCTTTGCCGGAGTCAGGAATCCTTCTTTTTTCTCCGTGCCGCAGATTCCGGTGATCTTCTTCAGGCTGCCGCCCTCCGCAGGTACATTCCCTGCGAGCTTTTCCAGGATTGCGGCCGCTCCCTTGCGGATCTGGCCGATCTGAGCCTTGTCTCCGGTAAAGCTGACCAGGAATCCATCCTTGCGCAGAACAGCCGTAAGAATCTTCTTCAGTCTTGCGCTCAGCTCCCCCTTCAGATCGTCGTAGTTCTTCTCCAGCCGCTCCAGCTCCCGGTAATACGTCAGACCGGAGATCGCATCCGTATACGCGGAATCCGCGCTGAACCCTGCCATTGCTCTCGATACTGCCGTCAGGTGTCCTGCGGATGTTAACCTGGTATAGAGACGGCTCCGGTTTTTCTGAAGGATCTCCTTCATCCGCTTCTCATCATCCAGAACCGATGTAAAGAGCATCTCTCCTGCAATCTCAAGCGCAAAATCAATCTCATTCGGAAGAGTCGAGATCTGAATCCCAAATGCTGCTTTCAGACTGGAGGCATCCTCCGGATCCGGCAGTACCGTGATCTGGGCACTCACGCCGCCTGTTCTGCGGCCGATCTCATTTGCAAGCTCTTCATAGGTGTAATGCCGGGTCGATACCATTCCGATCGCGCTGCGCAGAATTCCGAAATACGGCAGATCCTCCTCCTGCACAGCCGAGGCATCCAGCATCAGCGTGATATACGCGATGCCATTGGTCTGTTCCGCATGATGGACCAGTTTGACACCATTCTCGACGGACACCTCATTGTGGTAAGGAAGTACTTCTGTGCGCAGATCTTCCCTCGTCAGCATCGGAATCGCTTCGAGTTCCTCTTTGGTGGAAGGCGCCTCCTGGAATGCGCGAAGCTCCTGCGTCTTTCGGATGATCTCGTCGATCTGCTCCTCTGAGAGCGTCTTTTTCCACTCCGCAAGTCTTTGTGCTGTCTTCGCCTCCGCTTCCTGGGCAAGTCCTCTGCAAGGCGTCACCGTCACAAAGGAGGTATGCGGATTGTTCAGGATATAGGTCCGGATCAGTTCCTCAAAGTATCCGGTTCCGATCTGCTTCCTGAGGAAGGCATAATCCTTCAGCTGAAGAAGATAGTCAAACGGCTGGTCGTCGCTGTAGAGCCAGCTGTCAAAGCAGTCAATCGCGTAGATCAGTCCCTTCGGATACCCGCCGAAATCCGCTTCGCGGTACTTGAACTCCATCGTATTGATCGCAGCTTCCAGCGCTTTTTCGTTGAGTCCCTCCTCGCACAGCTTCTCCAGGCAGGACCGGATCGTCTCACGGAATCTCATCTCATCCTTTTCATCGGCATTTTTGGCGATCACGGAGAACACCGGCTGCCGGATGCCGGAGTCGTAGGAGCCATAGACATCCTTGCCGATGCCCGCATCCAGAAGCGCCATCTTCAGAGGCGCTCCGGGACTTTCCAGAAGCGCGTAATCCAGCGCCGCGAAGGAATTCGCGAGGATGGTATCACTGCTCTTTCCGCAGACAACATTCCAGGTCAGATAGGAATTTTCTTCCAGAGGGTCATTTTCCGCCACAGGATACTGCGTCCGGATCTCAAGCGGCGCGGCAAAGCACTTCTGAATCCCGACCTCGGAATAGACAGGGCCGTTTGCTCCCATGTCCTTTGCCTGATCAAATGCGCTCAGATAGGCTTTGTCCAGATAGTCCAGCCGCTCCGCAAAGTCCATCTTTCCATACAGATAAAGATACGCATTGGAGGGGTTGTAATACTTCCTGTGGAAGTCGAGAAACTCTTCGTAGCTCAGCTGAGGAATCTGCTCCGGATCTCCGCCGGATTCCACACCGTATGTCGTATCCGGAAACAGGGAATTCATGATCTGGCGCTCCAGCACATCATCCGGGGAAGAAAATGCGCCCTTCATCTCATTGTAGACGACGCCGTTGATCACGATCGGATCATCCTTCTCTTCCAGCTGCCAGCTCCACCCCTCCTGACGGAAGATCTTCTCATTCCGGTAAATATTCGGATAGAACACCGCATCCAGATACACATCCATCAGATTCCGGAAATCCTGATCATTGCAGCTGGCTACCGGGAACATGGTTTTGTCCGGATAGGTCATGGCATTGAGGAAGGTATTCATGGATCCCTTCACAAGCTCGACAAACGGATCCTTGGACGGATACTTTCTGGAGCCGCACAGTACAGTGTGTTCAATGATATGCGCCACGCCGGTGGAATTGCCCGGGGTCGTGCGGAACGCAATGTTGAAGACCTTATTGTCATCTTCATTTTCAATCAGCATAACGCGTGCGCCTGTCTTGTTATGTTTCAGCAGCCAGCCCACGGATCCGATGTCTGTGAGGTCTTGCTTCATAACCAGTGTATAGGCGGTCAGGTTCTTCAACTCCATGTGTATTGCTCCTTCTCTTTGTTTTTTTCTTCCGGCCTTTCCCGGAACATACTCTTTCGCCGAACGGGAATGGTCCGGTTCTTTACCGTTTCCTGCGTGCGCTTACCAGGCAGATGATCCCCCCGGCCAGAACGATCACAAGGATGCCGACCGCACACTGAAAGAAAAAGCTATCCGGCAGAATCAGGATCACCGGATCGGTGCGCGGATCAAACAGCCAGTAATTGTTCCGAAACAGGATTGTGTGGAAGACGGTGAATACGGTATTCCACTGAAAGACAGCCAGAAGTCCCAAAGCCAGGGGAATCAGGATGGTCAGACTTCCGGCAATGTAAAGGCATCTGCTCGTATGCTTTCTGCGAAGGGCGCCGATCAGGGTAAGAATCCCTGTCACAAGGCACACCGCCTGCACCACATCAAAGATCCTCTTGCAATCCGCAAAATGAATTCTTCCGTGCTCGCTCATGGCAAAGTCCGGAAGAGTGAGAGGCGCCCGGTTCCAGACAAACAGATAGCTGCACAGCGCGTCATAGTTTCTGCGCACGGCAGCCGCATCCAGGCCGGATGCCGTATCCAGGTGAAGCAGACTGATATCCAGATAATAGAGTGGTCTGAAATATAAGATCAGAACCACTCCAAGGCTGATGATAAACAGAGCAATCACAATCGCTCTGAGAAGATCCGCTGCCGGGGAAGAACGGTATGCTCTGTTGTATGATCTGCTGTGTGATCTGTTGTTCGATCTGCGGGCCATATGTCCGATGCTCCTTGTTGTTTTCTGCTGCCGGGTATTATAACATACCACGCCGGGAAACAGAATCAATATCCGATCTGTTCCAGAATCTTCTCAATGGTTCGAAGCGTCGCAATCGTGAACTCTCTGGATACGTGCGGCTTTTCCCCGTCTGTGATGCATCTGCCCAGCTGCGCAACCTCCAGCGAATAATTCTGCGGAACACAGGGAATCACCTTTTCCTGCGCCTTGCCATCCTTTATTACCGTGTAGGACATATCGCCGCAGCCATTGAACGCGCCGGTTGAGCGGATCGATCCTTCCGTTCCCTCGATGCGCAGCTGATCCACTCTCAGGTCTGCTCCTGTCTTCAGAACCATACCGCAGTTCATCATTGCTTTTGTTCCGTCGCTGTAGGAGAAAACCGCGCTCGTCAGCGCGTCGACTCCGCTCGGCAGATAGACTGCGCTGGCGTGGATCTCATCGGGCTGACGCCCCAGCATCCATGCGATCATGGTCACGGTATAACAGCCAAGGTCATATACGCTTCCGCCGCAGGTTTCCCTGCGCATCCGGATATTGCTGCTGTCATAATCGGAAGTCAGGAACTGAGATTCCATGTATCTGACCTGTCCGATCACGCCGCTGTCCAGCTCCTGCCTGATTGCTGCGATCCATGGGGAATGCAGGTACGCAAACGCTTCCATCAGGATCACGCCGTTCTCATCCGCGAGCGCAAACAGTTCCTCGGCTTCCTTCGCGGTCGGAACCAGCGGTTTCTCACACAGAACATGCTTCTTTGCCTGCAGTGCCTTCCTGGTCCATTCATAATGGAGGGTATTGGGAAGCGGAATATATACTGCCTCCACATCCGGATCCGCTAGCAATTCCTCATAGCTGCCATACGCCCTCTCAAATCCGAACTCCTTCTGATATGCCTGCGCCTTCTTCATATCTCTCCCTGCAATCGCCAGCAGGCTGCAATTCTCCGCAAGCTTCATTCCCGGTATGGTCTGTCCCTTTGCGATGCCTGCCGTTCCGATCACGCCCCAGTTGATCTTTCTCATCGATTGGCTCCCTCCTTCATTCTTTTGAATACCATTTCTTCCCAGTATAGCAAGATCTGCCGGTTCCGCAATTTGCGGCGCATATTACAATGCCCTCTCTTTTTTCCGCCGTCTTGCCGGCACCCATCCCGCCAGCGCCTTCCGCCCTTCGGGCGTAACCGGCCGGATCCATTTTCCGCTGAACAGATGAACCTGCATCAGAATATACCGGATCGGCTCATCGATATAGCTGCAGGCAAATACCACCAGCGTAGGCAGATGCCAGACCATCCCGGTCAGCCAGACCGCCGGAAGCACCATGGCCCACATGAACACGATCTCCATCACGGTTCCGTACGTTGCATCGCCCGCTGCCCGGAACGTGTCGTTCTGCGTCCAGTTCCCCATACGGATCAGGGCAGCTGCCGCATAGATGCACAGAAGGCCGAATGCGATGGAAAAGCTCTCTCCATGCATCCCCATTATCGTCAGGATCGGCGTATGGAGTGCGATGAGCGCAATGCACAGGCAGCTGATGAAGCCCTGACACAGATAGACCAGCCTCCAGGCACGGTTATAGGCGGTATCGATTTCTCCCGCCCCCACTTTGGTTCCCACAAGCACGGAAGAGGCGTTGGAAAAGCCTGCAAAGAAGCCGATGACCAGTCCCTCCAGTGTCCGGAACACCGCCAGGGCGGCGATCGCTTCCTCCGGCTGACGGCCCAACACAACATTGATCATCATGTTGCCTGCACCGATCATCACCTCATTCAGGATAATGGGAAAGCACTTCTTCAGGTAGATCCGGATAAATGCAATGTTCCATCTGAAATGTCTGCTCACTGCAAGCAGATAAGGATGGTGCACACGCGCCGCCAGCAGAACAATCACAACAATTCCGGTTCCCTGCGCGATCACGGTCGCCGTGGCCGCGCCTCTCACGCCCATAGCCGGCATACCGAGATGACCGAAGATCAGCACCCAGTTCAGAAAGATATTGGTCAGGACAGAGACGATCGATCCGTACAGCGGAATCCGGACCTGGCCCGTACACCTGAGCAGTGCTGCCATCGCGAGGGAGAAAACCGTCAACGGGTAGGAAAACCCTGCGATGCGGAGGTATTCCACACCAACCTGCCGGATTGCCTGCTTATCCGTATACAAACGCATGACTGCTTCCGGAAAAAACAGCGCAAGAATCGCGAACAGGATTCCCACTGTCATCATGCATGCTGTCGTCAGGCCGTAGGAGCGATTGATGCCATCGTCGTCTCCTGCTCCCCAGTACTGGGAGAAGAACAGCATTCCGCCGCCGACGAAGCCCCAGTAGCCACTGAACACCAGCGAGGAATACTGCGCGCACAGCCCCACTGCGCCAACCTGGGTCTGTCCCAGAGATGCAATCATCATGGTATCCACCATAGAACCGGTGGTCGTCAGCAGATTCTGCAGGGCAACCGGGACGGCGATCACCGCCACCTTCCTCAAAAAAACACCCCATGCAAACTTATCTTCCGTCATAGATCTCTTTCCACGCTGCTCTTTCTTCCGGCACGGTTTCCTGCTTCCTCACGCTTCCCCGTTTTCAAGTACGCCTGAGGTTGTATTTCTTTATGCATCCTTCAGGCTTCCCTTGCGGATGTTCTGGCGGATGATTTGATCCGTTACCTCGTAAAGCTTCAAAGAGCCAAGCTTTGTCTTTTCCTGGCGCCGATATACCTTTGAAGCAGCGACGCCATGCTCGATCCAGTCACTTCCGCCGTTGCTGTGATTCAGAAGAAGCGGCTGAAGATTGTCCATGGCATGCGCATATCTGGCTTCTGCCGTCTCATTCTCTTCGAACTCATCAAACAGCGCCGTGAATTCCTCTTTCTGATCCTCCGGCAGCAGGGAGAAGATTCTCTCTTTCGCGGCTTCCTCCCGCGCTTTCTGTGTCTTCAGCCCTTCCTCATCATAGGCGTAGGTATCTCCCGCGTCAATCTCGACGATATCGTGAATCAGACACAGAATCATTACCTTGGCAATGTCCACCTCTTCATTTGCCCACTCCCGCAGAAGATACGCCATGAGGGCCATATGCCAGGCATGCTCCGCATCATTTTCGTTTCGTCCGTGACCGGACAGATGCGTCTGGCGGAAGATATTCTTCTCCTTATCGATCTCCAGGGAAAAATCAAGCTGTTTTTTCAAACGATCCTCCATAGGTGTCCTCCTTGGAATCCGGTGTGCTGATCAGGTTTGAAAACGGGGCTGCCGCACGATGGTGCGACAACCCCGCCTTCTTTCCTCTCACTGCCGGAAAAGTGTATGCTCCGGACAGTGGTTTATTCTGTTCTCCTGCAGATCAGGATCATTCCTTCGGCGCATACAGCTCGGTCAGTCTGTTCAGATACTCATAACGAGCCTTTGCCTCAGCCTGGTTCTTCGCCCACAGCTTCGCTGCGCGCTCCGGATTCGATCTCTTCAGAGAGTTGTAACGGACTTCGCCGTCAAGGAATGCCTCATACTCTCCGGTCGGAGCCTTGGAATCCAGTGTGAACGGATTCTTGCCTTCCGCCTTCAGAGCCGGGTTGTAGCGGAACAGATGCCAGTAGCCTGCCTCGACCGCCAGCTGCTCCTCGGTCTGTGCCTTCGACATACCCTTCTTGATGCCGTGGTTGATGCACGGTGCATAGCAGAGCACGATCGACGGTCCGTTGTAGGCCTCAGCCTCTGCAAATGCCTTGACGCACTGATTGAAGTCAGCACCCATCGCGACCTGTGCGACATAGACATTGCCGTAGCTCATCATGATGGAAGCCATATCCTTCTTATGCGTATCCTTGCCGGCTGCCGCAAACTGTGCGACCGCACCGGTCGGGGTAGCCTTGGAAGCCTGTCCGCCCGTGTTGGAGTAAACCTCGGTATCGAAGATGCAGACGTTGATGTCCTTGCCGGAAGCCAGGATGTGATCCACACCGCCGAAGCCGATGTCATAGCCCCATCCGTCTCCGCCGAAGACCCACTGGCTCTTCTTTGCCAGGAAGTCTTTCTGCTTCAGGATCTCCTTGCCTGCGTCGCAGCCGCACGCTTCAAGAGCCGCAATCAGGGCATCGGTGGCAGCGCCATTCGCCTTGCCGTCGTTGAAGGTATCCAGCCATGCCTGTCCGGCCTCAGCGACCTTGCCATCGGCGACCAGTGCCTCGACCTTCGCCTTCAGGCCGTCACGCAGAGCGTTCTGTGCAAGCAGCATACCAAAGCCGAATTCCGCAGCATCCTCGAACAGGGAGTTCGACCATGCCGGGCCCTGTCCTTTCTCGTTGAAGGTGTACGGAGTGGACGGTGAGCTGTTGCCCCAGATGGAGGAGCAGCCCGTCGCGTTGGCGATGTACATACGGTCGCCAAACAGCTGTGTGATCAGCTTCGCGTACGGTGTCTCGCCGCAGCCCGCGCATGCGCCCGAGAACTCAAGCAGCGGCTGCTTGAACTGGGAGCCCTTCACGGTATTCTCTTTGAACTTCTCGATGACATCCTGCTTCGGAGCCAGCTTGACGGTGTAGTCGAAGCCTTCCTGCAGATCCTTGTGGTCTGCGAACTTCTCCATGACCAGAGCCTTCTCGCCCTTCTTGCCCGGGCAGACATTCGCGCAGGAGCCGCAGCCCGTGCAGTCGTATGCGGACACAGACATGGTGAACTTGTACTCCTTCATACCGGTCATCGGGATCGCCTTCTGCGATGCCGGAAGCGCTGCAGCTTCCTCTTCGGTCAGAGCGACCGGGCGGATCACAGCATGCGGGCAGACATATGCGCAGCGGTTGCACTGGATGCAGTTGTCAGCATTCCAGACCGGAACCATAACCGCGATACCGCGCTTCTCATACGCAGCAGCGCCGGACGGAGTCGTGCCATCCACATAATCCTTGAATGCGGAAACCGGAAGGTTGTTGCCCTCCTGCGCATTGACAGCGCTCTGGACGGTATTGACAAACTTCACGACATCGCTGTCGCCTTCGACCTTCTTGAAGTCAAGTCCTTCATCCGCAGCATCCTTCCAGGAATCCGGTACCTTCACCTCATGTACCTGCTTTGCGCCGGCGTCGATGGCATCCCAGTTCTTCTTGACAACGTCATCGCCCTTGCGGCCGTAGGTCTTCTTCGCAGCATCCTTCATCAGCTCAATCGCATGCTCTTCCGGAATGATGCCGGTAAGCTTGAAGAATGCGGACTGAAGGATCGTGTTGATCCTTGTCGGGCCCATGCCGACCTCGATACCGATCTTCACACCGTCGATGGTATAGAACTTGATGTTATGGTTCGCGATGAATGCCTTGACCTGGCCCGGAAGCTCCTTCTCGAGCTGCTCATCAGACCATGCGCAGTTCAGCAGGAAGGTACCGCCGTCAACCAGCTCCTGAACCATGTTGTACTTGCGGATGTATGCCGGGTTGTGGCATGCAACGAAGTTCGCGGTCTTGATCAGGTAGGTGGACTTAATCGGCTTCTTACCGAAGCGAAGGTGGCTCATGGTGACGCCGCCTGACTTCTTGGAGTCATAATCGAAGTATGCCTGTGCATACATATCGGTGTTGTCGCCGATGATCTTGATGGAGTTCTTGTTCGCGCCAACCGTTCCGTCTGCGCCCAGACCCCAGAACTTGCAGTTCGTGGTTCCTTCCGGCGTGGTGACCAGCGGCTTGCCGACCGGCAGGGACAGATGGGTCACATCATCCACGATACCGATCGTGAACATCTTCTTCTCGGTATTCTCGAACACTGCCACGATCTGAGCCGGGGTGGTGTCCTTGGAGCCGAGTCCGTAACGTCCGGACAGGACCTTGACGGCGTCGAACTTCGAACCCTTGAGGGCTGCAACAACATCGAGATACAGCGGCTCGCCGAGAGCACCCGGCTCCTTCGTTCTGTCGAGAACGCTGATCACCTTGACGGTATCCGGGATCGCTTCGATCAGAGCCTTCGCGCTGAACGGACGATACAGGCGGACCTTGACAACGCCGACCTTCTCACCCTTCGTGAGCAGGTAGTCGATGGTCTCCTCGATGGTGTCATTGACAGAACCCATGGCGATGATGACATGCTCTGCATCGGCAGCGCCATAGTAGTTGAACAGCTTATAGTCTGTTCCGATCTTCGCATTGATCTTGTCCATGTTCGCCTGGACAATCTCCGGCATCGCATCATAGTACGGATTGATCGCTTCGCGTGCCTGGAAGAAGATATCCGGGTTCTGCGCGGAACCTCTCTCGCACGGATGATTCGGATTCAGGCTCTGATCCTTCCAGGCCTGCATCGCGTCGAAGTCATACATCTCCTTGAGATCGTTGAAATCCCACTGCTCGATCTTCTGGATCTCATGAGAAGTACGGAAGCCGTCGAAGAAATTAATAAACGGCAGACGGCCCTGAATCGCGGAAAGGTGCGCGACCGGCGTAAGGTCCATAACCTCCTGAACACTCGATTCGCAAAGCATGCAGGCGCCGGTCTGACGACATGCATAGACGTCAGAATGATCGCCAAAGATGGACAGTGCGTGGGAAGCCAGCGCACGGGCAGAAACATCAAACACGCCCGGAAGCCTCTCACCTGCAATCTTATACAGGTTCGGGATCATGAGAAGCAGACCCTGGGATGCGGTGTACGTGGTTGTCAGAGCACCTGCTGCCAGAGAACCGTGAACAGCACCGGCGGCACCTGCCTCGGACTGCATCTCTGTGATCTGTACGGTCTGGCCAAAGATGTTCTTCATACCCTGCGTAGCCCATTCGTCGGTATGCTCCGGCATAACGGACGACGGGGTAATCGGATACATAGCAGCGACATCGGTAAATGCGTATGACGCATATGCCGCGGCCTGATTACCATCCATGGTCTTCATTTGTCTTGCCATTTTGTTTCCTCCTTCTTAGGTTTTGAATTTTCTAAAGACACACAAAAAGGCAGCTGAAACCGCTGCCTCCCCTTTGCGCGTTCTCAAACCGTGAATAGTTTATCATACTTAAACATGTTTGTCTATTTGACATTTCACGATTATTGCGCATTTTGTATGATTTTGTTACAAGTCACACCCTGACCAGACACAAGGCATACACAGGGCTCCTGAACGGAGACTTTTGGGGGTCGCAGTGAAGGAGCCCTGTTATGCCGTAGGTGCTGGCAGGGGTGTGACTTGTAACAGTTTTTCCCGGTCTGCCGGGCGTGTCCGGCTGTCATCGTCAGTCATCGTGCTGCAGTGAGGTATAGATCGTCCTCTTTCTCGCCATCTCATCGCTGGCCAGATACTCATCGTATGTGGTGATCTTATCGATCAGCTTGCCGTTCGGCAGGATCTCCATGATCCGGTTTGCCGTCGTCTGCACGATCTGATGGTCTCTGGACGAGAACAGTTCCACGGACGGGAACTTCATCATGCCGTTGTTGAGCGCCGTGATGGACTCCATATCCAGATGGTTGGTCGGCTCATCGAAGATCAGCACATTTGCCCCGGAGATCATCATCCTCGAAAACAGGCAGCGCACCTTCTCTCCTCCGGACAGAACGCGCACATACTTGTCGCCGTCCTCCCCCGAGAACAGCATCCGTCCCAGAAATCCTCTGACATAGGTCTGATCCTTGATCTCCGAAAACTGGGTCAGCCACTGGGCAATCGTCAGGTCGCTTTCAAATTCCTCCGTGTAGTCCTTCGGAAAATATGCTCTGCTCGTGGTGACGCCCCATTTGAAGGTGCCCTCATCCGGTTCCTCTTCTCCCATCAGGATGCGGAAGAACATCGTCTTGGCGATCTCATTTCCGCCGACAAACGCCACCTTGTCCTCGCGTCCGAGTGTAAATGAGATATCGTCAAGAAGCTTCACGCCATTCACGGTCTTGGAAATATTGTGAACCTCAAGCACCTCATTGCCGATCTCGCGTTCCGGCCGGAAATCGATGTACGGGTACTTCCGGCTGGAAGGACGGATATCCTCAAGCTGGATCTTCTCCAATGCTCTCTTACGGCTGGTCGCCTGCTTGGACTTGGACGCATTTGCCGAGAACCGCTGAATGAATTCCTGCAGTTCCTTGATCTTTTCTTCCTTCTTCTTGTTTGCTTCCTTCATCTGACGGATCATCAGCTGGGAGGACTCATACCAGAAATCATAATTGCCCGCGTACAGCTGGATCTTTCCATAGTCAATATCCGCGATATGCGTGCAGACCTTGTTCAGAAAATAGCGGTCGTGGGAAACCACAATCACCGTGTTGTCAAAGTTGATCAGGAATTCTTCCAGCCATCCGATGGCGTCCAGATCCAGGTGGTTGGTCGGCTCATCGAGCAGCAGGATATCCGGATTGCCGAACAGGGCACGGGCAAGCAGCACCTTCACCTTCTGATTACCGGTCAGATCCTTCATCAGAGCGTGATGCTCCTGGGTCGGGATCCCCAGTCCGTTCAGCAGCGACTCAGCGTCGGACTCTGCCTCCCATCCGTTCATCTCCGCGAATTCCGTCTCCAGCTCGCTGGCGCGGATCCCATCCTCATCCGAAAAATCAGGCTTCGCGTACAGCGCATCCTTCTCTTTCGAGATCTCGAACAGGCGCATATTTCCCTGAATCACCGTCTCAAGGACATCCTGATCATCATACTTGAAATGATCCTGCTCCAGAACGCTCATCCGCTGGCCCGGCGTCATGGTGACCGTACCGGAGGATGTCTCAAGCTCGCCGGAAAGAATCTTCAGGAAGGTGGATTTCCCCGCTCCGTTTGCGCCGATCACGCCGTAGCAGTTTCCTTCCGTAAACTTGATATTGACATCCTCGAACAGAGCCTTCTTGCCCAGCCTGAGGGTTACGTCATTTACACTGATCATGTGTCTCTCCTTCTTCTGCTGTTTTTATGATTCCCAGTATAGATTCAGCCGCGCTCACCGGAAGGGACTTCGCCCCGGGCGCGGCGCGGCACGAACGCCGATGGCGCCTTGAACCGCTCTTATGTGACAGCTTCCGCATCCTTCTACTCATGCATCCTCTGCTTCATCTGATACATGCTGCGGTCGGCTTTGCGGTAAACCTCCTCGAAGCTTCGGTCCTGATCCTTCTCATATTCCGCCAATCCCCAGGCAACCGAGATACGCATGTATTCCTCCTGCGCCTGTTCATTGTTGGCCCTGATCCGCTGCTCCAGCTCCGTAAGCTTTGCCTCGCGGCACTCATATTCCGTGTCCTTCAGAACCACGGTAAATTCGTCTCCTCCGATCCGGTACACCGCGGAAAGCGGAAAAGTCCGGCAGATCACGGAAGCGAGCCTCATCAGGAGAATATCCCCCGCGCTGTGCCCGTAACGGTCATTGGTCTGCTTCAGGTAATTGAGGTCAAGCATCAGGACGGCAAAGCAGGCATGCCCTTTTTCGATTGTTTCATTCAGCGCAGACTGCTCAATCCGGTAAGCGGCGACATTTTTCACTCTGGTCAGCGCATCCTGATACGCAAGGATCTCCATATCATCCGCGTACTGCTTCAGGTGTTCCACCGCGGTGCGGAATGCCCGTGTCAGATCCCCCACCTCATCCGAGGTCTCTCCCGGAAGCTCCACATCATAATTGCCCTGACTGAGCTGACCGGCTGCTTCCGCAAGCTTCGTCAGCGGTCTTGTGATGTGGTTGGAGATCAGAATCAGAGCAAACGCGGCAGCGGCAAACAGAACAGCGGCAATCAGCATCTGGTCGGTTAAGGTCTCGTCCACGACACGGAAGATATCCTGATAGCTGTCACACAGAACTATTTTCATCCCGTTGCGCAGCGATGTGAACACCATGACGCGCTCAGCTCCCCGGAAATGGTACCGGACCAGATTCTCGCTGCTGTCCTTTGCCATCTCTTCCTGGCCGGATATGATCTCATCCTGTTCATCGCCGTGCAGGTCCTCTCCCTTCAGGTAGTCCGGATGATAATGGATCGAACCGTCCGCTGCCTTCAGGTACATATAGCCTGTTTCTTTGTATTGGATGTCCATGATCTCTTCCAGCAGTCTGGAAAAATCAATGTCGATTCCGACCAGTCCGATCAGTGTGGATCCCAGATAAACCGGTTCCTCGTACGAGATCATGGTGACATTGATATTCTTGTTGTGATAGGGAGGCATCCACATCGGCGCGCCCTTCTCAACCGGAAGATAATACCAGCCCACATGCTCCATGTCATCCTTTTCATACTCACGGATCTGTGTAAGAGGCTCCTTCCGGAACTCCCCGTCCCGGCCGCGCGCATAGAATACTCCCTCCTCAGAATCATCGATCAGATCCAGCGCAAAACGGAAGTAGATGGTCTCCGCTCCGTCAATTCTTTTCGCACTCAGAAGGAGCATGGACTTTGCCTGCTCCAGAAGCCTGTTCCTGTACAGTCTGCTCCTGGTCATCTTTTCCAGCGAATCAGAAGCTTCCATCTGTCTCAGAAACCACTGGGAGACCGACGTGACGGAGTCCTCAATCCGAAGAAGCTGCGAATTGATCTCCATCCCCCTGTCGCGGCAGAACAGATTCATCTCAATGCCGGCTTCCTTCTCCAGCGCCTTACGGACATTCCGGTACATAATCGCAGCCATCGCGCCGCACAGCAGCACCATGACAGCCAACAGAAGGGCCAGCATCTTGAAGCGAATGCTGATTTTTCTTTTTTTATTCTGCTTCCGGATCCCTTTCATGTCTCCTTACTCCTGAACCAATAGGTATAGAAATTCGAAAATCCGAGGGATTCATACAGATGAATCGCCCGCCGGTTATTCGATACCACCTGCAGATAGGCGCGGCTGGCGCCTGCCTCCTGTGCAGTCCTCAGAAGGGTCGAACATACGGCTCTTCCATACCCTCTTCCCCAGCAGCTAGGACTGACATAGATGGCGTAGATGCCGACCCATCCGCGGTCCAGAATGCCAAGGCCCGAGGCTACCATCCTGCCGTCGATTTCCACCGAAGCGACGATTGTCTTTTTGGGAATCGCCACGTACATCTTCGGAACAATTCTCCGAAGCGTCGGATCGGAGGTGCCGTTCAGGGAGAAAAGCCCCCTCAGCCATTCCTCCGTCACAAATGCGTTCAGCTGAACCGTCAGATCCTCTCTATAGTGTACCAGGGTCGGGAGATTCAGCCTGTTTTCAAACAGGTACTCCCTTCCCGTCTCTTTTAGCAGCCGGGAATCAGCCAGATCCATCGTCATGACATTCGTCCGGTGACGGATCCGGTACAGCTTTGACTCGAGAAGCGCATCGAAGTCCGGATCCAGCAGCGGCTGGATCTTGAAATTCGCGGGACATCTCAGTTCCCTGTAGATTCCCTCGCAGTAAGCGATCTTCTCTTCGATCGGAATGGTGCCCGGAGCGATCTGTTCCACCGAATTCGTCCGGAACGAGTAATTATGAGAATATCTCAGTATCCAGCCATCGTAGTATTCAATACGATAAGACGGCCAGGCATTGAGGGACATCTCCTCCATGTATTTGATTTCATGATACTGTTCCTGTTTCACAGCTCCTCCGGATCATTCTGCCTGCCATCTGCCGGCTGCCCCGCACGGGAGGTTCAGTCCCGTATCCGTAACCGGCAGACCGACCTCCTGTGCATCCGCGTGTCCCCCAAAACGTTTTACGATCTCCGTGTGGATCAGATAAGTCAGAACCGCCGGAGCCAGGCCTGTGGTATAAGAATTAATCAGATAGAACAAAGGCCTGTCCGAAAGCAGGGAAGCGGTCAGCTTCACCATGTCGTGCAGCATATCCTCAATCTTCCACAGCTCGCCCTTCGGTCCGCGTCCATAGGAGGGCGGATCCATGATGATTCCGTCATAGCGGCTGCCTCTGCGGATCTCCCGCTCCACAAACTTTCTGCAGTCATCCACCAGCCATCTCACGGGAGCGTCCCCCAGGCCGCTGGAGACCGCATTTTCCTTCGCCCAGAGCGTCATGCCCTTTGAGGCGTCCACATGCGTCACCGCCGCGCCGACCGAGGCTGCGGCGATGGTTGCGCCTCCGGTATACGCGAACAGATTCAGCACGCGGACCGGGCGTTCATCACCGGCCCGGCGCCTCCTGCCGTCTTCCCCGCGGATGAGGCCGGAGAACCATTCCCAGTTGACTGCCTGTTCCGGAAACAGACCGGTATGCTTGAAGGAAAACGGTTTGAGATGGAAGGTCAGATCCGACGCTCCCAGCCGGTACGAGATCTGCCACTGCTTCGGCAGATTTCTGAATTCCCATTCACCGCCGCCCGACTTTGATCTGTGGTAGATCGCGTTTGCCTTCTTCCAGCCCGGATCCAGGCGCTTTGTATTCCAGATCACCTGAGGATCCGGACGCACAAGAAGATACTCTCCCCAGCGCTCCAGCTTTTCTCCTCCGGAGGCATCCAGAATCTCATAGTCCGTCCATCCGCTGGCTGTAAACATATTGTGTCTCCCATCTGTTTTATCAAATCCGCCCCGGCACAATTGCGCCCGGCCGCGCGGATGCTGTAGCGGCCCTGCACTGCACGTCTTCGCTCCGCTTCGGTCGGTCCGAAGCCGACGTCATCTGGACGTCGTGGACCGCGGCATCCGCCTGAGGCTTCCGTCTTCGCCGCTCACCGGACCGGTCTGCTTTGCACCCTTTAGAGTTCCTTCACCGCCTGGACCAGGTCTTCAAACCGGAGGATCTCCGGTACGCGCTCCTTCGCTGCGTCCACGTCTCCGAACCCGTATCCGGCGTAAATAAACGCTGTCCCGGCGGCTCTTGCCGCGGACAGATCCTGTGCCGTATCGCCGACATACACTGCGTAATCCAGCTGATTTCGCTCCGCACACAGCCTGATGTTGCTGCCCTTGTCCTGCAGGGTATCCTCGAAGCAGATATGGTCTTCGACAAGACCCTCTTCTCCCAGCGCGAGCAGACAGTCCTCGATGTATCCCTTCTGGCAGTTGCTGACGATATACAGATGCCAGCCGTCTTCGCGAAGCGCCTTCAGGCATTCCCGCACACCGGGATAGATTCTTCCGGGATGTTCCCGCAGATAGGCCACCTCATAGCGCATCGCCTCCTCCAGTACCTGGCGTCTGCGCGGCAGCGGCAGATAGCCGAACAGCCGGTCCGCAATCTCAAACATCGTTTTCCCGAGACAGCCCCTCATCTGATCAGCGCTGATCTCCCCCTGTACGTCCGGCATGGTATTCAGCACAACGTTCCAGGACTGTGTGATCACCTCGACCGCATCCCACAGCGTTCCATCCACGTCGAGAATGATGCCCCGCTTCAGGTCATGGTTTCCGTCTGCCATCTTCCGTATGCTCTCCTTCCCCGGATCCCTCCGGTCTGTCCTGATTCCTGCCGTCCCCCGAAGAGCGCGGAAGGATCCCGCTCCTGCAGCAGGCTGACCTGCGCGGCCGGAAAATGAATCAGTCCGCTATCAGTCCCAGCTTCCGATCCTGCCCCGGGCCGTCCTTGGAGACTGTCAGGCGTGTCAGCCTCACTCCTGTCTGCCCGAAGTGCAGACGGAATACATTGCTGCGCATCGTCGCGTGAAATCTCACCCGTTTCACGACAGTTTTTCCGCCTGTCCCGTTCCATACCAGGACCGCGAGCGGAACCGCCGTAAAGAAAAATGACACCGGAACCTGTGCGAGGCTGCCCGCGCTGCACGACCCCTCGAAGGAAAACGTATAGTATTCTCCCGGCTCCAGCTCGAAGCCCAGCAGACTGTCATCCCCCTTCGCGCATGCAAGACCTGACAGATCCATCTTCAGGCCCTCCGGCGGAATCCTTTCGAACTTCACCTCTGCAACCGCGTCCAGATTCTCGTCCTGAGGCGCATTGACCACCTCAACTGTTGTTCCTTCTCCGCACAGCCTCCGCATCGCTTCGCTCTTCAACGCGAATCTGCAGATGTTCAGCGCGCTTCTCTGAAGCTCGCCGCGGGTCAGACGGCCTTCGGCAACCGCATCCGCCAGATTCCCCCGAAAGCGCGGATCTCTCGATATGCCAAGAGCCTTCGCTTCCTCCTTGTCCGCGTATCTGCCCTCCAGATCCTTGCCGGCCTCCCGACTGCTTCCGAGTCTTTCACCGTCCGGTATCACCATATAAAGATCATTCTGGGCGCGCACCATTGTGCTGAAATCTCTGATCAGCCCTGCCATCAGATCCTCTGTCAGCTGCGCTTCATCAATTGGATCGTCCGATCCGTCAGCGCTCTCTCCGTCCGATCCCTGGCCGAGTGTTTTTTCAATCAGGCCGCCGGGGCTGAAGGAGGCCCACCAATCCGTCATCACGATCCCGTCAAATCCCCATTCCTCGCGCAGAATCGTGGTAGTCAGATCATACAGGGAGGAGGTATGCACCCCGTTCAGAAGTCCGTAGGAAGTCATAATGGCATCTGCCATGCCTTCCCGGACCGCAATCTCGAATCCGCGCAGATAGATCTCCCGAAGCGCTCTGGGGGAAACAACACTGTCCAGGCTTCTGCGTCCCGCCTCACGGTTATTTGCCGCGAAATGCTTCAGAACGCCTGTCACGCCATGCTGCTTCAGTCCCTTCAGCTGGGCGGCGGCAATGACACCTGTCACGTAGGGATCCTCGGAAAAATACTCAAAGTTGCGCCCGTTCAGCGGGTTTCTGTGAATATTGATGCCGGGGCCGAGCAGGCAGTCCACCCGGTTCTTTACCATCTCCAGTCCCAGATAGGAGAACAGCTCCGTATTCAGCTCCGGGTCAAATGTACACGCCAGACAGGTGCCGCTCGGGAGGGAAAACGCATGGTCCCCACAGTCGAGCCGCATGCCGCTCGGACCGTCCGAACAGCACAGCGCGGGGATATCCCGCTCCCGGAGCTTTTCGCTGACTCCTGCAAATGCCGCTGCCGTTCCCGGTGTGACGAGAGGACTTCCCATTCCTTCTCCGCGGACGATCTCGAACAGCTGGGTATCCGTCAGCTGGGCGATGAAGTCTTCCAGGCTGCATCTTCCTTCCCTGACATCCGTCAGCTTCAGATCTCCTACCTGATAAGGATATTCGCCCGGCAGCTCCTCATAGATCCGTTTCTCGTTGTCAATCGAACGGACCGGGACGTCCTCATAGTCGATCCGCAACACGGGATCCGCGCTCAGATCCGCACCCGCGCAGCCTTCCTCCAGGTCGCTGCCGCCTCTCTTCGGCTGGCCGGCCAATGCGGCAGACCGCAGCTCCATCGCTCTGGCAGCCGCATAATCTTCGGCATCAGGCCGCTCGATATAAGAGGCAGTGTCCGGACCGTCTGACTCGCTGCCGCGCATGACCATCCGCCGGAACTGCCTGACAGGGGCGCAGGCCTCCTTCGTCTGTTCGATCGGCCAGTTTCCGGAGATTTCAAATGCGCCGCTTTCCCCGGTAATGCAGACCGCGTCCCGCACATTATCTCCGACGAACAGATCATACCGCCCCGTCTCCAGCACCCAGCAGCCGGGATCCTTCGTTGCGCCCGAATCGTCATACGAGGCGAACCGGCTGACGGGGATCTCGAACGTGATCGTCTGGCTCTGCCCCGGCTCCAGCAGTCTGGTTTTTCTGAAATCGACCAGCACCCGGACACTCTTGCCCAGCTCCCCCTGCGGGCATCGCGCATAGACCTGTACGACCTGTCTTGCGCTTCTTGCACCGGTGTTGGTCACAACCGTTTCGAAATCAATGGACAGCCTGCTGCCCACCGTCTTTTCCTTCGTCACAACCTTGCCGGATTCCATCGTGAAGGTGGTATAGGTCAGGCCGAATCCAAAGGGATACAGCACCCGGTCCCGGGCGACAGATTCAAAGTAGCGGTAGCCGACATAGATGTCCTCTGTATAGAGCTCGGCATCTCCCACGCCGAAATTCGCGGAGGAAGGATAATCCGAAAGACTCTTTGCAATGGTATCCGTAAGGTGACCGCCCGGGCTTACCCTTCCGGTCAGAACATCCGCGACACCAAGTCCGCCGGTCATTCCGCCCTGCCACACGTACAAAACCGCTTCCGGCCGGATCCGGGGAACAAAGGACATGTCGATCACCGATCCGACATTCAGAAGGACGATCATCCTGTCAAAATGCTCCCGCACCAGTTCCAGCATCCTGGTTTCTTCTTCCGACAGCAGAAAGGATCCCGGCTTCTCTTCCGCGTCCCTGTCCTCGCCTGCAGTGCGGGCAAGAATACAGATGGCAGTATCAGACTGCTCCGCGGCCTGTATGGCAATCTCCCGGGTAAGCGGCATCTCTGCCTGGGACCAGGGATCATCCCCCCATCCCTTTCCGGTAACAGGCGGGTTCTCCTCATTCCACCGGTCATACAGATTCAGCAGCTCCTGATTCAGGACAATACCCGCCTCTTTCTCCAGCGCTTCCCGGATACCGGTAACATGGCTGACATTCACCATGCCGCCCGACCCGGTTCCGCTCTTGTAGTAGGTGAGCTGTCCGCGTCCGAACAGAGAAACCCTCTCTCCCTCCGTCAGCGGCAGCACCTCCTTCTCATTGCGAAGAAGAACGATTCCATCCGCGGCAGCGCGCCGCGCGCATTTCGTATAGGCCTCCCAGTCCAGTGTCTGCAATCGTATATGATCGTCCATAATCCTTCCTTCCCTCAGCAGGACATGAAAATAGGACCGCGCGGCTGCCACGGCAGCGCTTTGACCGCGCGGTCATCGTCTTTCGTTCCTTCAGTCCGGCGCCTCAGCGGGCGCAGCTGAATGCATCCTTTCCTGTGTCTCAGTCAGCGTCGCTGAATTCATCCTTCCCGGCGCCGCAGAGCGGACATACAAAATCATCCGGAATGTCTTCCCACTTGGTTCCCGGTGCGATTCCGCCATCCGGATATCCTTCTTCTTCGTTGTACTCCCAGCCGCAAAGATCACAAACTTTCTTCATCGTTTCCGTCCTCCTTATTTTGATTCCTTTAAAAAAGCGGCACAGCCACTGCTCTGCCGCTTCTGTATGTGAAAGTATACCATGGACGCTCAAGCCTGTCACTATGAATTCTGATGCGTCATGGCAGGTGTCTTTTCCCCCTGCTTACTGCAGCTTCTCGAAATCACTCGCCGGATGCTTGCACAGCGGGCAGATGAAATCCTCCGGAAGATCCTCTCCCTCATAGACATAGCCGCAGATCTTGCAGACCCAGCCAATCTGCTTTTCCGCCGCCGGCTGCGGCTTCGGCTTAATGTGCTCAAAGTAATACGCATAGGTGACGCTGGCCTCATCGCTGAGGATTCTGCACTCTGTCACCTCGGCGACAAACAGGGTATGCGTCTCAAACTCGATCTCCTGAATCACCTTGCCGCTGATCAGCGCATTGACTCCTTTGGTCAGATAATACAGACCGTTTGCGGATCTTTCGGCATCGGCATACCCGGCAAACTTGTCGGTATCCCTTCCGCTCTGGAAGCCGAAATGCCGGAAGGTGTCAAAGGTCACATCCTGTGACAGAATCGAGACATTGAATACACCCGTCTTTTTGATCATGTCATGGGTGTAATTGTTTTTATTCACGGCAATCGTGACCCGGTTCGGCTCCGCCGTAACCTGAGATGCCGTATTGATGATGCATCCGTTGTCCTTCTGTCCGTCTTTCGCAGTCAGGACAAACAGGCCATAGCTGAGCTTGAACATGGCCGCCGCGTCCAGTACAGGCTGATAAGTCTGTACCGCTTCTGCAGCCGCAGCCGGCTCGATGGGCGTCACTTCCGTCTTCTTCTCAATCGTCGCGTCGATCGCATCCGCGATGGCATCCAGCTGTGTAAGCTGCTCCTCCTTCAGCGCTGACTTGATTGTCAGGGACTCATTCAGGATGGTCATGTTCCTGCAGCCTTCCATGATCCCTCTCATGAGCTTACCGCTGGTCGGCGCCCAGGAGCCGTTCTCGATGAGGGCGACAATGCGGTTCTGGATGTTATGAGCCGCCAGGTCATGGAGGAAGCTTTCCATCTGGACGAAGATTCCCGCGTTGTAGGTCGTGGAGGCGAGCACCAGATGGCTGTAGCGGAACACCGCCGCGACAATCTCGCTGGCAGGCGTAACCGAGACATCAAACATGCAGGTCTTGATCCCCTTCTCCCTGAGACGGACCGCGAGACACTCCGCCGCGTTCTCCGTATGATGGTAGACGGATGCATAGGCAATCACAACGCCCGTCTCCTCCGGTGTATAGGTCGCCCAATGCTGATAGATATTCACGATATCGCCGATATTCTTTCTCCACACGAAGCCGTGAAGCGGGCACAGATAGCTGATCTCCAGCCCTCCTGCCTTCTTCAGAACAGCGCTCACCTGAGTGCCGTACTTTCCGACGATATTCGTGTAATACCTTCTTGCCTCATCCAGATAGTCGTGCGCAAAGTCCACCTCATCGGCAAACAGCGCTCCGTTCGTGGCGCCGAAGGTTCCGAACGCGTCTGCGGTAAACAGCGCCTTGCTTGTGGTATCGTAGGTCATCATGACTTCCGGCCAGTGGACCATCGGGGCATTCACAAACGTAAGGGTATGGGCTCCGCAGCTTAAGGTGTCTCCCTCCTTCACGATCTGGCACATCGCGTCCACATCGAAGGTGAAATACTGCTTCATCATCACCGCAAGCTTCTGGTTGCAGATGATTCTGACATTCGGATAACGGCGCACCAGCTCCTCCAGGGTCGCACTATGATCCGGCTCCATATGATGGACGACGATATAGTCTAGGTGTCTTCCGGAAAGCGCGTATTCCACATTCTCAAAGAATACGGTGCCTACCGCCGCATCTACGGTATCAAACAGGACCGTCTTCTCATCCAGAAGCAGATAGGAATTGTAGGATACACCGCGCGGAACGGAATACACGCCCTCAAACATGGCCAGCCGCCTGTCATTCGCGCCAACCCAGATCAGGTCATCCGTTACTTTTCTGCAGCAATACATATCATTACCTGTCCTTTCTCCGGAAGGGTCTCCGGATTTGTTTATAAGTGTCCCATCATTATAGCATGACCGTTTCCGCGCGCAAAGACAAATCGGACAGATTCCTGTATGACACAGCCAGGCCGGCCTCTCAGCTGAGCCGATCTCTCAGCCAGGCCGGCCTCTCAGCACAGAAAAAACCGGCTGTCTGACATCATGCAGTGTCAGGCAGCCGGATCTGTTCCTTTCGGGTAGACCAACCGTATACTTGAACAATCCTGCGGTTTTAATCGCCGTCAAAGGCCTCCTTCATCTTCTCGCGAAAGGACTTCTTTTTCTTCTTCGGCTCTTCTCCCGCAACGGAATTCAGGCTGTTTCCTGTCAGTTCATCGAACTTTCTGAGCGCCTCCTTCGCTTCCTCGCTCAGACGGTTTGGTGTTCTGATCGTCAGAGTCACATAGTGGTCTCCCCGGACATCCCTGCTGCGTACGCTCGGCACGCCCTTTCCTTTCAGCCGTACGCGCGTTCCGGACTGCGTTCCCGGACGGACCGTATAGATCACGTCTCCGTCCACCGTCCGGATTCTCAGATCGCCGCCCAGAGCCGCCTGCGCAAAGGAGATCTCCACATTTGAGAAGATATCCATATCCTGGCGGACAAAATTCGGATCGGAAGCGACACGGACCTCCACCAGAAGGTCTCCTCTCGGACCTCCGTTGATCCCGGGCTCGCCCTTCTCGCGGATCCGGATACTCTGCCCGTCGTCAATGCCGGCGGGAATGGTGACCTCAATCTTTTTGCGGCTTGAGGTATACCCGCTTCCCGCGCAGTTCGGACAGCGCTGTTCAATAATCTTACCGGTTCCGCGGCAGTCCGGACAGGGCTGGGTTGACTGCATCATGCCGAACATAGTCTGCTGGCGCATCGTAACCTGTCCGGATCCGTGACATTTCGGACAGATCTTCGGCGCGGTACCCGGCTTCGCGCCGGTCCCGTGACAGTTGGTGCACTCATCCTTCAGCACCACGTCGACATTCCTGGTGCATCCGGAGATGGAATCCGCAAATGAGATTGACACGCGGGTGCGGACATTTGCTCCCTGCATCGGTGCGTTCGGATTGCGCGAACGCCTTCCTCCGCCAAACAGGTCGGAGAAGATGTCACCCATGCCGCCCATACCGCCGAAGATATCGGAAAAGTCAAACCCGCCGGCGTCAAAGCCGCCCTGCTCAAACGCTGCGTGACCAAACTGATCATACTGCTGTCTCTTCTGCGGATCGCTCAAAACCGCATAGGCCTCAGAGGCCTCCTTGAACTTCTCCGCGGCCTTGTCGTCCCCCGGGTTCATATCCGGATGGTACTTCTTGGCGAGCTTCCGGTATGCCTTCTTCAGAGTTTCCTCGTCAGCGTTTTTGTCAACGCCCAGCACCTCATAGTAATCTCTCTTGTCTGCCATATAACTCCCTACTTCACACGCGGTTCAACGCGCGCGTTCCTGTTTTTTTTTGCAAACGCAGTGCGCACGGTTCCCTGTTTCGTGCGCGGCTTTGCGCGCCGTAAAGGTCTGCGCGGAGTACTTCCGCGCAGACCTGATTCAAGTCAAGTCCTTTTTTTTCTGTCAGACCTCTCTGTAGTCTCCGTCGACCACATCGTCATCCGCCGTGCCGCCTGCATTCGCTTCCGGTCCCGGACCCGCCTGCGGTCCTGCCTGCTGCTGGGCCGCCTGCTGCTGGTAGAGCTTCTCGAACAGCTTCTGCGCGCTGCTCATCAGCTTCTCTCTTCCGGCCTTCAGTTCATTGATCTGATCGTCCGTCAGCTCATCGCCGCACTTCGCAATCGTTTCCTTCAGTGCCTTCAGATCTGCCTCGACAGCTGCCTTGTCAGACGCATCGAGTGCGGCTCCCGCTTCTTCCATTGCCTTCTCGGTCTGGAATACGATCGCGTCAGCATCGTTCTTCGTGTCGATGCCTTCCTTGCGCTTCTTATCCTGCGCCTCGTACTCGGCCGCTTCCTTGACTGCCTTGTCGATCTCATCGTCCGACATGTTGGAGCCGGATGTGATGGTGATGTGCTGTTCCTTTCCGGTACCGAGATCCTTCGCGGAGACATTCACGATGCCGTTCGCGTCAATATCAAAGGTAACCTCGATCTGCGGAACGCCTCTCCTTGCAGGCGGGATTCCATCCAGACGGAACTGTCCAAGCGTCTTGTTATCGCGGGCAAACTGTCTCTCACCCTGTACAACATGAATGTCGACAGCAGTCTGATTATCCGCCGCGGTGGAGAAGATCTGGCTCTTCTTGGTCGGGATCGTCGTGTTGCGCTCGATCAGCTTTGTGGCAACGCCGCCCAGCGTCTCGATCGACAGAGACAGCGGCGTGACATCCAGAAGAAGGATGTCGCCGGCACCTGCATCTCCTGCGAGCTTTCCGCCCTGGATCGCGGCACCGATTGCAACGCACTCATCCGGGTTCAGCGTCTTGCTCGGTTCCTGACCGGTCAGCGCCTTAACCTTATCCTGAACCGCCGGAATACGGGTTGAGCCGCCTACCAGCAGAACCTTACCGAGTTCAGAAGCCGTGATGCCCGCATCAGCCAAAGCCTTGCGAACCGGATCCGCAGTCGCGTCAACCAGGTCGCTGGTCAGCTCGTCGAACTTCGCCTTCGTCAGATCCATCTCAAAATGCTTCGGGCCGGTCTCATTTGCCGTAATGAACGGCAGGTTGATGTTCGTAGTGGTCGCAGAGCTCAGTTCCTTCTTCGCCTTCTCGGCAGCTTCCCTGAGTCTTTGCAGCGCCATCTTATCCTTGCCAAGGTCGATGCCTTCCTTGTTCTTGAAGTCCTGAATCATGTAGTCCGTGATTCTCTGGTCGAAGTCATCACCGCCCAGACGGTTGTTTCCGTTCGTCGCAAGAACCTCGATCACGCCGTCGCCGATCTCGATGATGGAGACATCGAACGTGCCGCCGCCAAGGTCATAGACCATGATCTTCTGCTCTTTTTCATTGTCAAGGCCGTAGGCAAGCGCAGCAGCGGTCGGCTCATTGATGATACGCTTGACATCCAATCCGGCAATCTTACCGGCATCCTTGGTTGCCTGTCTCTGCGCATCGTTGAAGTAGGCCGGGCAGGTGATTACCGCTTCCGTAACCTTCTCACCGAGGTAAGCTTCCGCATCCGCCTTCAGCTTCTGCAGGATCATAGCAGAGATCTCCTGCGGAGAATACTTCTTGGAATCAATGTCCACTCTGAAGTCGGATCCCATATGTCTCTTGATGGAAGAGATGGTACGGTCAGAGTTTGTGACAGCCTGTCTCTTTGCGGGCTCTCCGACAAGTCTCTCCCCATTCTTTGTAAATGCAACGACAGACGGTGTTGTTCTTGAACCTTCCGCGTTGGCAATTACAGTTGGCTTGCCGCCTTCCATAACGGACACGCAGCTATTGGTTGTTCCCAGATCAATTCCGATAATCTTTCCCATAATAATCCTCCTTACATAACGAAGTTTTGTAAGATAACTTACTGTTTGTCTCAGTTCGCCACCTTCACCATACTGTGGCGGACAACCGAGTCATGATAGGTATATCCTTTCTGCAGTTCCTGAGCGACAATGTTCTCGCCCAGCGAATCATCCTCAACATGCATCACCGCATTGTGAAGATTCGGATCAAATTCCTTTCCCTCAGCCTCAATCGGTTTCACCCCGATCGCCTCGAGTTCCTGAAGCATTGATTTGTAGATCTTTTCCATGCCTTCCACGAACGGATCTGTCATGTCCGGCGCCTGTGCCAGTCCCCGCTCGAAATTATCGATTACAGGGAGAATCTTCTCGATCACGCTCTTTGCTCCAAGGTCAAACATCTGGCTCTTTTCCCGCTCTGAGCGCTTCCGGAAGTTATCGAACTCCGCCATCTGCCGCTTCACCTGATCCGTGAGTTCCGCGATCTTCTCATCCCTTTTGTCTTTCTTTTTCTTAAAGAAGGACTTCTTCCCGGTGTTCTCCTCTTCCTGCGTGAAGATACCGTCTACAACATCATCCTCCGGCGCATCCGGCTGCTGCAGAGTTTCTTCCTCTTCCTGCTTCCCGGCTTCCTCTGCCGGCTCAGCCGTTTCTTCTGCCTGCTGCTCCGGTTCACAGCCGTTCAGGTTTTCTTCCTCCGGCTCAATTCCGGCGATTGTTTCTTTGCTTGTCTCTTCTGCCATAGCTTCCTCCGATTTTCATTTTCACCGAGCTCTCTTCCGTCTGGCCTGCTAACTCTCTCCGTTTCTCCGGTACACCTCATCCAGCTGTCCGGTCAGATCCTTCAGAATGCCGACAACCTTGTCATAGTCCATTCGTTTCGGACCCACGATGCCGATGCGGCCGTACATGCCGTCTCCCAGGTCATAGCTGGCTGTCACAACGCTGCAGTCTCTGAGGTTTTCATTTCCCAGTTCTGAGCCGATCGCAACCTGCATGGATCAGACCGCTTGCCTTATCCGTGTCAGCGGACAGCTCCGGATACCGGAAAATATTCGTCGCACCGCTGGTGTATACCTCGATGTCCTCTTCCTGACTGATCGCATCTGCCACCGCATCCAGCACCTGGGAGATCAGATCTGACTGAATTCCCGCCTCCTGCTTCAGCTTGGCGATCGTCGCCAGATTAATCTGATCAATCGTCAGTCCGTTTAGTCTGGAATTCAGCTGAATGTTCAGCTGCAGGATCTGATCACGCTGCAGCCCGTGCTGCAGATGAATGATCCGGTTCTTCACCACATTCCCCTCTGTCACGATGGTCGCGAGAATCTGGTCTTCATCGACAATCGAAAGCTGGATAAACTTCAGCTTCGTCTTGTGATACTGCGGACTGGTGATCATCGTTGCGTAATTCGTATTCACCGCAAGGTAACGAACGATCTGCTTGAGAAGCATCTCCATCTTGTCCTCACGGGAAATCATGAGATTCCGCATCTGGGAGACCTCAGCCTCCTTTTCCTCCATCAGACGGTCTACATATAACCTGTAGCCTTTATCGGATGGAATCCTTCCTGACGAAGTATGCGGCTGAATAATCAGCCCCATCTCTTCCAGATCACTCATCTCATTGCGAATCGTTGCCGAGCTGAGGTTCAGATCCGACATCTTTGAGATCGTCCGGGATCCGACGGGATCGCCTGTATCCAGATAAGTCTGTATGATGGCTTTCAGGATCGTCCACTTCCGGTCATCCAATTCCATATCCATGCCGGTACCTCCTCTCTTCTCTCTGTTAGCACTCGAATTGTTGGAGTGCTAACATCTATGGCCTATCATAAGACCACCCTCTTTGTTTGTCAACATGAATTTGTGAAAAAAAAAAGAACAATTTGTGCTATGATGAGTACGTTACATCTCAGTGGGGGTGACCCCCGCCTCTACGGGCGGTGGGAAACACTCCTATCTCAGTGGCGGGTGTCAATCCCCCACTGAGAGCAGCCTCCGGCGGATGCCACGAGCGCGCAGAGGAAGGCGCTTGCAGCGCCGCGCGCTCGGGCGCAAGTCTGCCGGTGGCAGACTTGAATGACTGGTTTCGATACAGGAGTCTTTCATGCGCAAAACAATTCTGCTCGCTGTCATTGCCTGCATACTGGGTATTGTTCTTCTGATCGCCCTCGCTTTCTTCATTCCCGGCGGGCTGGGGCAGACGGACAATGAAAAACAGTCTGAACTGTTCACGGGCTTTCTGTTCTCTACGGAACAAGCCGGTGCAGAATCCGGCAGCGGTTCCGCATCCGGCGAAAAAGGCAGCACAGCAGATTCTTCCGGGCACACTCCCGGCAATGAAACACTTCCGGACGGCGGCACGCAGCCGGAGAGTATGCTGACGGAAACCGAGCCGTTCTCCGAGTCCGTCAGACACTTTGCCCAGCTGCCTTCCCGGGTGAAGGAGCACCAGATCATCTGGGTCGGGGATTCCCGCACACTCGGTCTCGGAAATGCGCTGCACAAGGTCGAGCGCCCGGATGAGGATCTCTTTGTAGGGAAAGTCGGAGAAGGCGTCAGATGGTTCCGCGAGGAAGGTATGTCCGAGATGTCCGATGCGATTGCGGAGCATCCGGATGTTCCTGTCGTGCTGAATTTCGGAGTGAATGACCCGCAGCTGGTGGATGAATATGTTGTCGCTTACTGGGATGTAATCCGGGAACATCCGGATACGGACTTCTACATTCTGTCCGTGAACCCCCTCGATGAAGAATTCCTGATCGAGGACGGGCAGGTAAACGAATCGGTATTTGACGATATCAACAGCCTGAATGTGGCAAGGATGAATGTGAAGCTCAAAGAAGAATTCGGAAGCAGGTACATTGATTCCGCTTCTTATCTGAAGACAGAAGGCTTTGAGACAGTAGACGGCCTGCATTTTTCAACAAACACCTATCTGGAGATCCATGATTATGTGGTAAGTCTCCTCTTCTGAAACGCATCCTGTCTTTCTCTCACAGAAATTCGCACATCACCAGATTGCTCACATCCAATCCGCGGTCCGTCAGGTGCAGGTGATGATCGGTAATCTCCAGAAGGCCTGCCTTCCGGAATCTGTCGATCACGTCTTTGAAAAGATCCTCCGCCCGCACATGAAACCGCTCTTCAAAACGCTGAAGATCTACCCCGCGGATCATGCGAAGGCCCAGGATCATCGTCTCGCTGATCTCATCCTCGCCGGACAAAAACGTCTTCTCTTCCACATATCCGTCCGGCTGTGCATGGTTCAGATACCCCTCGAGCCGTGACGGATTCCTGTACCTGAAGTCCCGGATCTGTCCTGACGCGCCAAGCCCGAAGCCTGCATACTCGCGCTTGAGCCAGTAGCCAGTATTGTGACGGCTTTCATATCCCGGCTTCGCGTAGCTGGAGATCTCATATCGACATATGCCGATATCTAAAAGTGAGGATTTTAAGAGTTCAAGCATCTGCCCTTCCGTCTCCTCATCCGGAAGAAACAGCGGTCTGCCTCCCCTGCGCTTCTCCTCATCATCCTCATGATATCTGTCCCAGAAGGGCGTTCCTTCTTCTACGATCAGGCTGTAGGCAGACACATGCTCCGGGTCCAGTTCCGTGATCTTTTCCAGGGTATCCTTCCAGGAGGAAAGCGTCTGATTCGGAAGACCGTACATCAGATCAATACTGATGTTGTCAAATCCGGCCTCCCGTGCCTGGCGGTATTCCCTGCGAAAGGTCTCAAAGGTATGAATTCTCCCCAGTGTCTCAAGAAGTGTGTTGTCCGCCGACTGAAGCCCTATGCTGAGGCGGTTGAAGCCGGCTCTTTTGTACGTCTCAAGGCGATGCCGGTCCAGCGTTCCCGGATTGCATTCAATAGTAATCTCCGCGTCCTTTCTTACCGCAAATGTTTCCCGTATGACATCCAGTGTCCACGCAATCTGCCCGGGGTCCGGAAGGCTCGGGGTTCCCCCTCCAAAATAAACAGAGACTGCTTCATAGTCCCCGGAGGGGACAAAGGAAGCAATCTCTTTTTGAAGTGCGTAAAAGTAATCCTGCTGCACATTTTTCCCCGCCGGAAATGACAGAAAATCACAGTATGCACATTTGCGGGCGCAGAATGGAATATGCACGTAGATACCAAGCTCTCTTTTTTCCATTCGGGCACCTCACCCCGGCAGCTTTGCCGAATCTTTTTTTACTGCTCATCCAGCTTCAGAACACTCATAAAAGCTTTCTGCGGAATCTCAACAGAGCCCACCTGCCTCATGCGCTTCTTGCCTTCTTTCTGCTTCTCCAGAAGCTTCTTCTTTCTGGTGATATCTCCGCCGTAGCATTTGGCCAGGACATCCTTGCGCAGGGCACGTACGGTTTCCCTGGCAATGATTCTGCCGTTTACCGCAGCCTGAATCGGGATCTCAAACAGCTGTCTGGGAATCTCCTCCTTCAGTTTCTCGCACATCTTCCTGCCGCGTTCATAGGCACTGCCCTCGAATACAATAAAGGAAAGTGCGTCCACCTGTTCCCGGTTCACCAGAATATCCAGCTTGCACAGGCTGCTTCTGGTGTATTCCTTCAGTTCATAATCAAAGGAAGCATATCCTCTCGAACGGCTCTTCAGCGCATCAAAGAAATCATAGATCACTTCGTTCAGCGGCATGTCATACCGGAGCAGCGCACGCCCCGACTCGATGTATTCCGTCTCCTTGTAGATGCCTCTTCTTTCCTGGCACAGCTGCATGATCGGTCCGATATACTCTGTCGTGACCATGATCTCCGCCGCGACCACCGGCTCTTCCATGTATTCGATCTCGGACGGATCGGGCAGATTCGAGGGATTGGTCAGGTCAAAGCAGGTGCCGTCCGTCTTGTGTACCTTATAGATGACTCCTGGAGCGGTGGTGACCAGGTCCAGATTATACTCTCTCTCCAGCCTCTCCTGGACGACTTCCAGATGAAGCAGTCCGAGGAATCCGCAGCGGAATCCGAAGCCCAGGGCCGCACTCGTCTCCGGTTCAAACTGCAAGGATGCATCATTGAGCTGCAGCTTCTCCAGGGCATCTCTCAGGTCCTGATAGCGTGCGCTGTCCGCCGGATAGACGCCGCAGTAAACCATCGGAAGCGGATCCTTATATCCGGGAAGGGCCTGATCGCAGGGCCGCTGAGCATCGGTCACCGTATCGCCGACCCTGGTATCCTTAACATTTTTCAAAAAGGCGGTGAAGTATCCGACCATCCCGGCTTCCAGGCTGTCGCACGGAATAAACTGTCCCGGTCCGAAATAACCTACTTCGACAACCTCCGCCGTGGTTCCGGTCGCCATCATCCTGACTTTCATTCCCTTCTTCAGGGTACCGTCAAAGAGACGGCAGAAGACAATCACGCCGCGGTAAGGGTCGTAGAGAGAGTCAAAGATCAGGGCACTCAGCGGCGCTGACGAATCCCCGGACGGAGCAGGAAGCTTTTCCACAATCGCCTCCAGCACCTGATCCACATTCAGTCCTGTCTTGGCGGAAATGCGCGGTGCGTCCTCGCAGTCGAGTCCGATCACATCTTCAATCTCCGACGCCACCCGGTCCGGATCGGCGCTGGGAAGATCAATCTTGTTGATGACCGGAAGAATCTCCAGATCATGGTCCAGCGCCAGATAAACATTTCCCAGCGTCTGCGCTTCGATCCCCTGTGCCGCGTCAACAACAAGAACCGCACCGTCACACGCTGCCAGAGAACGGGAAACCTCATAATTAAAGTCCACATGCCCGGGAGTATCAATCAGGTTAAGGATATACTCCTCCCCGTCCTTTGCATGGTAAATGATCCGGACAGACTGGGACTTGATCGTGATGCCCCGCTCTCTCTCAATATCCATATTGTCAAGAACCTGGGCAAGCATCTCACGGCTCGTCAGAAGTCCTGTTTTCTCTATGATCCGGTCCGCAAGTGTGGACTTTCCATGGTCAATATGCGCGATAATACAAAAGTTTCGAATCTTACTGATCTCAATCTCAGACAAAAAGATTTCCCTCCAGGTCTTTTCCGATACGGGAGTTTCCCGCTTCTGTGTACAGAAACAAAGCAGTATTAGTCTACATGAACGAAATGAAAACATCAAGAATGAAGGTGGCGGAAAACCGGAATAAGAAGGAATAAGAAGGCAGCGGAAAACAGCAATAAGATGTTGACTTTTGCCGGCATGCGGATTAGAATACCACCGTATGTGTGCCTGAAACGTCCGTGTCCGTCTTTCAAGCACGAATGAATTAAGATCAAAGATAAAATCTATTTTGGAGGTGTACGTTTTGGCAAACATTAAGTCCGCGAAGAAACGTGTTCTGACCAGCAGGATCAGACAGGAAAGAAACAAGTCGATCAAGTCTTCCATCAAGACTGCTTCCAAGAAGGTGCTGGCAGCTGTTGAGGCATCTGACAAGGAGCTTGCTGCGAAGGAGCTGCTGAATGCAACTTCTGTGATCGACAAGGCTGCGAAGAAGGGTGTTCTGCATAAGAATACCGCTTCCCGCAAGGTCTCCCGTCTGGCGAATGCGGTGAACCGCATCGGCTGAGCTGACAGATCTGAATTTGAAAACGCACCGGACCGTCATCCCGGTGCGTTTTTTTGATTGCCGTTTGTATCACAGTTCAGGCTCCGGTTCCACTCATTGCAGCCTTGTTTTCAGCCTTGTCTTCGGCCTTATCTTTGATCCGTCTGCCGCCCTGCGCGGGAAAACCGGAGAATCAGCAATTCCAGTCCCAGTCTCATATCAATATGCCCGCTCTGGGCTTTCGCCTGTATGCGGGCGCACTCTGCCAGTGCCTCCCTCAGCATAGGGCAGGAGAATCCCCTGGCCTGACGCACAATCTTATCCGCCTGCCACCTCTGCACACCGAGCGTCTCCATGACACGGATCACAGAGCCGCCGTCTTCCAGGATGGAAGCTGCAAGCAGAAGCTGATCAAACTGGCGCGTAAGCAGAGAAAGAATCTTCCCCGGCGGTTCCTTTAGAAGCAGCAGATCCTGATAGAGCTCCAGCGCCCCTTTTCTGTCATGCTGTGAGATCAGATCCAGCATACGAAAGATCTTCCCCTCCAGGATCTCCGAAGTAAGCGCGGCAACATCCTCCGTCCGCACCACTCCGCCCGGTCCGGCAAAGGAGATCAGCTTCTGTGTCTCCGTATGAATGTGGGACATATCTGTTCCGGTCATGGAGAAAAAGACATTCAGGGTCTCCTGCGTAATCCGGATCTTCTCAGCGCCAAGCTTTCCTAAAACCCATTTCCGCAGCTCCTGCTCATCCGGCGTAGAGAACTCTGCTGCCAGGCCGCATTTTGCGACAGACTTGAAGAGCTTTCCTCTTCTGTCAACACTGCTCTTTCCCTTCTGTCCGCCAGGCTTCTTCTCATCCGGCCGTTCCGTAAACAGGACAACCGTAGTCTCCGGAATCCTTGGCAGAAAGGACGCGATCGCGGCACTTAAGCCGGCGTCATCAGACCCGTTTCGCTCCTCCGCACTGTCTGACATATCCCCGATGGCGTCCCCGGCCTCTTCTGCCTCTTCCTTCGCGCCGGAATCCGTCTTTCGTCCGGACCGGAACAGCTTCGTATCATCGAGCACCACCATCCGGTACTGCGCAAAAAACGGCATGGACAGGATTTCGTCCTGAATCGTACTCCAGTCAAGATGATCATCGCGATGAATGTTGAGATTCATCGAATCTTCTTCCCCGCAGACAGCCTTAATCAGTTCCTGCCTGTATTGCCGCACCAGGTATTCTTCCTCTCCATAGAGCAGATACACCCGGCGAAAATGCTTCTGCCGGATGTCTTCGCGAAGCTCCTTCGCTCCGGAAGGCTTTTCTTTTTTTACTGCTCTCGCCATATTGCCTGTTCTACTCCCATAACGAAGTTTTGTAAGCAGACTTACTGCTTACGGATGCCTGCAGATGCCTTGTGATGCGTTTCCGGGTTTTTATCTGCAGAACCTGCGATTTCCGTAAACGATTTCTTTACAAAAAGAGCGTGCTGCACTTATAATCACTGTTATGTAAAAACGTTAATCAGTATAACAGGAAAAGAGGGACCAGGCAAATGAGCAATATCTATATCCCGGACGGTTACAAACCTCTGCTGTCCATGTATGACACACAGAAAGCCATCGGTGTGATCAAGCGGCAGTTTGCGGACACTTTAGCAGCGACGCTTCAACTGCACCGCGTCAGCGCACCGCTCTTTCTTGAGGCATCCACCGGTCTGAACGACGACCTGAACGGGTATGAGCGAAAGGTTACCTTCGACATCAAGGATACCGGAACACAGGCTCAGGTTGTTCAGTCTCTCGCAAAGTGGAAGCGCCTCGCGCTCAAGGAATACAACTTTCATCTGGGGAAAGGGCTCTACACGGACATGAACGCAATCCGCCGCGATGAAGAGCTGGATAATCTCCACTCGATCTATGTCGATCAGTGGGACTGGGAGAAAGTGATTCGCAAAGAGGACCGTACGGTTGCATATCTTCAGCGTACGGTGCGCGCCATTGTATCGGCGGTCTGCGCAGCGGAGATGAATCTGCATGCCCAGTTCCCGGATCTTTATGAGCTGCCGCTTCATACGCCGGAGGTCACTTTCATCACGACGCAGGAGCTGGAGGATCTCTATCCGGAGCTGTCTCCGAAGGAACGGGAAAATACTTTTGTGAAGGAGAACGGAACTACCTTCCTGATGCAGATCGGCAAGAAGCTCCGCTCCGGCAAGCCGCACGACGGCAGAGCGCCTGATTATGATGACTGGGATCTGAATGGTGATATTCTGTTCTGGAACAACACACTCGGGATCAGCTATGAACTCTCCAGTATGGGAATCCGCGTCAGCCCGGAGAGCCTTGATAAGCAGCTGACAGAAGCCGGCTGCGAAGATCGCCGCTTGCTCCCGTTCCACAAAGCATTGCTCGCCGGAGAGCTTCCTTATACCATCGGCGGAGGAATCGGCCAGAGCCGTCTGTGCATGCTGATCCTCGGTTCCGCCCATATCGGCGAAGTTCAGGCCAGTGTATGGGATGAAGAAACCCTGCGCCGCTGCGCAGAAGCCGGCATACCGCTCCTGTAAAAGCGTTCCGGAGGACAAAAAAGGCTCCCTGAGAATATCTGCAGATCGTCCACTCTTCTGCAATCTATTCTCAGGGAGCCTTCCTTCACTTCAAGGACTCTGGCTGCTCAGCCCAGCCTTCCGGACTGATCTTCCGCCTGTCCCTGTTCCTGCTCCTGATTCTCTGTCGCTTTCTCGCCGGTAAAGCCCTCCGGGAACAGGGTTCCCGTTCCGCCGGTAAGCTCCATGTATTCATCCGTCAGCTCATACTGGGAAGTATCCATATCATTGTCCGCATTCTCACTGACGGAGCCGTCTCCGTAGATGGTTCTGTGCATCTGCATGATTGTTGTATCCCAGTGAGGAACCAGCATCCCCTGGCCGCTCACATCGATCTCATCATACTGCCCGTCGTAGGGTACGCGGTCCATGACAATCTCATACTTCAGAATATCGGGCGCATCCCATACCAAAGACCAGATCTCGTTCTCCGGCAGATTATGTGTCACCAGAGGAAGCACCTTCTGTACAAAGCTCAAAAGCTGTGTAGAGCTTAAGGTCTTGATCTTGGCTATCATCTGCTGAATCACATAGCGCTGACGCTGGGTACGCGTATAGTCAGAATTGCCGACAAATCGGTTCCTGGCATAAGCGACCGCCTGCACGCCATCACTGTGAATCATTCCCGGCTCCTCAAGGATCGCATGTTCTTCATACGGAATATCAAAGACACGCTCGCACATATCCTTGATGTAGCCGTTGGCAACCTCAATCTCATTTGCCGTCCACTCAATCTCTATTCCGCCCAGTGCGTCCACAATATCCACAAGATTCTCAAAGTCTACCGCCGCATAGCGCTCCACCGGAATCCTGTAGTTCTCCTCCACCGTATCACACAAAAGCGGACCGCCGCCATACGCATAGGACGAATTCAGCTTATTGTAGTCATGGCCCGGAATCTCCACATAAGTGTCGCGCATCAGAGAGATCACACTGGCACGCTTCTTGTCATTGTTCAAAGAGACCAGCATCATGCTGTCAGCATTTCCGTTCCAGCTGTCATCATCTCTGTCCACACCCGCGATGATCACATTGTAGACAGACTGGTCCATGATCACATCATCTCCCTGAGCTGTCTGCGCCTGATTCATCAGGGTGTGCAGGTTCTCAAGCTCCGACTCATTCAGAACCGTTCCGGAAGCTTCTTTCTCCGTCTCGGCCTGAAGCGCCTGCTCAGGCAGGGTTTCAAACTGCCGGACATCCTCATCTGCCTGATAATGCATCCTGGTGATCATATTGTGTCCGAAATAGTAGATTCCGACGCTGCCCGCTACAACGATCCCAAGAATCACACACAAGGTGATTCCCCAGATCTTTCCCCAGCTTGGGCCCTTCCGGACTGAATGCATCAGCGGGTTGTTGTCTCTATCACGCGGCATTCGTTCATCCTCCATGATTCAAGTCTGCCGCCGGCAGACTTACGACGCCTTCTTATTCCTGAAATTTCAAACTTTTTTATTTTAACACAGGACTGTTTGCGGTTCAATCCTTCTTTTGGGACTGAAACAGACCATACTCGTACTGCAGCAGTTTCAGATCAAAGCAGTCATCTTCATCCTCCATCCAGCATCGGGAATGAAAATTATACAGCTTCCATCGTTTATCCGGATTATCCGCAGTATCCAAGGAATAGATCTGATAAGAAATGAGCAGTCCGTCCCCGTCCGGCACGGCAAACTGGCAGACCGCAACGGTCCGCTGCTCCATGCAGTTCACATATACCAATTCCGCATAGTTGTCCTGCCGCGCTGTCTCATCCCGAAGATCTGTCAGCAGGTATTCTTTCAGATATGTTTCGCTCAGAATAAAATCTCTGGGATCCATCCCCTCCTGCTCAAGAAACAGTCTCGCCTGCATGACCATTTCCCCCAGAAGCTGTCTCATATCTCCTGACGTCTGCATAAAACAGCCATAGGATCCGGCAAGCAGATCCCTTCCGGCACGGCCGGTTTTTTTTCTGAAATTATGCTCGATTATCTTTGCCATAGTCAAAAACCTTTCGTTTCGAATGCTGCCGCCATCATTTTACCATAAACCGTTTTTTATTTCGATCCTTCCGATCCTGTGATATGATGCGTGTAAAGATGCGGATTGTCACCCGCCGCTGAGTGAAGTATGTTAATCCAACGCCTGCGAGGCGGGATCTCCCCGACTAAGTCAGACAAGCCGGACAGAATCCGGAAAGGAGCACTTATCATGAGATTTCTGATTCAAAGAGTCATGGACGCATCCGTCGAGATCGACGGACAGACTGTCGCAAAGATCAACAAAGGTTATCTGGTGCTGATCGGCTGTACGGACAGTGATACACAGCAGACAGCAGATCTGTATATCCGCAAGCTGATCGGTCTTCGCATCTTCGAAGATGAGAACGGAAAGACGAATCTTTCTCTGAAGGATGTAGGCGGTTCTCTTCTTCTGGTTTCCCAGTTCACCCTTTACGCCGACTGCAGAAAAGGAAACCGTCCCGGTTTCACAGGCGCCGGGGATCCCGGTCATGCCAAAATGCTCTATGATTACATCACAGCCAGATGCCGGGAGCAGGTTCCGATTGTTGAGACAGGTGTATTCGGCGCCGATATGAAGGTGCGGCTGACCAACGACGGCCCATTCACAATTCTTCTTGACGAACACATTCTTCCGGTATCAAAGAATTGACATCCTTGTCATGCAAATGTAATATGACGTGGTAGCAATCGTTTCATCCCGGCCATCATCGGACGGGATCTGTGAGGAGGTTTTACAATGGCAAGCAAAAAAGAACCAGAAGTTAAGGTAATCCTTGAGTTCAACGGAAAGTCCGTCAATGTTGCGGATGTCGCAAAGGCAGCCAAAGACAGCTGGAGCAAGAACCACAAGGGCGACGTAAAAGACTTCAATCTCTATCTCAAGTCTGAGGAGAGCAAGGCTTACTATGTGATCAACAAAGAGGACGCAGGTGCTGTCGATCTGTGACAGCTGCCCGGCAGGAGCGCCGCCGGCTCTTTCGCCGCGGCTGATCCAAAAGCGCCAGGATGCATCCCTGTCAGAAAGTCCCGGAGTCCGGCTGCTTGCCGGATCCCGGGACTTTTTTTCGTTTTTTTCAGACTTCAACTGCGATTGATCCGGTCAGGCCTCTGTCTGTGTGTAGAATTCATTCAATACATATTCCCGAAGCCGCTCATACAGGATGGGATCCTTGCCGCCGACCTTCCTGGCGTCAATCTCCTCCGCATGCAGGCAGAGGTTGCTGGAGCTCGTAACAAGAATCTCATCTGCCGAGAAAAGATCCTCCAGTGAGAACGCTTCTTCTTTGTAAGGAATGCCCAGTGCCGCACATGCACGAAGCAGATGCGCCCGCGCAATTCCGGGCAGGATCAGATGATCGGTCGGCGCTGTATAGAGCACCCCGTTTTTCAGGATATGCACATTGCTGTGCGCGCACTCGGTAACCCGTCCGCCCGGACGGTAAAACACTGCTTCCTCACATCCCGCTTCTTTTGCCTTCTGAGAGGCCATCACGGAAGGAATCAGATTCAGGGTTTTGATGTCGCAATGGAAAAAGCGCGTATCCTCTGTCGTAATCAGACGAACCGGCTGTTTCCCGTCACAGATCCGGGCAGGATTCAGGGTAATCCACAGATTTCCTGCTCCCTGGGTGAAGGCATGATTCCGGATTCCCGTTCCCCGCGTCACCTGATAGTATACAAACAGATCGCCGGAATCCATCTCTTTGACAAGACGGTTCAGAAGATCCTTCAATTCGTCCTTCGTCACCGGCATCTCGATCTTCAGCGCCGCAGCACTTCTGAAAAACCGGTCCACATGCTCACTGAGCGCAAAGATCTTGTAGTTTCTGCATGGCCCGGCATCATATACCCCGTCTCCAAACCAGGAAACCCGGTCATTCATGGGGACAGTCATTTCCTCCAGCGGGCCATAGGTTCCATTGTAATAACCAAGTCGTTCCATCGTACTTCCTTCCGATCCAAGCTTTTCAGCATCCGAACAATCCGGCAGTTCTTGTCATCCGCTCCGCCACCTTTACTCCAAAGGGACATCTGGTTTCACATGCATGGCACTGCAGACATGCCCCTGCCGTGGTTCCGAGCGCTTTGTAGTGCTCCCGGACACTGTCCGGAACCGCTCCTTCTTTCTGCGCAGCGGCCAGATCGTAAAACTTATTGACCATCGCGATATCAATATTGGCAGGACATGGCCGGCAATGTCCGCAATAGGTGCACTGCCCCATATAAGCGTGCACCGGAGCCGAGGCGATTACGGAAGCATAGTCCTTCTCCTCCTCGGACGCGGTTTCATAGGCCACCGCCTCATCCACCTGCTCCGTTGTATCATATCCGCACAGAATGGAGCACACTCCGGGTCTGGTTAACGCATAATGGATGCACTGCTTCGGCGTAAAGGCCACACCAAATGGTGAGGTTTCCTTCTGAAAAAGCCTGCCGCCGAAAAATCCTTTCATAACGGTGATTCCAACATCGTTCTGCTCACAGAGCTGGTAGAGCGCAGCCCTCTCCGGATCAATTCCCGCATAATTGCCCGCATCATATCCTTCGAACATGGAGTCCAGGTCTTCCGTGGGCGGACGCATGTCAAACGCCGGATTGATGGAGAACAGAATCATCTCAATAAATCCTGCTTCCACCGTCAGCTTTGCGATTCTCGGATTGTGTGTGGACAGTCCGATATGACGAATCGTTCCATCTTCTTTCTTGTCTGTGACATAGCGGATAAAATCCGAATTCATGCATCGATCCCATTCTTCCTGCGCATCGATATAATGGATCATGCCCAGGTCGATATAGTCTGTCCGCATCCTTCTCATCATGTCTTCAAAGGCCGGAATCACCTGCTTCATATCCCGGCTTCTGACATACTGCCCATTCTGATAGGTAGATCCGAAGTGTCCCTGAACGATCCACTCCTCACGGCAGCCCTCCATCGCCTTCCCGATGATGTCTCTGGACTTCGGATCCGGCATCCAGCAGTCAACAATGTTAATTCCCTGGCTATGCGCATAGCGCATCAGAGAAACGGATTCTTCTTCCTCATGCCTCTCCAGCCATTCTCCTCCAAACCCGATCTCGCTGACCATCAATCCTGTTTTTCCAAGTTTTCTGTAGCGCATGTCTGGTTCCTCCCATAGCGAAGCTATATAAGCTGACTACTGTTTCCGAATGCCGATTCTGTAATCTGTATCCTTATGATTTCCGCGTAAACCTCCCATATTGCGCACGGCAGAGAATCTTTTCATAGCCATTCGCGTAAGTGTCATCGCTGGGCGCCGGCTGCGCAGTCAGTTCAAACCCGGTCTTCGCAGAAAACAGCATCACACAGTCTGAGCCGCCGAAAAGAAAGTATCCAAGCTCATCTCCTTTTTCGATCCGCTCTCCGACCTTGACATTCTCTGTAAAGTGTACACTGGAAACCTGCCCCTGCGCAACCGGAAGAACCGCACACAGCCCATGCCGGTCCGTCTCAATCAGCACACATCCCCTGGTCTCATAAGACTGCCATCCGGCAAAGCAGGATTCCAGCACATACTGGCCGCGTTCCGGATCCCAGGTTGTGATTCCGCCGACCGCATCCGGGTTGCCGATCACATAAGCCTCCAGCACCTTCCCGGAGACCGGTGCGTGACATCTGTGATAGTCGTCAAAATTATAGAAGGTGTGCGTCAATGTTCCTCCGTAAAACTCCTGTGCGTACTTCCTGCCCTTTTCGCCGAGCAGGTCGTCCACCGAGAAAAATGCACTTGTCTTGATCACAACACCGTGCTCGTCATACACATCTCCGGAGCAGAAATAGCCTCTCTCATCAATCTCCCATGTTCCCTGAGGCAGAGAATCTCCGGGAGAAGCGACGATGGTATCATCATCCCTTCCCGCCAGCGGGCGGATCTTTTCCATATCGCTCAATTTTCTGGAAAAAAACTCATTGAAAGAATGCCAGTTGGACCGGTCCTCAAACCAGCCCTGATCCAGATGCCAGGTCGGGTCCTGATACAGATTCTGATAATACTCTTCCTTCCAGGACGCTTCCGAATCCATATAGACCTTCAATGCATTGTTGTAATCCTTCAGCCAGTGATAGATTGGCTTAAGAAACTGCACGGAAGGGCGAAATGGCAGCTGCTGTTCAAGCTCCGGAAGCGGTCTGTCCAGAAGATAATAAATATAAAGGCAGCTCTGATCTGTCTTTGTGACAAAATTTTTGAAACACTCCTCCGGAAGATAGGCCCATGGCATCACAGTCTGCGTAAAATCAATGTAATCATAAAGCATCTCAAGGCTTCTGACCGGATTCTTCACCTCATCCGGATTTTCCTCAGCGGCCAGGCAGATTGATTTCTCCACCAGGGCCTTCAGCTTTGCATCCTGTTCCAGAAGTTCCTGCAGCTGCTTTGTAATCTGTGTATGTTCTTTTCTGTTCTTCATTCCTGTCTCCCGGATTCGCGTTTTGTCCTTGCGAGGTCATATGATGCTGAGGTTAAAATATCTTTTTCCCCACTGAGACGTACGGGCGTACCGATACAGAAACCTCTGCCGATCCGGCGTATGCGCGGATATGCCCGAACAAAATAGCACAATTATCAGCAGAATACAACGAAAAAGTGAAAATGCATTGCGCCTCACGCCCGGTTCATGATAAAAGATTACGGTATCTTTCATTTTCTCATTTCGCACACATGCCCCAAAAGGGAGTATACGACCGCAGCAGGAGAATTATGACACAATGATTGCGAACTATCATACCCATACATGGAGATGTCATCACGCCTCCGGGCAGGAGAGGGAGTATGTCGAACAGGCCATCCGGTCCGGATTGAAGATTCTCGGATTCTCAGACCATGCCCCGGTTCCGTTCCGGAACTATGAGAGCACTGTCAGGATGCTCCCGTCCCAGCTGGAGGATTATGTCTCCACGCTCTCGGCGCTCAAAGAAGAATACCGGCATGACATCGAGATTCACATTGGCCTGGAGGCGGAATACTATCCGGACTTATTCGACGAACAGATGGAGATGTTCTCGGCCTATCCGATTGAATATCTTCTGCTCGGACAGCATTTTATCGGAAATGAAGTCGGGGCACCTTATTGCGGACATCCTACGGATCGTGAGGACATCCTCAGAAGTTACTGCAGCCAGTGTATCCGTGCTATGAAGACCGGAAAATATCTTTATCTGGCACACCCGGATCTCATCTATTATACCGGCGATCCGTCTGTTTACAGGCAGGCCATGACAAGCCTGTGTATAACGGCAAAAGAGCTGGATATCCCGCTTGAGATCAATCTGCTTGGGATTCAGATACACCGGCATTACCCGAATGCCGAATTCTGGAAGATCGCGGGAGCTGTCGGAAACCGTGTCATTCTCGGTTCCGACGCACACGCTCCGCAGGATGTGACGCGTGCAGCCGCACTGGAGAAGGCAAAAGACTATATTGACAGGAATCATCTTACTCTGATCGAAGTGCTGCCGATCCCCGGCCGGGAGGATCTCTGAGAATCCGGCTTCCATTTATAAAGCAGCATATTCTGTTTCACATGCCCGGGTGGCAGGAGAAAAAAGAAAACTCAAAAAAAATTAGCCCTTCCTTGAAGAGCTTCGTATCAATAGGCAGACCGGAAAAAACAGTTTCGGTGAATACAATGACAGTCCTGATGCATGAGCATCCGGACATTCAAAAAAGGAGAAATAATCATGGCAGACGAGAAGAAAGTTATCATTGACGGACAGGAACTTGAGGATGTAAACGGCGGCATAGGCGGAGCCGGATACTATATGACAGTCGGCAACTGCAACGGCGGATATCTTGCTCTGAGACCGCAGCCGGTTTGGGATCAGTATCATGAGATCGCTCAGCTGTGGCCGGGCTATCAGGTATTCACCTATGGCGCAACCACCAGAGGAACCGGTCTGAGCGGTGTTCCCTGCACCTACACCTATGTATGCTTCAACGGAAGCTGGGGCTGGGTAAACAGCGCATTCCTGAGATAACGTCAGTCAGAACTCTCTGTGCTGAATAACAAAACATCGTCTTGAATAAGAGGCTCAGTCACATTTTCTGTGTGATGCAGGGTTGCGGTCGTAGTCCCGCCGGCTGATGTCGAAGATCTTCAGAAAGAAATATTCGTCATCAGGATAGCC